>NZ_NFLR01000001.1:0-330402 GCF_002161005.1 Alistipes sp. An116
AGGTAGTAGTCGACGGCAAACGAGATGCAGGCCGTGATCATCAGCGGGATGAAGAGGCCGTAACCGTTCGAGAGCTCGGCGATCAGGAAGATCGAGGTCAGCGGGGCGTTCATCACGCCGGACATGACGCCGGCCATGCCCACGAGTGTGAACGAGACGATCGAGACCTCCCAGTGGAACAGCAGATTGCAGATGAGCGCCAGCGAGGCTCCGGTGAAGGCCCCGACGAAAAGCGAGGGGGCGAACGTACCGCCGACACCGCCTGCAGCGTTGGTCGAGGCCATGGCGATGACCTTGAAGAACATCGTGGCGATGACGAAGAGGACGACGACCCAGTCGATGTTGCGGAAGCGGTAGAAGAGCGAGTTGTTGAACAGTTCCTGCTCGTTGCCGTGCATGAGCGAGGTAAACCCTTCGTAGCCTTCGCCGTAGAGGGGCGGGAAGACGAAGATCAGGATGCCGAGGATGGCGCCGCCCAGGATCCACTTCTTGTATTGCCTGTCGATGCGTTTGAAGAGGTCGCCGATGCGGGCGTTCATCGAGGTGAAGTACCAGGCCATCAGACCGCACAGCACGCCGAGGAGGATGAAGAGCGGGATCTGCCACAGTTCGAAGGCATCCTCGGGCGCCAGCGTCACGGCCAGAATGGGGTCAAACCCGCGGAACGTGAAGGCGATCGTCGTGGCGGTGATCGAGGCGATGAGCAGCGGGATGACCGATGCGGCGGTGATGTCGAGCATGAGGATCTCCAGCACGAAGACCACACCGGTGATCGGGGCCTTGAAGATGGCGGCCAGGGCGGCACCGGCGCCGCAGCAGAGCAGCAGCGTGGAGTGTTTGTAGTTGAGGTGCACCAGCCGGCTGATGTTCGAGCCGATGGCGGCTCCGGTCAGCACGATCGGGGCCTCGGGACCGACCGAACCGCCGAATCCGATGGTCGTGGCACCTCCGACGATCGAGGTCCAGCAGTTGTGGGCGGCGATGCGGGAGTTGCGGCTCGACATGGCGTAGAGGACGCGCGTAACGCCTTCGGAGATGTTGTCGCGCACGATGTATCGGACGAACAGCGTGGCCAGGATGATACCCACGGCGGGGTAGATCAGGAAGAGGAAGTGGGCGCTGTCGACCGGGAACCAGTTTGTCAGACCGGTTTTGATGGCGTAGAGCAGCATCTCGAAGAGATAGGTGCCCAGTCCGGCGAGCGCACCGACCACCACCGCCAGCAGCATCATCATCTGGCGGTTTGAAAGACGCCGTGTCAGTTTGAGAAAGGCGGCGTAGATACGGTCGGCGCGGAGTTCCATGCGGCGTACGGCAGGATCAGTGTTTGAGTTTCTCGGCGTACTGGCGGGCCTGTTCGTCGATGAGCTGCTGGTCCTCGAAGTAGTTGATCTTCATGGCGCGGCGCACCTCGGCCAGGGTTTCGGCCGCAGCGGCACGGGCCGTTTCCGAACCTTTGCGCAGCACGTCGTAGACCTCGCCGATGCGGGCCTCGTAGTAGTGGCGACGTTCGCGGATGGGGTTGAGCGTCTCGTTGAGGATCGCGATGAGCAGCCGTTTGACCTTCACGTCGCCCAGACCGCCGCGGCGGTAATGAGCCTTCAACTCGTCGAGCGAGGCGTATTCGGGGAGGTATTTGGCGAAGTGTTCCGGGCGGCTGAAGGCGTCGAGGTAGGTGAAGACCGTGTTGCCCTCGACCTTGCCGGGATCCTCGACGCGCAGGTGGTCGGGATCGGTGTACATGCCCATGACCTTTTTCTTGACCTCGTCGGCCGTATCGGAAAGGTAGATGCAGTTGCCCAGCGACTTGGACATCTTGGCCTTGCCGTCCGTTCCGGGCAGGCGCAGGCAGGCGGCGTTGTCCGGCAGCAGGATTTCGGGCATGGTGAGCGTCTGGCCGTAGACCGAGTTGAATTTGTGGACAATTTCGCGCGTCTGTTCGATCATCGGCTCCTGGTCCTCGCCCACGGGGACGGTCGTGGCCTTGAAGGCGGTGATGTCCGAGGCCTGGCTGATCGGGTAGGTGAAGAATCCGACGGGGATGCCCTGCCGCTGGGTGGTGTCGCCCTCGACGGCCCCTTCGGCGAATCCGCGCAGCTGGATTTCGGCCTTGACGGTGGGGTTCCGCTGCAGGCGCTGCACGGTGACCAGATTCATGTAGTAGAACGACAGTTCGCACAATTCGGGGACCTGCGACTGGATGAAGAGGGTCGACTTTTCGGGATCGAGGCCTACGGAGAGGTAGTCCAACGCCACCTCGATGATATTCTGGCGCACCTTTTCGGGGTTGTCGGCGTTGTCGGTCAGGGCCTGGGCGTCGGCGATCATGATGAATATGCGGTCGAAGAGTCCGGAGTTCTGCAGCTCCACGCGGCGGCGCAGCGAGCCCACGAAGTGTCCCAGATGGAGGCGGCCCGTGGGACGGTCGCCGGTGAGGATGATTTTTGCCATAGCGGTATAACTGTTCTGATCTGAATGGTATTTGGGAGACAAACATACGAAAAACAGCGCGGGGCTTCAAAAAAAAGTTGTAGGATATAGATTAATTTTATATCTTCGTTCTGAGAAATAAATGTCTGTTATAAAAAATACCTGTTATGACAATCATCCAACTCGAGTATCTGTTGGCGGTGGCCAACTGCGGCAGTTTTTCGCAGGCTGCCGAACATTGCTTCGTCACGCAGCCGTCGTTGAGCATGCAGATCAAGTCGCTGGAGGAGGAGTTGGGGGTTGTGCTGCTTGACCGGTCGAAGAAGCCGGTGATTCCGACCGAAGCGGGGGCTGTGGTTTTGGACCGGGCCCAGGAGACGATCAAGGCCTACAACTGCATCCGCGAGGCGGTGGCCGAACTCAAGGGCGAGACGGCCGGCAAGCTGCGTCTGGGCGTGATTCCGACCATTGCGCCCTATCTGCTGCACAAGTTCATTCCGTCGTTCGTGCACGACTACCCGAAGGTGGAGCTGGAGATTTCGGAGATGATCACCTCGGATATCGTCGATGCTTTGAAGCGGGACCGGATCGATGCGGCGCTGGTGGCCAGCGGGACGTGCGGCGAGGGGATCCTCGAGCAGGAGCTCTTCAACGACCGCTTCTACGTCTACGTTTCGCCCGAGAATCCGCTCTACGAACGGCAGAATATCCGCATCGAGGATATCGACCTGAAGGATCTGGTGATTCTGAGCCCGGGCAACTGCATGCGCGACCAGATCATCGAGCTGTGCCAGGCTCGGCGGTCGATGCCTTCGCACTACTCGTTCGAGTCGGGGTCGCTCGATACGCTGATGCGCATCGTCGACTGTACGCCGTGTCTGACGATCATTCCCGAGATGGCTGTCGAGTACATTCCGGCCGAACATCGCGACCAGTTGAAGACCCTCTGCAAGGGGGCCACTTCGCGCAAGATCGCCATTGCTGTCCGGCGCACCTACGTGAAGAGTTCGATCATCAAGGCACTGACCGACACGATTCTGGCGAGCGTCGGGGTGCATCCTCAGGCATAGTTCCGGGAGCCGGCTGCAGGCATGGTCCCGGGGGTCGGCTGCAGGTATGGTTCCGGGGGCCGGCTGCAGGCATGGTCCCGAAGACCGGCCGCAGGCATGGTCCCGAGGGGGGCATTCGGCCGCAGACATAATCTCCGACCGGGTGCGAAGGAGGGAGGTGTTTGTCGGTTGGCGGCTCAGGGTGCGGCCTGCCTGACGGCCGTTCCGGCCCACTCGACCTGCAGGCTGTTTCCGTCCGCACAGTTCAGCGAGATCCGGATGTCGAAGCGATCACCGTTACGGGAGACCGTCAACGATCCTTTGCTGACCACTTCGGCGACGGGGTCTTCATCGTAATCGACCGTGAACCGGTCCGATCCGTCGCGTGCACTTATGTAAAGATAGGGCAGCGGGCGGGTTTGTGATTCGAGCGGGCGGGTCAGGTCGATCGTCTGTCCGCAGAGCGATTCGGAGAGTTCGAACGAGAGATAGAATTCGGGTTCGACAGCCCCCGGAGCTCCTTCCGGTCCGAGAATCAGTATCCCGAGGGTGGCTCCGGTCTCAGCGTCGGCGGGCTCCTCGAGGTAATAGACGCCGTGGACGGTTTCGCTCCGGTCGTTGATCCGGATGGTCCCGACGGGAGTTTCCCGGTCGTTGTCCTTGTCTTTTTTACAGGAGGTCGCAGCAAACAGAATGGCTGCAATGGCAGTCAGTGTGATGATTCGTCTCATGTCTCATTTCGGGTTTTGAGTGGTTTCGTGATGCTCCCGGACAAAGGTAGAAAAAATTCCGGAGAATCGGGTGTCGGGGTGGAAAAGGGGCCTCGTTACGCGATTTTTAACCGGTAATTTTCAAATCTCATTCTCTTTTCATACCTTTGCAAGGTTATAGACATCTATTGGAAATTATGGACAAACTGATCGAAACGATCGTCAGCGCGATTGAAGATAAGAAGGGAAAGAATATTGTATCGTTGGACCTTCGGGGGTTCGACGGTGCAATCTGTTCGTACTTCGTGGTCTGCAACGCCGATTCCACGACGCAGGTGGCGGCCATCGCCGACGGTATTGAGGAGAAGGTGCTTGAGACGCTGGGTGAAAAGGTCTGGCGCATCGAGGGTCAACAGAACGCCGTATGGATTGCCATGGACTATGTGGATGTAGTGGTTCACATCTTCCAGACGGAGCTTCGCAGCTTCTACCGGCTCGAAGAGCTGTGGGCCGACGCCCCGATGGTGAAATACGAATACGAGGAGTAATATGGCACAGAATCAGAACAAACGCAACAATAATCCGAAAATGAACATGCCGCGGCCCTCGCTGCTGTGGGTCTACGGCGTGATTGCGGCGCTGATCGTCGGCTATTACCTGTTCAATCCGTCGAACGACCGGCCGCTCGAGAGCGACTGGTCGACGGTCCGGGAGATGGTCGAGCGGGGCGACGTGACGAAAATCCAGGTCATCAACCGCGACGAGGCGCAGGTCTTCCTTTCGAAGGAGGCCGCCGACCGTTACCGGAACGACTCGGTGGATAAACGCTTCCGCCGACTGCCCGAATCGGGTGCGCAGCTGACCTTTACGATCGGCTCGGTGGATTCGTTCCGCGAGGATCTGCAGGCTGCCGAGGCGCAGTCGGGACAGGATGTTCCGGTCGTCTATCAGAACGAGCGCAACGACTGGACGTCGCTGCTGGTCAACCTGCTGCCGTGGATCCTCATCATCGGCGTATGGATCTTCGTCATGCGTTCGATGGCGCGCGGTGCGGGCGCCGGGGGCGGAGGCGGCATCATGAATGTCGGCAAGGCCAAGGCGCAGGTCTTCGACAAGGACAACTCCAAACGGGTGACATTCAAGGATGTGGCCGGACTGGAGGAGGCCAAGGTCGAGATCATGGAGATCGTCGACTTCCTGAAGAAGGCCGACAAATACAAGGAGCTGGGCGCCAAGATTCCGAAGGGAGCGCTGCTGGTGGGCCCTCCGGGAACGGGCAAGACGCTCCTGGCGAAGGCCGTGGCCGGCGAGGCCAACGTGCCGTTCCTTTCGATCTCGGGTTCGGACTTCGTTGAGATGTTCGTCGGGGTGGGCGCCTCGCGCGTGCGTGACCTCTTCGAACAGGCCAAGCAGAAGGCTCCGTGCATCGTCTTCATCGACGAGATCGACGCCATCGGCCGGGCTCGCGGCAAGAATGCCGGCTTCTCGGGCAACGACGAACGCGAAAATACGCTGAACCAGCTGCTTACGGAGATGGACGGCTTCCAGACCAATACGGGCGTCATCGTGCTGGCGGCGACGAACCGTGCCGATATTCTGGACAAGGCGCTGATGCGCGCCGGACGTTTCGACCGTCAGATCGAGGTGGGACTCCCCGACGTGAAGGAGCGTGAGGAGATCTTCAACGTGCACCTGCGTCCGCTGAAACTCGATCCGCAGCTCGACCGCTCGTTCCTGGCGCGCCAGACCCCGGGCTTCTCGGGTGCCGACATCGCCAACGTCTGCAACGAGGCGGCGCTGATTGCGGCCCGTCACAACAAGAAATTCATCTCGAAGGAGGACTTCCTGGCCGCCATCGACCGCATCGTGGGCGGTCTGGAGCGCAAGAACAAGATCATCACCGACGACGAGAAGCGCGTGATCGCCTACCACGAGGCGGGCCACGCCACGGTGAGCTGGATTCTGGAGAACGCCAGCCCGCTGATCAAGGTGACGATCATCCCGCGCGGCAAGGCGCTCGGAGCGGCGTGGTACCTGCCCGAGGAACGTCAGATCACCACGCGCGAGCAGATGATGGACGAACTGGCCGCCACGCTGGGCGGCCGCGTCTCGGAGCAGCTGACCTTCGGCGAAGTGTCGACCGGTGCGCTGAACGATCTGGAGCGCGTGACCAAACAGGCCTACGCCATGGTGGCCTACTACGGCATGAGCGACCAGGTGGGGACGCTCTCCTACTACGATTCGACGGGCCAGAGCGACATGTCTTTCACGAAACCCTACTCCGAGGAGACGGCCCGGCAGATCGACGCCGAGGCGCGCCGGGTGATCAGCGAGGCCTACCGCATGGCCGAGAAGGTGCTCAAGGAGCACAAGGAGGGGTTGAAGGAGCTGGCCGAACTGCTGTTGCAGCGCGAGGTGGTCTTCACGGAGGATGTGGAGCGGATCTTCGGCAAGCGGAAGAAGGATATCGAGCGCGAACGCCGTGAGGCGGAGGCCAAGGCCAAGGCTGCGGAGGGTACGGCTCCGGCTGCTGCGACGGATTCGACCGCGGCTGCAAGCGGAGCGGCTTCGTCCGAAACGGCAGCACAGGGAGCGGCTGCGGAGAAGCCGGCAACGGCTGCTGATACGGCCGCCACGACGGACACCGCGGCATCGGATGCCGCGACGAAGGGTCCGGAGCATCCGGCCTCGGGAGAGAAATAAGCGGAACAACCTGTAACGACCTGACTACTGAAACCGATGAACGAAAAACTGAAGAATCTGCTGGTCCGAACGTTGAGCGGAGCGGTCCTTGCCGTGGTTGTCCTGGGGGCCATTGCGTGGTCACAATGGAGTTTCGGCGCGTTGCTGGCGCTGTTGCTGATCGTGGGAATGCGTGAATTCTACACCCTGACCGAGGCGCGGGGAGCGGCTCCGCAACGGATCGTCGGTCTGGTTGCGGGGTTGGTGCTGCTGGCGCTGAATTTCGCCGTCGTATGCGACGACATCCAGATTCTGGGGAGTGCCAACCGGACCTTTGCCTTCGGCATGGCCTTTCTGCTGTTGCTGCTTCCGGTGATGTTCATCTGCGAACTCTTCCGCCGCCGGGAGAATCCCGCGGTCAATATCGCCACCACATTGCTGGGGGTCGTTTACGTGGCGCTTCCCTTCTCGCTGATGTGCTATTTCCCGATCATCGCCAGCGAGGAGTGGAGTCCCGGCGTGATGATGTTCTACATCTTCATCATCTGGGCCAACGACGTCTTCGCCTATCTGGTGGGGATGAGTCTGGGACGGCACCGCCTCTGCGAACGCCTCTCGCCCAAGAAATCGTGGGAGGGCTTCTTCGGGGGCGTCATCGGTGCCATGGCTATGGGACTGGTTGCGGCATGGGCGCTCAAGGGCAACTATGCGGCATGGGCCGGACTGGCCTTCGTGGCCTCGATCACCGGCGTATTGGGCGATCTGGTGGAGTCGATGTTCAAGCGGGCGGCCGGCGTCAAGGATTCCGGTCGGCTGATCCCCGGCCACGGCGGTGTGCTCGACCGTTTCGATGCCGAACTGCTTTCGGCGCCGTTCGTCTTCGTCTATATGCTTTATGTGATGTAACTCCAAATCGTACCGAAATATGAGAATCAACAAGGAAGGATACAAGATCATCGGAGTTTCGGGCGCCGTGTGCCTGCTGATCTGGTGGCTCTTCTACCGGATGCTGGTCAACGAGTCGGGCACGGCTCTGCTGTGGGGCGGGACGATCTTCCTGCTGCTCTTCTGGTTCTTCATCGTGGCCTTTTTCCGCGAGCCGCGTCGGGTCCGCATCCACGACAACGATCTGGTCTTCGCACCGTGCGACGGCCGTGTGGTGGTGACCGAGGTGGTGCGCGAGAACGAGTACCTCCAGGAGGAGATGATGCAGATCTCGATCTTCATGTCGATCACCAACGTCCACATGAACTGGGTGCCCGTCGGGGGCGAGGTGGAGTATTTCAAATACCATCCGGGCCGTTTTCTGGTGGCGTGGCACCCGAAGTCGTCGACCGAGAACGAACGGACGACCACGGTGGTGCGGATGCCCTCGGGCCAGCGGGTGCTGTTCCGCCAGATTGCGGGGCTCATCGCACGGCGGATCGTCTCCTACATGAAGGTGGGCCATCAGGTGGAGCAGAACAGCGTCTGCGGCTTCATCAAGTTCGGATCGCGCATCGACGTGCTGGTTCCGAAGGACAGCGAACTGCTGGTGGAGATCGGCGATCCGACAATCGGTTCGCAGACGCCGATCGCCCGTCTGCGCAAGGTGGAGGAGTAGAGCCATGAAGACGACGCCACAGACGGTTCTGAAGTTCATCGTGGGTGCGGTCATCGTCACGGCCGTGCTCTTTCTGGTGTGGTACTTCTCGTCGATCGTCGTCTATATACTGGTATCGGCCGTTCTGGCCGTCATGGGGCGACCGCTGGTGAAGCGGCTGTCGGATCTTCGCATCCGGGGCTGGCGGGTTCCGCGCTGGCTGGCGGCGCTGGTGACGCTCGTGGTGATCTGGGCGATCTTCGCGGCCTGCTTTTCGCTCTTCGTGCCGCTGGTCTTCAACAAGATCAACCAGTTTGCCCATGTGGACTTCACGGTCGTCATGTCGAGCATCAGCGAACCCGTAGCGCGGGCGCAGCATGATCTGCAGCGCCTCTTCGCCCTGCCCGAGAGCACCTTCTCGCTCTCCGATGAGCTGACGACGGCCATGCGTCAGATCATCGACCTCGATTCGTTGAACCGTCTCTTCTCGTCGGTCATCGGCGTGGTGGTCTCGCTGGTCATCGCCGTCTTCTCGATCTCGTTCATCACCTTCTTCTTCCTCAAGGAGGAGGGGCTCTTCTACGCCATGGTCACGGCGGTCTTCCCCGAACACTACCACGAAAATATCACCCGCGCACTGGATTCGGTGACGCTGCTGCTGGGCCGCTACTTCACGGGCATCCTCACGGAGAGCCTGCTGCTGATGATTGCCGTCTCGCTGGTGATGATGGCCTTCGGGATGACGATGGCCGATGCGGCCTTCATCGGGCTGATCATGGGGGCGATGAATGTCGTGCCCTACGCCGGACCGCTGATCGGCGGCATTCTGTCGGTGCTGGTGGGTATCGTGACGCCGATCGAGGGGATGCCCGTCGGGCATACGGTGCTGGTGATCGTCTGCACGCTGCTGGTCATCAAGGGAATGGATGACTTCATCCTCCAGCCGACGCTCTACTCGAAGCGGGTCAAGGCCCATCCGCTGGAGGTCTTTCTGGTGATCCTGATTGCCGGATCGCTGGCCGGGATTCTGGGCATGCTGCTGGCCATCCCCTCGTATACGGTGCTGCGGGTCTTCGCCAAGGAGTTCTTCTCGCAGTTCAGCCTGGTGCGCAAACTGACCGAAAAGATCTGATGGAACGGGTGGTGATCGAAGGGGTGGTGGAGCATGGACGGCGCCTGGGCCGGGAGTTGGGCTTTCCGACGGCCAATCTGGCCGTGGCGGCGGACCTTCCGCTGACGGATGGGGTCTATCGCTCGCGGGTCGAGATCGACGGCCGCTGGTACGACGCCATGTCGAACCTGGGTTGCAACCCTTCGGTGGGGGGATCGGAACGCCGCCTCGAGACCCATGTCTTCGACCTGACGGAGTCGCTCTACGGACGCCGCCTGCGGGTCGAACTCGTGGAGAAGATCCGCGACGAACGGCGTTTTGCCACGGTGGAGGAGCTCCGCGAACAGATCGCCCGCGACCGGGAGCGGATCCTCGAGCTGATCGCCGCCGAGGGGGCCGCCGAGAGGACCGCCGAGGGGGCCGCCGAAAGGGTCTGAATGGCCGCCTGGGGGCTGCCGTGGGGGATGACCGAGGAAGTTGAATAGCCGCTGCGGGGGGGGGAGACGAAGGAGAAATAATGCGGTTGCGACTGCGGCGGAGGCTGCGGTACGGCGACCGAAACGGATACAACACTTAAAATTGAAACGATATGTTTTTGGACACAACGCTTCCCTATAAGGTAGCCGACCTGTCGCTGGCCGAGTGGGGACGCAAGGAGATCGAGATCTCCGAGCACGAAATGCCGGGCCTGATGGCCGTACGACGCAAATATGGCCCCAAGAAACCGCTGAAAGGGGTCCGCATCATGGGCTCGCTACACATGACGATCCAGACGGCGGTGCTGATCGAGACGCTCGTCGAACTGGGCGCCGAGGTACGCTGGTGCTCGTGCAACATCTTCTCGACGCAGGACCACGCCGCGGCGGCCATCGCCAAGGAGGGGATTCCGGTCTTCGCCTGGAAGGGCGAGACCCTGCCCGAGTACTGGTGGTGCACGGCCATGGCGATGTCGTTCCCGGGCGGCAAGGGCCCGCAGCTGGTTGTCGACGACGGAGGCGATGCCACGCTGCTGATCCACAAGGGCTTCAAGGCCGAAAACGACGCCTCGACGCTTGACTGTGCCCCCTCGTCCTATGAGGAGGAGGTGATCCTCTCGACGCTCCGGCAGGTACTGGCCGAGGATCCGCAGAAATGGCACCGCACGGTGGCCGAGTGGAAGGGCGTGAGCGAGGAGACCACGACGGGTGTACACCGCCTCTACCAGATGCAGGCTGCCGGCGAACTGCTTGTTCCGGCCATCAACGTCAACGATTCGTGCACCAAGTCGAAGTTTGACAACCTCTATGGCTGCCGTGAATCGCTGGCCGACGGCATCAAGCGCGCCACGGACGTCATGATCGCCGGCAAGGTGGTAGTCGTGTGTGGCTACGGCGACGTGGGCAAGGGTTGCGCACGCTCGATGCGCTCGTACGGCGCACGGGTAATCGTCACGGAGATCGACCCGATCTGCGCACTGCAGGCCGCCATGGAGGGCTTCGAGGTGAAGACCGTCGAGAGCGCCCTGGCCGAGGGCAACATCTACGTCACCTGCACGGGCAACTGCGACATCATCACGCTCGAACACATGGAGCGGATGCGTGACCAGGCAATTGTCTGCAACATCGGCCACTTCGACAACGAGATCCAGATGGCGCGACTGGAGAAGTCCGATGCCGTGAAGACGAACATCAAGCCGCAGGTCGACAAGTACACCTTCCCCGACGGCCACTCGATCTTCATCCTGGCCGAGGGACGACTGGTCAACCTGGGCTGCGCCACGGGGCATCCGTCGTTCGTCATGTCGAACTCCTTCACGAACCAGTGCCTGGCCCAGATGGAGCTGTGGCAGGAGGATCTGAAGGTGGATGTCTACCGCCTGCCGAAACACCTCGACGAGGAGGTGGCACGCCTCCACCTGGACAACCTGGGCGTCGAGCTGACCCACCTGACGCAGAAACAGGCCGACTACATCGGCGTACCGGTCGAGGGTCCCTACAAGGCCGAGCACTACCGCTATTGATGCGGCGGCGGAGCGATCCGTAGCATACGGGACGGCGCAGATCCTCGGACAGGGTTTGCGCCGTTTTCTGTTCCGGACAGGAGATGAAAAATCCCCGGAGGCCGCAGCCTTCGGGGATTTTCCGTAAGTTGGTGACGGGGCGGCTTGGCACCGGCCGTCGGAATGATGCCCTGCGGATCAATATCCGAAGAGCTCCTCCTGCGAAACGGTGGTGATGGGGCCGAGCGTCTTGAGGAAGTTCAGGTCGAGATCCTGAATGTTGCCCAGAATACCGTAGGTGTAGGGGCGATCCTTGACCCATTTCTGCTGGGCGGCTTTCACGTCGTCGAGCGTCATCGACTGCACCTTCTCGAAGATCTGCCGGTTGCGGTCCTCCGTAAGTCCCAGACGGCGCAGGGCAACGTAGGAGTTCAGCACATGGCCCCCCGTGGTGCGATCGGTGCGCAGACGGGTCAGGATGGCGTCCTTGGCGATCTGGAAGGCGGCCTGCGATTCGGGCATCTGGTTGATGATCTCGTCGAAGGCCTCGATGGCGGTCTTCATCTTGTCGTTCTGTGTGGCGATGAAGGCGATGTAGCTGTAGCTCGCGTCGGCGAAAGCGGGCGTCGCGAGGAAAGCCTGGGCCGTGTAGGCCAGACCGCGGGCTTCGCGCATCTCCTGGAAGCAGATCGAGTTCATGCTGCCGCCGAAATATTCATTGTAGAGCGTGATCTCGGGATCGGTCTTCACGTCGAAGGCCTCGCCGCGGTTCGAGTACTGCAGGTAGTAGAGCTGATTGGCATCGTACTGGGCCAGCACGACGCTGCTCTTGTCCGTACGCAGCATCTGCGCGTGGTTCTCCTCGAGGGGCCCGAGAACGTCGGCCGCCTTGTGGTAGTCGGCCAGACATTTTTTGGTGTCGGGCTCGGTCATCGGGCCGTAGTAGAAGATCTCGTGGCTCTTGTTCAACAGCTCCTGAACGCTGGCGATGAGTTCCTCCGAGCTGAGGGCCTGCAACTGTTCGTTGGTCAGCGTCGTGCGGCGGATGTACTCCTTGCCGTAGAACATGTAGCGCTGCAGGGCGGCGAAGTTCCTCGACTGGCTGAGTTTGGCGTCGGCGCGCGACTTGATCATGTCCTGCTTGAGGTTCTCGAGGATGGCCTCGTCGGCCTCGGCACCGGCGATCAGCCCCTCGACGATCTGCATGGCCTTGGGCATGTTTTCGCTCAGACCCGCGATCGTGATGGTGCTCAGGTTGCCGCCGGCGTACATCTTGAAGGAGCAGGCGATGTCGTACATCTCTGAGGCGATCTGCTCGGCCGACATGGCTTCGGTTCCGAGGTAGCTCAGGTAGTCGAAGGCCAGTCCGAGGGCGGGATCGTTCTCGGTACCCTTGTTGAAGACATACTGCAGTTCGAAGATATCGTTCAACTCGTTCTTCTTGTAGAGAACGTGGATTCCCTCGCGCAGGTCGAACTGCGACATCTCCTTCTGATAGTCGACGAATACCGGCTCGATGGGCTTCACGGGGGTATTCTGGATCTCGGTCAGGAAGGCGCTCTGCTTGTCACGGTTCGTGACGATGGGGGTGATCTTCGGGGCGGCGATCTTCTGTACGCTCTTGTCCTCGCCCTCACGCTTGTAGACGATGGCATAGCTTTCGGGGCCGAGGTACTTGTTGGCCCAGTCGACGACGTCCTGCTTGGTGATTCGGGCCATGCGGTCGAGTTGTGCCACCTCGTCGGCCCAGTCGGTCCCGGCGATGAACGACTGCACGTACATGTCGGCGCGCGAGTCGTTGTTCTCAAGGGCGCGCATCATGTAGAGCTTGAAGTTGTTGATCGAGGCCTGGATGAGCTCCTCGTCGAAATCGCCCGAGCGGAGCTTGGCCACTTCGCCCAGCAGCAGGTCGCGGACCTCTTCGAGCGACTGTCCGGCCTTGGGGCTTCCGCCGAGCAGGAAGGTGCTGTAGTCGGGCTGGCTCGAGTAGCCGCCGTAAGCGGAGAGGACCTTCTGCTGCTGGTTGAGATCCAGGTCGATCAGGCCGGCCTGTCCGTTGTTGAGAATGGCGCTGGCAATCTGGGCCACGTCGTTCGGGTCGGACGACGAGCCCGGCAGCCGCCAACCCATCAGGACGTTGGCCGCCTCCAGCCCGTAGACCTCGCGCACGATGGGTTCCGTAATGGGCTCTTCGGGCTGGAACTCCAGCTTGGGCAGATTCTCGTTGGGCTGCATGTCGCCGAAGTACTTGTCGATGGTGGCGATCACCTCGTCGGGATTCAGATCACCCGACAGACAGATCGCCATGTTGTTCGGGACGTAGTAGGTCTTGTGGTAATTCTTGACGTTGGTGATCGAGGGGTTCTTCAGGTGCTCCTGCGTACCGAGCACGGTCTGCGTACCGTAGGGGTGGTGGGGGAACAATGCGGCATCGAGCGCCTCCCAGACCTTGCGGTTATCCTTCGTCAGGGACATGTTCTTCTCCTCGTAGATGGTCTCCAGCTCGGTGTGGAAGCCGCGGATCACGGGGTTGCGGAAGCGGTCGGCCTCGATCTTCGCCCAGTTTTCGACCTCGTTCGAAGGGATATCCTCGACGTAGACGGTCATATCCTGCGACGTGTAGGCGTTGGTTCCGTTGGCGCCGATGGCGGCCATCAGCTTGTCGTACTCGTTCGGGATGGCGAGTTTCGAGGCTTCGTAGCTGATCGAGTCGATGCGGCGGTAGATGGTCTCCCGTTCGACTTCGTCCTCGGTCTGGCGGTAGACCTCGAAGAGCTGTTCGATCTCGTCGAGCATCGGCTTCTCGGCGGCGTAGTCCGAGGTTCCGAAGTTGGGCGTGCCCTTGAACATGAGGTGTTCGAAGTAGTGGGCCAGACCGGTGGTTTCGGCGGGGTCGTTCTTGCCGCCGACGCGCACGGCGATGTAGGTCTGGATACGGGGCGTCTCCTTGTTGACGCTCATGTAGACCTTCAGACCGTTGGGGAGGGTGTAGATCCGGGTGTTCATCGGATCTCCTTCGACCGTTTCGTACTTGTACTTGCTGCACGACGCGGCGAGCAGCGTCAGGATGACGACGGTCAGAGCCAGTAGTTTTTTCATAATATTTGATTTAGAAAACGTTAGCAACCCAGTTTCGCAGCGTGGGCCACGTGTCGACCAGGATATGGATGAAGATGCCGATCGAGGCGATGAGCTTCAGTCCGGTTCCGACGATGAACGAGAGGAACGACCCGCAGCCGACGACCAGTGCCTTGGCGAAGTCCCGGCGGTCGTTGATCAGCTCGCCGACGACGGCGCCGAGGAAGGGGCCGAGGATGATCCCGATGGGGGGCAGGAGGAAGAATCCGACGAAGATGCCGACCGTGGCGCCGATTGATCCGGCGCGCGAACCGCCGAAACGTTTGGTCATCCAGGCGGGGAGGAAGTAGTCGGCCGCGCTGACGGCCACGCAGACGGCGAGCCAGATCCAGATGGCGGCGGCCCCCATCTGCGACCAGGAGGTGAAGTAGGCACAGAGCAACCCCGCGTAGGAGAGGATGGTTCCCGGCAGGGCCGGGACGATACATCCGGCGATGCCCAGGATGGCCAGTACGAAGGCGCTTATCGACAAAGTAATATCCATGGTAGGAGGCGGGTAGTCCGATGGAGACAAAGATAGGACTAAAAATGGAAAAATCTCCCATTCGAGGGAGATTTTTCGAATTTTGGCGGCGCTGGAGTCCGTTTTGCCGTATGTCGGACTATTCGACGAGCCGGTTGGTTGCCGTGTCGGGGAAGATGACCCAGGGACGGAACTGCTTGGCATCCTCGAAATCCATCAGGGCGTAGGAGGCGATGATGATGATGTCGCCGACCTGTACGCGGCGGGCTGCGGCGCCGTTCAGGCAGATGCAGCCGCTGTTGCGGGGGCCCTTGATGATGTAGGTTTCGAATCGTTCGCCGTTGTTGTTGTCCATGATCTGGACCTTTTCACCCTCGATCATGTTGGCGGCCTCGAGCAGCGCCTCGTCGATGGTGATACTGCCCACGTAGTTGAGATCGGCCTGCGTGACCGTCACACGGTGGATCTTCGATTTGATGACTTCGATCTGGAATTTCATTATCGGATACGGATGTTGTCGATTAAACGGATATCACCGGCCTGTACGGCGATGCAGCCCTGAATGCGGTCGCAGTCGTTCCAGCTGTGGACCTCCTGCATCGTGCGGGCGTCGACCGACTGGTAGTAGATGACCTTGAGCAGGGGATTGCTCTCGACCTCATGCACGACCCACTCCCTGAGGGCCTGGGGGTCGAGCGTCTTCGACATCCCGATGGCCTTGCGGAGCGTGGCGTAGATATGGGGAGCCGCGGCGCGGTGGGGGGCATCGAGCAGCTGGTTGCGCGACGAGAGGGCCAGTCCGTCCTCACCGCGGACGATGGGGCACTCGACGATCTGAACGGACAGACGGAGCTGCTCGACCATGGCGCGGATGACGGCGATCTGCTGGAAGTCCTTTTCGCCGAAGTAGGCGCGGGCCGGGCGTACGATGTCGAACAGGCGGCTGACGACCTGGGCCACGCCGTTGAAGTGTCCGGGGCGCGTGGCGCCCTCCATGACCTTGTCGATCTGACCGAAATCGAACTGGCGGGTATCGGGTTCGGGGTAGATCTCCTCGACCGAGGGCATCAGGACGAAGTCGGCGCCTGCGTCGCGCAGCAGCGCCTCGTCGGCCTCCGGGGTGCGGGGGTAGTGTTTCAGATCGTTTTTGTCGTTGAACTGCGTGGGGTTGACGAAAACGCTGACGACAACGGTCTTGTTTTCACGCCGGGCTCGTTCGACCAGCGAGCGGTGACCTGCGTGGAGGGCACCCATCGTGGGAACGAATCCGATCCCGGACTGCTCCGTGCGATCGAGTTCGGCGCGAAGCTCTTTGACACTGGTAAATACTTTCATCTCTTTCGAATGAATGGTCTCACTCAGAAAATGAATTCGTTTCACTCCGAAACGGATTGCGGGGCAAAGGTAGAAATTCCCGCAGACATAACGAAGGAAAATTTCAAAAAATGCACTATCTTTGGCGGAAACTAACGCCATATAGCGCATGAAAAGGCTTTTTACCATTGCATCCATGACAATTGTTCTACCCGTCATGACCTCGTGCGGCGACGCCTCGCAGAAGGCTGCCGCACCGTGGATCGTCGACCGTTTCGACGACATCAAGGTCATTCGTTATGAAGTTCCGGGCTTCGAGACGCTTCCGCTCGAGCAGAAGGAGCTGATCTACTATCTTTCGGAGGCGGCCAAGTGCGGTCGGGACATTCTCTTCGACCAGAACTGCGTGATGAACCTGCCGGTGCGGCGGACCCTCGAGGTGGTCTACGAGAACTACGCCGGTGACCGTACGACGCCCGAGTGGAAGGCGCTGGAGAAGTACCTCAAGAAGGTCTGGTTCGCCAACGGCATCCACCATCACTATTCGAACGACAAGTTCACGCCCGAATTCTCGGAGGGTTACCTGCTGGACGTCATCGAGACGATTCCCGAGGAGAAGTTCGGCGAGCTGAACGCTCTGCGGCGGGATGTCTGCCTGGCGATCTTCGATCCGTCGATGTATCCCACGCGGTTGAACCAGCGTGCGGGCGACGATCTGCTGCTCACCTCGTCGAGCAACTATTATAAGGGTGTTTCGCAGGCCGAGGCCGAGAGTTTCTACGCCGGGATGGCGGCGGCCGATGCCGCGGATCCCGAACCGGTCTCCTACGGTCTGAACAGCCAGCTGACGAAGGACGACGGGGGGAAACTCTTCGAGCGGACGTGGATGGTCGGCGGCATGTATTCGGCGGCTATCGAGCGGATCGTCTACTGGCTGGAGAAGGCCGAGTCCGTAGCCCGCGAGCCGCAGAAGTCGAACATCGCGGCGCTGATCGCCTACTACCGCACGGGTGACCTGAAGGAGTTCGACCGTTACAACATCGGCTGGGTGCGCGATACGGTTTCGAACGTCGATTTCGTCAACGGCTTCATCGAGACCTACGGCGACCCGCTGGGCTTCAAGGCGTCGTGGGAGGCCAACGTGAATTTCGTCGATTCGGCGGCCTGTCACCGCACGGAGGCCATCTCGTCGAACGCGCAGTGGTTCGAGGACCACTCGCCCGTCGATCCGCAGTACCGCAAGGCAAAGGTCAAGGGCGTCTCGGCCAAGGTCATTACGGTGGCGATGCTGGGTGGTGACTGCTACCCCTCGACGCCCATCGGCATCAACCTGCCGAATGCCGACTGGATCCGCAAGGAGTACGGCTCGAAATCCGTAACGATCGACAACATCACCTACGCCTACGACCAGGCGGCACACGGCAACGGCTTCAACGAGGAGTTCGTGCTGCGGGCCGAGGACCGCGAGCGGATGGACAAGTACGGCAAACTGGCCGACGACCTGCATACCGACCTGCACGAGTGCCTGGGCCACGGTTCGGGCCAGCTGGCACCGGGTGTGACGGGCTCCGAGCTGCGCAGCTACGGCTCGACGCTCGAGGAGGCGCGTGCCGATCTGTTCGGCCTCTACTACCTGGGCGATGAGAAGCTCGTCGAACTGGGGCTCGTTCCGTCGTTCGACGTGGCGAAGGCCGGTTATGCCAACTACGTGATGAACGGTCTGATGACGCAGCTGGCGCGCATCGAGCCGGGCAAGAACATCGAGGAGTCGCACATGCGCAACCGCAAGCTGATTTCGGAGTGGTGCTACGAGCACGGCAAGACCGACAACGTGATCGAACTGGTCCGGCAGGACGGCAAGACCTACGTGGTGGTCAACGACTTCGGGAAGCTGCGCGCGCTCTTCGGCGAACTGCTCCGCGAGGTGCAGCGCATCAAGTCGGAGGGTGACTACGAAGCGGGCAGGGAGCTCGTCGAGCGCTACGGCGTGCAGGTCGATCCGACGCTTCACAACGAGGTGCTGGAGCGCTATGCGGCGCTGCACATCGAGCCCTACGGCGGCTTCGTCAATCCCGAATACGAGCTGGTCGAGAAGGAGGGCAAGGTGGTCGACGTGAAGATCAGCTATCCGGCCAACTACGTGGAGCAGATGCTCAACTATTCGAAGAACTACTCCTTCCTGCCGAACGTCAACTGACCTTGGATTCGGACTCCGGGCCGTGGCGCATGATCCGGCAACGGACACATCGCGAGAGGGCGGACTTTGAGTCTGCCCTCTTTTTTTGTGGCGTTGTCGGGTTGCGGCATAGAGCCGGGACGGAGCTGCGGCCCCTCCCTGCAGAAATCCGGTTGCGGATGGCAAACAGAAGAGGCGCACCCCGACCGGGGATGCGCCTCTTCGCCTTGTGGCACGGGGAATTACTCGGCCACCTCTACGAACTGGTCCTTGCCGACGCCACAGACGGGGCAAACCCAATCTTCGGGAATCTCCTCAAAGGGGGTTCCGGGGGCGATGCCGCCATCGGGATCGCCGACTGCGGGGTCATATACCCAGTCGCAGACTTCACAACGATACTTTTTCATCTTTTTCTTTGTCTTTTTTTAGGGTGAATAAAGGTTTGATATGCAAATTGGTTGCCGGAACTACTCCGGCTGTTTGTCCTGCGTGTCACCTTGGGCTCTTTCGATACAGCCGGCCGTTTCAGCCGCTCCGGCGACCCCGTTCCGCGGCTCCAGGTCTCCGACCGTCTCGTTGCGGGCCTTCTCGTTTGCAGCCGCCGCGCCTTCCTCTTCCTCCTCTTCCTCCTCCTCATCGAGCCGGTTCCCACCGGGGGGCATCAGCTCGGCGACGAGCCGGTCGGCCTCCGAGCAGGAGACATAGAGCCGATCTTCGTAGATGTCGGTGATCTCGACGAAGTTGCGCCATTCGGAGGCGTAGATCCGCACGCGGTCCAGGCGCCGCAGGTCGAGGAAGTGTCCGTAGTAGCCGAAGAAACCGTACCCTCCGAAGATTGGGATGAGCCACTTTATGCGGCGGTTTTCGACGCGGCGCACCGAGGCGATTTCGTCGCGGCGGATCTCGGTGATGTCGAGCAGACAGCGGATCTCGACGCGGTCGTCCATGACGACGATCTTTCGCGGGATCGAGAGGGCCATCAGGGCAATCAGCGCGACGATGAACGAAGTGAACCACGCCGAGAGATATCCGCCCTCGTAGAGGTGGTAGAGGGCCCATCCGAGCAGTACGAATACGATCAGATAGACGATCGAAACGTAGATCGTATGGCGGGAGAATCGGTATTTGTAGATGCTTTGCATCGCTTTTCTGCGGCTCTAAATTCTGCGGTTCTAAACGGGTTTCGAACGGAGTGCGTCGTCGGTTTATTGTCTTTTTTGGGGGGCTGCTGTTTGTCTGCGTGGGTTATCGTGTGGCCGTTTATGTCCGGAGGTGAGGATCGCTCCTGTCGACCTTCCCTGTCGGAGCCTTGCCCCTTGTCGGATCGTCCGCCTCCTCCTCATGCTGCGTCGCCTCCTCCTCATGCTGTGTCGCCTCCTTCCCGTGCTGCGTCGCCTTCTTCCCGTGCTGCGTCGCCTCCTCCCTGTGCTGCGTCGCCTCCTTCTCGTGCTGCGTCGCCTCCTCCCTGCGTTGGGCCTCTTCCTCTTCGCGGGCGGAGAGCAGCGCTTCGGCGATGATGAAATCCTCGGGGGTGGTGAGCTTGAGATTCGAGCGTTCGCCCCGGGCCAGCGAAACGGGATATCCGGCGGCCTCCACCACCGAGGCGTCGTCGGTGAACTCCCGCCGGTAGGGTTGCGCGTAGGCTTCTCGCAGCAGCCAGCTGCGGAAGATCTGCGGGGTCTGGACGATGCGCAGCCGGCTGCGATCCAGGGGATGTGACCGGGGATCCTCCGAGTCGCTGTTGGCGTTGGCCGGACTGGTCGGATTCGTTGCCGTTTCGGCGGCTTCTACCTCCCGGAACGAATCGGCCGGCTCCACGACGGGTATGGCGGCACCGTACCGGAGGGCGGTCCGGGCCACGCGGCGGATCATCTCCACCGATCCCAGAGGGCGTACGCCATCCTGTACGGCGATCAGGTCGGGATCGCTCCGCAGGGCGGAGAGTCCGCAGCG
Source organism: Alistipes sp. An116 (assembly GCF_002161005.1). NCBI lineage: Bacteria > Pseudomonadati > Bacteroidota > Bacteroidia > Bacteroidales > Rikenellaceae > Alistipes > Alistipes sp. An116. Next base: position 20,587 of record NZ_NFLR01000001.1, read on the forward strand.
CACCGAGTCGAACCGTTCCGCGCCACCGGCCACAACCTGGTGGCGGGCCACTTCGAAGCGGGCTGCGAAATCCTTCCAGAAGGCGATGTGGCTCTCGGGGAGGACGACGACGATCTCCGCTCCGGGCCATGCGGCGGCGAAGTTGCCGATCGTGCGGGCCAGTACGGGCTGTCCGCCCAGCAGCCGGAACTGCTTGGGAATGGAGCCGCCCATGCGGCGGCCGCTTCCTCCGGCTACGATAATGACTCCGATGCGTTCCATGGGGAGTGTCTCTTTTGGCTGCGAAATGGTTATGGATTGCGGATGTTTTCTGCCGGCGATGGCTTGCGGCCGGGCCGACTGTTCGGAATTTTCCGGTTCGGGGTGTTATTTTTCGCTCTTCTTCTCTTCGGTGGCGGGAGCGGCGGAGACTGCCGTTGCGGCTGGCAGCTGCAGCGAATCGAGCTGCGTGATGCGCTCCTCGGGTTTTACGTCGCCGTTGAGTTCGGCGATGATGCGGTCACGGACGAACTCGAAGAGGGCGCGGTTCTCCTTCGAGATGGGCTCGGCGGGCTCCGAGGGGATCTTCAGCGGATCGATCGGCGTGCCGTTTTTCCAGATGCGGTAGTCGAGGTGGGGCCCCGTCGAGGCGCCCGTCGAACCGACGTATCCGATCAACTGTCCCTGCGAGACGCGTGAACCCTTCGAGATGCCCTTGGCAAAGCGGCTCAGGTGGAGATACCCGGTCTGCAGGTTGCCGGCATGCTTGATCTTGAGGGTGTTTCCGCCACCGCCGCCCCAGCCCTTGAAGATCACCACGCCGTCGGCCACGGCATGTACGGGCGTACCCTTCGGCGCGGCGTAGTCGACGCCGGTGTGCGGACGGTAGACCTTATAAATAGGGTGCTTGCGGGCGTAGGTGAAGCGCGAACTGATGCGCGAATACTTGAGCGGGGCCTTGAGCAGCTGTTTGCGCAGGCTTCCGCCGTCGGCCTCCCAGTACTGGATCTTGCCGCCCTGGCGGAACGGAATGGCATAGAACTCCTTGCCGCTCTGGGTGAACTTGGCGCCCCAGATACGTCCGATGCCGGCCGAGACCGTATCGTCGATGAATCGTTCGTCGTAGATGACCGTGAAGCTGTCGCCCTTCTGGATGCCGAAGAAATCGACCGTCCACTGGTAGATATCCTCCAGATCGGCGGCCAGGGCGTAGGGGAGGTTCTGCTCCATGATGGCACCCCAGAGCGAGGAGTTGATCACGGCGCTCTTCTTCGTACGGCGCAGGGTGTACTGCTTGCAGTCCTTGCGCACCGAGACGGAGTCGTTGTCGTGGAATCCGAAGACGACGTAGTCGGTGACCGAAGTCTCGTAGACGAGCCAGTCGAGGTGCGGGGCGTAGAGCGAGTCTTCGTGGATGAAGGCCGTGTATTTGTGTCCGGCGCGGATGTTCCGCAGGGGGAAGACCTCCCTGGAGGCCTTGTCCAGGCGGTCGACCACCAGCGCCGAGATGCCGTATCGGTTGAGGATGCCGCCCATGGTTTCGCCGTTGCCGACCTCACCGGTTTCGGTGCGATAGTCGTCGACGTTGATCCCGTAGAGAAGGTTTTCGGGGGCTTCGGGCTCCGCCTCCCCGGTATTGGCCGACTGGCGGCCGCAGGCTGTGGCCCCGACCAGGAGCAGGGCACAGAGGAGTGTTTTCAGATTCTTCATAATCGAAGCAAAGATAGTAAAAAAAACGGTACGGGAGTCGCCGTTTCGACCGCTTTTCGAGTCGCTTCGCCGAAAAACCGTTTGCCGGATTCATACAAACGGGTTGCGGAGGGGTTTTGGTATCCGGAGCGGCGGGCTCGACCCGTATTTGGGTGGGTGAAGCCAGAATTGCGGCTCCGGGTTTGGCGATCCGGAGAATAATTGTTATCTTTGAAGGTTGTCTGTTCAAACCGGTAGAAAGATGCTCAAAAGCCTGCTCGCACCTGCAGCCTTCCTCTATAAAATGGGGGTGACCCTGCGTCACCGCCTCTTCGACTGGGGCATCCTCAAGAGCGAGAAGTTCGACATCCCGATCATCTGCATCGGCAACATCACCGTGGGCGGCACGGGCAAGACCCCGATGGCCGAGATGCTGATCGCCTACATGTCGCAGATGCACCGCGTGGCGCTGTTGTCGCGGGGCTACGGCCGCCGTACGCGGGGCTACCTCGAGGTGCAGTGCGATTCACACTACCGCGACGTGGGGGACGAACCCCTGCAGATCAAGCTGAAGTTTCCCGATACGCTGGTGGTGGTGTGCGAGAAGCGGGCCGACGCCATCCGCCGCATCCGGGCCGAACACCCCGAGGTGGATCTGATCATCATGGACGACGGTTTCCAGCACCGTTACGTGGAGCCGAAGATCAACGTGGTGATGATCGACGCCACGCGACCGGTCCAGCACGACCGGATGCTGCCCGCGGGGACGCTGCGCGACCTTCCGGAGGAGCTGCACCGCGCCCACTATTTCATCGTCACGAAGTGCCCCGAACACATGGCGCCGATCGACCGTCGGATTCTGCGCAAGGTGCTGATTCAGGTGGCCTACCAGCGGGTCTATTTCACGCGTTTCGAGAGCTTCATGCCCCAGCCGCTCTACACGGAGGATGCCGATCCGGAGCCGCTGGCTCATGGCCGCGAGGTGATCGCTCTGTCGGGGATCGGCAACCCGGGACCCTTCGTGCGGTCGCTGCGCGAACGCTACCGAGTGGTCGAGGAGATGACGCTCGACGACCACCACATCTACCGCGTGCGGGACATGCACGCGCTGCAGGCGCTGCTTGCGAAGCATCCCGGGGCGGTGATCGTCACCACCGAGAAGGATGCCGTGAAGATGACCAACCGGGCGAAGGTTCCCGCCGAAGTTCGCCGGGCGCTCTACTACCAACCGATCAATATTTCATTCATAGAGGATTCGGCAACGGATTTTCTGCAAAAACTGGAACAAGATGTTAGAGGAAATTAAGAAAACCGCAGCCTTCATCAAGGCACATACGGAGGGTTTCACTCCCGAAGTGGGCATTGTCCTGGGTACGGGTCTGGGCGGCTTCGCCGACACGATCGACACGGCCTGGACGCTCGAATACAAGGATATCCCGGGCTTCCCGGTCTCGACGGTCGAGGGGCACAAGGGACGGCTGATCTTCGGTGAGGTCGAGGGTCGCCGGGTGGTGGCCATGCAGGGCCGCTTCCACTACTACGAGGGCTACACGATGCAGCAGGTGACCTTCCCGATCCGGGTGATGCAGCAGCTGGGTATCCGCTGGCTTTTCGTGTCGAACGCCTCGGGGGGCATCAACCCGACGTTCCGCGTCGGTGACCTGATGGTCATCACGGATCACATCAACCTGCTGCCCAATCCGCTCATCGGACGCAATCTGGACGAACTGGGTCCCCGCTTCCCGGACATGCACAACTGCTACGACCGCGAACTGGTGGCCGCGGCGACGCGCATTGCCGAGGAGGAGCACATCAAACTGCAGTACGGCGTCTACGTGGGCGGTACGGGCCCGACGTTTGAGACGCAGGCCGAGTACCGCTTCTACAAGGCCATCGGGGGCGATGCGGCGGGCATGTCGACCGTCCCCGAGGTAATCGTGGCACGACATATGTCGATTCCGGTCTTCGGGGTTTCGGTGATTACGAACTGCGGTCTTTCGGACGAAGTGGGCGACCACGAGGATGTGCAGCTTCAGGGGCGGAAGGCCGGCGCGAGGATGGAGCTGCTGTTTAAACGCATGATCAAAAATCTGAAATAAGAAGATGGTAAACAAGGTAATCCTGATCGGCAACGTGGGCATGGACCCCGAGGTGCGCACGCTGGAGGGCGGCGCAAAGGTGGCCCGTATCCGCCTGGCCACGACCGAGCGGCTCTATGACCGCCAGTCGAACGAGACGAAGGAGCACACCGAATGGCATACGATCACGCTGTGGCGGGGTCTGGCTGATGTGGTGGACCGCTACGTGCGCAAGGGCTCACAGATCTATATCGAGGGGCGTCTGCGCACGCGCGAATGGATGGACAAGGACAACAACAAACGCTATACGACGGAGATTCTGGCCGACGTGATGAATCTGCTGGGGCGTCGTTCGGACAACCCGGCGACCGACAACTCCCAGACGGGCTACCAGCAGGGCGGCTACCAGCAAGGGGGGTATCAGCAGGGCGGCTCGCATCAGGCGGGCGCCTCGACGGGCGGATATTCGCAACCGGCTTCTTCGGGCGCTTCCTACCAGCAGCCGCAGCCGGCCGCAGCCTCGACGTCGGCTGCTCCGGCCGATGATCCGGACGACCTGCCGTTCTGATCGGCCGGCCGTGATCCGCAAATCAGCACCCCCGGACCCTTTCGGTCCGGGGGTGCTTTCGTGTGTGGAGGCAGATCCGTGGGGAGGACGGGAGCTGTCGACGGCGATAAAAACGGTGCAGAGTCCGATGCCGGGGTCGGGGTCCTTGTGATCTGCTGTTGCCGGGGTCGGATTTTGTGCCCGTTGCTGCCGGGCCCGGGTCCTTGTGATCTGCTGTTGCCGGGGCCGGATTTTGTGCCCGTTGTTGCCGGGGTCGGGATTCTGTGCCCGTTGCTGCCGGGCCCGGGGCCTTGTGACCTGCTGTTGTAGGGGGCGTGTTATCGGGTTGCGGGGCGCGTCAGCGGTTGAGCCACTGGCGGAACTCCTGCACGCGGTCGGTGCTGACCAGCGCCTCCTCCCCTTCGGGCAGCGGAGGCTGAAGTACCACCTTGATGCGGCTTCCCGAGTAGCGGACCATCTCGCGGATCGACTCGAAGGAGATGATCAGGCGGCGGTTGATGCGGAAGAAATACCGGGGCGAGAGCTTTTCGCCCACCTCGGTGAGCGTACGGTCGAGGAGGTAGTCCTTGCCGTCATGTGTCACCAGATGGAGGTACTTTCCGTCGGCCATGAAGTAGGCGATCTCGGCGGTGGTTACCGAGCGCATCCGGGCCCCGATCTGGACGAGGAAACGCTCCTGCCAGGCCTCCTCGGGCGCCGAGGCCGGATCGGAGCTGCCGGCCGTCGGGCCTGCGCCGATGCGTGCCAGCAGTCCGAGCTTGTCGATGGCGCGTCGGAGATCCTCGCGGCCGAAGGGCTTGAGCAGATAGTCGATCCCCTTGTTTTCGAAGGCTCGCATGGCATAGGTGTCGTAGGCGGTGATGAAGATCACCGGGACGTTGACCGGCGTGCGGCGGAAGATGTCGAATCCGTTGCCGTCGCCCAGATGGATGTCCATGAAGAGCAGGTCGTGGTCGATGCGGGGCAGCAACTCCACGGCTTCGGCCACCGAGGAGGCCGTAGCGACAATTTCGATATGCGGGGCAACTTCGGAGAGCGTATTGCGCAGTTCGGCAACCGACAGGGGCTCGTCTTCGATGATGATGGCTTTCATGGGACGTAAAATTACAAAAAAAAGAGTCCGGAGCAAAAACCGGACTCTTTTTCGTGTCGGGACCGCACCGATCAGTTGTTCAGATCGGGGTTGCTGTTGACGGCCGACTGCGGGAAGGGGAGCGTGTAGCGCGAATCCCCGGCCTGCAGGGTGTAGGAAGAGCCTTCGTAGCGGTGGGTGATCGCGGGACGCGTCGTGCGCCGCAGGTCGAACCAGCGGTGCCCTTCGAGCGGGAATTCGCGGGCCCGTTCATCGGCCACCTCCTGGCGCAGCGCCTCGGCATCCATCGCCTCGACGCGGGCCCGCTGGGCCTCCATGGCCTCGTTCTTCATCCGTTTGGACTGCAGTTCGAGCAACAGGTTCCGGGCCTGCTCCAGTTCCGAGGGGAGGTACGACCCGGCCTCGGCAGCGATGAGATACATCTCGGCCACACGGATCGAGATGCGGTCCGACGACGAGCGGTCGACGCCGTATCCCGAGAGAGCCGATTCGCCCTCTCCGGACTTGATCTCCTTGAGGTAGGTGCGGCGGCAGTCGTTTGTCGGATCGAAGAGCGCAAGGAGGCTCTCGGAGAGGAGCGCTCCGCGCACCAGATCGCCTCCCGAGTAGGAGAAGGGACGGTCGAGTGCCAGAATGGCCTCCGAAGAGTCGGCCTTCCAGGGGCGCGTGGTTGCGTCGCCGAGGGCGTTCAGGTCGAGCAGCTCATACTTCGGCAACAACCCGACGGCCAGCTCGTAGGCCTGCTGCCACTGCCGGGTGTAGAGCAGGACGCGGGCCTTGAAGGCGGCCAGTGCATTGAGCGAGAAGCGGTAGTTGTGCGTGGCATCGGGCTGTTTTTCGACACTCATCAGCGCTTCGGCACGGGAGATGTCGTCGAGAATCGAGCGGTAGGCGGCCTCGACGGTCGAGGGCCGGTACTGCTGTTCGATGTCGATGTGGTCGGAGAGGACGATTCCGCGGTCCGACGACGCCGTGGCGGGGTTGTAGGGGCGGCCGTAGAGGTTCACCAGCTCGAAGTGGTTGTAGGCGCGCAGGGCGTAGGCCTCGCCGAGAATCTGATCGCTCGGTTCGCCGGCGTCGTCGACATCGGCAGCGCCGATGTTCTCGATGACGGCGTTGGCGTAGAAGATCGACTGGTAGAAGTACTGGTAGGGATACTCCTGCATCTGCCCGCCGTACTGCCACGTGTAGTTGTAGCCCAGCGGGACGACCTCGCTGGCGTTCCAGAAGGCGCTGGCGTCGATGGCTCCGACCTCGTCGGAGAGCAGCGCCGTGAACGAACGGGCCGATCCGAAGGGGTAGGCGTTGTAGCCGCTGGTCAGCAGCGCCCGGAACTCGGAGGTCTTGTGGGGGATGACCTGCCCGACGGGCTCGATCTCGAGGTAGTTGCAGCCGCTCGCGGCGAGGGCTGCCAGAAGGATATATGCTCGTTTTTTCATCGTGGGGAACGTGTTAGAAGGTGATGTTCAGACCGACGGAGTAACTGCGGGACAGCGGCTGTGCGTAGATGTTTCCGTAGGTCTCGGGGTCGAAGTATCCGTCGTAGTTCGAGGCGAGGACCAGCGGGTTGCGGGCCTCGAAGTGCAGGCGCAGCGACGCCATGCGGAGTTTGCGCGCAATGCGTTCGGGGAATGTGTAGCCCAGGCGGATGCTGTTCACGCGCAGGTAGCTGATCTTGTGGTACCAGATGTCGAGGTTCTCGAAGAGCGAGCTGGCGCCCCACGCGTCGCTCTGGTCGAGGATCCAGTAGTAGACGCGGTAGGGGTCGGGATTGGCATCCCAGTCGCCCCACTCCGAACCGTCGGCCTGACGGCTTCCGGCCAGCGCGGGATAGAGGCCTGCGGGGTTCTCCGGCGACCAGATCTGCTGCACGGCCGTGGTGGTGTTCTGTCCGGGGCTGGTCTTGTGAGGGGTGTAGAAGGGGGTCTCCTTGACCAGCTGGCCGATGACGAAGTTGCACGATACGGTCAGATCGAATCCCTTGAAGAGGAAGCGGTTGTTGAACCCGCCCGTCAGATCGGGATTGAGTGAACCGATGTAGGAGAGGCGGTTGCGCACGTCGCTCTGCGACTGATCCATGACGGGCCCGTACTCGAAATATTCGGGAATGCCGAGTCCCCAGGGGTCGGTCTGTTCGATGCGGAAGTTGACCAGCTGCTGCAGCGAGACGCGTTCGCCGCCGCTCCAGAACATCGGGATGCCGTTTTCGTCCAGCCCGGCGGTGCGCAGGGCGAAGATGCCGGCCGAGGAGTGTCCCTCGAGCGAGGGGGTCCAGGCGTTCTCGTCGATCAGCACGCGCTCGACGCGGTCGGTGTTTCGAGCGATGTTGAACTGGGTCTCCCAGCGGAAGTTGCGCGTGCGGATGTTGACGGTGTTGAGCGAGAACTCGATACCGCGGCTCGATATCTCGCCGTAGTTGCTCGACGTGGTGTTGAAGCCGGTCTCCGTGGGGATCATGCGCGTGGTGATGAGGTCCTTGCTGCGGCGGCCGTAGATCTCGAACGTAAAGCCGATGCGGTTGTCCAGGGCGGCGAAATCCAGCGCGGTGTTCCACGTGTAGGTGGTCTCCCAGCGGAGGTTCTGGTTGGGGGGCGAGCTGACGTTGATGCCGTCCTCGTTCACGCCGCCCGGGTTGCGGATGACCCACGACCCGAGGATGTAGGGCGAGGTGGTGCGGTCGATGTTGCCCTGCGCACCGTAGGAGAGGCGCAGGCGCAGGTTGTCGAGCCAGCGCAGGTCACGCAGCCCCCGTTCGCGGTTGATGTTCCAGGCGCCGGAGATCGACCACATGGGGTTGAACTTGTACTTCGGATCGACGCCGAAGAGGTTCGTGCCGTCGTAGCGCATCGAGCCGAAGAGCGTGTAGCGGTTGTCGAAGGTGTACGAGGCGGTGAGGAAGTAGGAGAGGTAGCGGTTCTCGTAGAACGACTTCTGATACTGCGTGAAGTAGGGGCTGTTGGCCAGATTCGATCCGCTGTCGCCGTCCGGGAAGACCATCGGTTCGTTGGTCATCGTGCGGGGGTCGTAGCCGAAACCCTTGGTGTGGATCGAGGTGTTGGTCGTCCCGCGCATCTCGAGACCGGCCATCAGGTCGACCTCGTGACGCTCGGCGAACGAGCCCGAATACTCGGCCTGGGCCTTCCAGGTGTACTGCGACATGTCGGCGTTCCAGTTCTGGATCACGCCGCCCTTGGGCATGTAGGTCACGCCGTCGACCACCGAATAGAGGGCATACTTGCGGGTGAAGTAGGTCTCTTCGGAGGCCATCTTTTCGGTGGCCGAGTTGTCGACCTGCAGACCGAACTGCGTGTAGAGGCGCAGCCCCCTGACGGGACGGTAGTCGAGGTCGAAGATCGTCTTCATCGACCGCGTGCGCAACATGTAATCCGTGTTGGCGCGCTCCTCGAGGATGTTGAAGTCGAGGACGTTGTCGTTGTTGCCCTGATAGGTGTTCATGTCGGGGTCGTAGGCGTAGCTGCCGTCGGGGTTCCGGGCCTCGAAGTAGGGGTTGACGGTGCGTGTGTAGCGCGAGGGGTTGGCAAAGACGTCGGTGTCCGAAACGTAGGAGTCGTTGCGGTTCTGGCCGACGAAGAGCGAAGCCCCGAAGCGGAGGTTCTTCAGCAGATCGTAGTCGGTCTTCATCGTGAGGTTCAGACGCTCGAACCCGGTGCCGACGGTCGTGCCCTGTTCGTTGTAGTAACCGCCCGAGAGGTAGTAGCTGGCGCGGTTTCCGCCGCCCGAGACGCTGAAGCTGTACTGCTGGTTGAGGGCTACGCGGTAGATCTCGCGGCCCCAGTCGGTGGCATCCTGCCGCAGGGCGTCGATCGCCGTGCGGGTTTCGGGGCTGAGGGCCGCCAGCCCGCCGCTGACCAGCGCACTGCGCTCGCCGGCCCGGTCCAGAATGCGGGCAACGCCGCCCATCCCCGAGAGGTAGTTCAGGCGGCCGTTTGCGGCCAGCGCCAGCTCGAAGTCGACCTTCTGCGAGGCGTTCATCAGATTGAGTTTTCCGAGATCGGGACGGTCCGTGACGAAGAGCGACGCCGTGACGTTGACGCGCGTCGGCTGGTTGCGGGCCCCCTTCTTGGTGGTGATGACGATCACGCCGTTGGCGGCCCGTGCGCCGTAGATGGCCGTGGCGGCGGCATCCTTCAGCACGGTGATATCCTCGATGTCGGCGGGGTTCAGACCGGCGATCGACATGTTGTAGAGGTTGTCGATGTTCTCCTTCGACGACCAGTCGGAGGGGATATCGTTGCCCTCGAGCGGAATGCCGTCGAGCACCCACAGCGGATCGGTGTTTCCGTTCAGCGTGACCGTGCTTCGGATCTTGATCTTGTTGGCGCCGCCCGGGGCTCCGGAGGTGGGCGTGGAGGTCAGACCGGCGATCGAGCCCGAGAGCATGCCGTCGACGCTGGCCACACCGTCGCGCGAGATGTCGGCCATCTTGACGCTGGCGATCGAGGAGGTGAGTTTTCGCTTCTCGATGCGCTGGTATCCCGTCACGACGACGGCATCGACCTGGTTCGACGAAGCGTCGAGACGGATCGTAAAGAGGCTTTTGCCCTCGATGTCGACGGTCTGGGCCTCATAGCCGAGGTAGCTGACGACCACACGACGGACCGAGGTCGGGAGGGTGAACTCGAAACGCCCCTCGTTGTAGGCGATGGTTCCCTGCGGATTGTAGTCTTTGGCCTGGGTCTCCTCGGGGGCGATGAAGACGGTGGCGCCGACGAGCGGTTCACCGGTGGCCCGATCGAGCACCTGGCCCGTGATCCTGCGGGTCGTCTGGGCGAAAACCAGCGCCGGGGCGATCAGCAGCAGTAACGTAAGGAATCTGTTCATGGCTTGTGAAACTATAAGTATGTGTTGTGATTCGGTTTGGATTCGGAATCGATTTCGGGTTTTCGGTTTCGGATTGTAAGCGGTCGGGGGCGACCCCTGAAGTCGGGCAAAGCCGTCTTTCCAGCGGGTGGAAGACGGCTTTGCGGCTTTTGTCCTACAACATCCTCAGGGCCTCCCTGAGCCGGAGTTCGAGATCCCGGTAGTGGTTCCGGGTGGCTGTGTCGCCGCTTTGGAGGCGGCCCTGGACGATCGTGAGCAGCCGCCTCATCTCGGCGCGCTTGGCCGACGGCGTCTCGCTCACGCGCTGCATCAGTTCGTAGTTGCGCTGGGTCTGCAGCTTCAGATCCTCGGGGCGGGGCAGCGGTTCGAGGTTGAGCTCCGGGGCCTCGTGCATCAGCTGACAGCTGCAGCCGCCGGCAAGATGCGCCGCGTGGTCGTGCAGCGCTGCGCCCATCTTGGTGGTCTTGACCATGGTGATGTTCGACGAGACGATCAGCGCGTCGACGTAGTTCTTCTGACTCATCCGCTCGTAGAGCGAGAGGGTGCGGCTGCCCGGACGGATGAACACGGCACGCGTAATGCGGTCGAGCATCTCCTCAGGCGAGAAGGTCTCTTCGCCGCGTCCCTGCCGGGCCTCGACCTCGTACATGCGGACCATGCGGCGGTCGTCGAGCAGTTCGTAGTAGACCTTGTACTGGAGTTCGCGGGCGAAGTTGTAGGGCGAGTACTCCATCTGCCCGACGGGCGACGTGCGGTGGGGGTAGCTCCGCTTCCAGGCCTCGGCGCCGAAGAGCCACTCGGGCAGCTGGAAGACCTCCTCGATCAGGAAGTCGACGCTGCGGCGCTGCATCTCGGCCGGGACGGGGATGTAGCGGTCGATCCGGTGGCCGGCGACGACCTGGTTGAGGTAGAAACCGCCGACGTTGGTCTTTACGTGGTCGGCATAGGTCAGCCACTGGAAGAGGATCGACATCAGGAAGCGTCCGGCTTCGTACTGCAGTTCGCCCTCCTGGTCGGTCCACTCCTCGACGTGGGGGATGATCCGCCGCAGGTTGGCCAACCCGTAGCGGCCGGCGCGCACGGCGTCATCGCCCAGATCCTCCGACTGTGCCCGGGGGTCGACACCCTCGCGCGTCTGCTCGCCGTAGCGGTAGACGGGATCGTCCTCGTGTTCGCGCAGCCAGCTATTCAGCGTCGGCAGCTCTTCGTGGGGATCCTTGACGTCGAGCCAGCGGTAGCCCCAGCGGATGGCGTGGAGGTCGTAGGCTCCGATCTTGGGGGTGAGCTGCGTAACGCCGTCCCCGGGTTGTGCGACATAGTTGAAGCGGGCGTAGTCCATGATCGAGCTGGCCGTGCCGTGGCGGTCGGTGTAGTGCTTCGAGCGCAGCGAGTCGACCGGTACGGAGTACGAGGCGGCGAAGTTGTGCTTCAGTCCGAGGCTGTGGCCCAGCTCGTGCGACGAGACGAAGCGCACGGCGTTGCCCATCAGCTCCGTGGGCAGGACGTTGGCGCGGGCCGCCGGATCGACGGCGCCGGTCTGCAGCCGGATCCACGAGTGGAGGATGCTCATCACGTTGTGCCACCAGATGATGTCGGCCTCGATGATCTCGCCGCTGCGGGGGTCGATGACCGAGGGGCCCATGGCGTTGGCCAGCTCCGAGGCGGCGTAGGTGACCACCGAGTAGCGGACGTCGTCGATGTCGAAGTCGGCCTCGTCGTCGGGTCCGACCTCGCGGGCGACGATCGCCTGCTTGAACCCGGCGGCCTCGAAGGCCTCCTGCCACTCCTCGATTCCCTTTTTGATGTAGGGGACCCAGACGGGCGGCGTCGCGGGGTCGATCCACAGCACGATGGGCTTGGCCGGCACGACGAGTTCGCCGCGCAGGTAGCGTTCGCGGTCTTCGGGGCGGGGCTCCAGCCGCCAGCGGTTGATCAGCCCTCGCTCTTCGGCCTTCTGCTGCGTGTCGTTGAAGTAGAGGTGGCCGATCTCGAAATACCCGACGCGATCGTCGGAGAAACGCGGACGCATCGGTTCCCGGTCGAGCAGCACGAGGTTCGAGGTGATCTCGACCGTCAGGGGTGTTGCGCCGCTCTCCTCGCCCGAAAGGCTCCCCGAGAGGAGCGACTTGACGAGGATGTTGCGCGGGAAGGCCTTCACCTGCCCGATCTTCGAGAGGCTGCGGTTGACGCTTCCCGAGCGGAGTTCGCCGAAGAGGTTGTTGAAGCTCTTCTCGCTGCCGTCGAAGACCTTGTTGACGCGAATGACGGCCGTGGTCGAATCGGCATTGTAGGCCTCGATCGGGAACTGTTCGATGACCGTTTCGCGGTAGTTGTCCTTCACCGAACGGGCGATCCGGTCGGTCGCCGGGGCGGAGATGCGCGGATCACGGGTTGTGACCCACACCTTTTTATAAAGCGTATCCTTGTGGAAGCGGATGAGTTTCTCGCCGAATCCCATTCCCTTGTTGATTCCGGCATCGTTGAGTGCATAGGGAACCCCCGATATCTTGTTGACGACCAGCATGTCGCGGTCGAGCAGCGAATCGGGGATCTCGAACCAGAGGTCGGTTCCCTTGCGCAGGACGCGGAAGAATCCCTCGTCGGCCGATGCACCGTCGAGGATTTTGTCGTATGCCTTCGTCGCGTTCCGGGTCGAATCCGTCTGTTCGACGGCAGCGGCCTCTTTTGCCTTGCGCGAAGGGCGCTTCCGGGCTTCGGCCGATGGTGCCGCCAGCAGGAGTGCTGCGGCCAGGAGTGCCGACCCGATGAATCCTTTCGTATTTCTCATCTTCTATTGCCTTTTTTCGTGCGGGTACGGAATCCGCACGATGCAATAATAAATTTTTTTGAAAACTCCGGGAAACCATCGGGAACGAATGCCCGAATCGGGGGTATGAATGGCGGAAAAAGGCGGATTATTTTTCGGGCGGAAGCAGCGGTAGCGAGCAGCGGAAAGTCATCGGGTCGATCGTGATTTCGAGGTTGCGGTCGGTGTAGAAGCGGTAGATCGAACGGATGCGTTCCAGTCCGACGCCCAGCGACTCGGTGTTTTCGTTTTCGTGGGGCGTGCGGTTGTTCTCGATCACGAGCGAGTCGCCCTCGGTGCGGATGTCGATATGCAGGGGGGTGCGTGTCGAGACGCGGTTGTGCTTGACGGCATTCTCGACCAGCGTCTGCAGACTCATGGCCGGAATGCGGTGTCGGCGCAGCGAGGTGTCGATGGTTGTGGTGAGCGTCAGGTTCTCGCCGAAGCGGATCTGCTGCAGCGTGTGGTACTGCCACGTGAAGTCGATCTCTTCGGCCAGCGAGGCGAGGATCTGCTTGCGGCGTTCGAGCACACGGCGGTAGACGCGCGAGAGGGTGAGTGTGAATTCACGGGCCTGCTCCGGGTTGCAGCGGATCAGGGCGTAGAGCGAGTTGAGCGAATTGAAGAGGAAGTGGGGGTCGATCTGATCGATCACCTGCTGCAGTTGCAACTGGGCCGATTCGCGTTCGGAGAGACGCCTCAGGGCGTATTCGCGGCGCCAGCGTCGTTGGGCCGCAACGAGCAGCGTGGCGAAGAGCAGCACCGAGACTGCCGCCGTCAGAATCGTGTAGAGGTGGAAGTCGTCGATCTCCTGCTCGATCACCAGCCGCGGGATTCCGATTCCGGCGACCCATCGCTGCCCGGCCAGCTGGATCGGATAGTAGATGCGTTGCTCCTCCATGCCGAGGTAGTCGGAGAAGGTCTCCGTGATGACGCTCTGCCCTGTGGCAAGGACCCGCCGGAAGGCCTCGGTCTCGGAGCCAGTGAAGTCTCCGTTCTTGCCGCCTGTGCCGTGTTCCGACCCGATCCGCTGTCCCAGTTTCAGACTGTCGGGGTGGTAGACGATCACCCCTTCGGGGTTGAGCAGGATGGCCGAACTGCGGCTGTGTGGATTCTGTTCGCTCATGTAGGTGTAGAGCTCCGGCAGCGGATAGTCGATGCCGCAGAGACAACGCTTGCCGGCCGGATCGCGGACCGTGCAGGCGAGCACCCAGACGGGCGTACCCTCTTCAGAGACGATCGTACTCACGACCGAGTCCTCTTTGGCCGGGCAGATGGCCGCTGTTGGCTCCATGAGCAGCGTGCCGTTGCGCAGACAACGTCTTCTCTTCGCATCCCCCTCCCGTGAGAACCAGATCTCGCGGGCCTTCGAGTCGACATCCAGCAGCGTAGTTGCCAGTGTCTGCAGCTCCGGTCCGGAGGGGGTGTCGTGCCGCTGCAGGAAGCGAGTTGCCGCGGTGAGAATCCCCTCGGTGCGATCGAGTTCGTTCTGCAGCAGCAGGCAGTGCGATTCGCTGATCTGCGTGACGATGCGGTTGCTCATCTGAGCGGCCCGGCGGTTGATGATGCGTCCGGAGACAATGACTCCGGCGGCCAGCAGCAGAAGCAGCACGCCGCCCGTGACGAACAGCCGTTCGCGCGAGGTATGTCTCTTGCGTTGCATCTATTTTTCGCGGGGTCGGATTTTCAGGCGTTCCCATATCCCCTGCGGAATCAGCCTCCAGAGGAGCACCAGCAGGGCGTAACGACGGTCGATGACGACCCTTCGGCGGGGTTTGCGCAGCACCTGCATGATGCGGCGCACTACCTTTTCGGTCTGCATCAGCATCGGATAGCGGGGCTCGCGGGCCAGCAGCGGGGTGGCGACGAATCCCGGGCGGATGTCCGTGAAGCGGATTCGGTCGTGTCCCTCCATGCGGGCCAGCTGGGCGAGGGCGTCGATGTAGGTGTTCTGCATGCGTTTGGTGGCCGAGTAGGCGGGTGCGGCGCCGAGTCCGCGTGTGCCGGCAATCGAACTGATGACGGCCAGATGTCCGCCACCCTGTTTGCGGAAGCAGGCGTAGGCCGCGGTCACCATGCGGACGAACCCTTCGCCATTGGTGCGCAGGGTCTCCACCTCGATGTCGGGCCTCAGTTCGAAGTTGCGGCTTCCGATGCCCGAGACATGAAGGTAGGTGTCCATGCCTCCGAGACGTTGGATGAGTCTGTCGAGGTGTTCCGGGGCATCGTCGCGTGTGACATCCAGCGGTTCGATCTCGACCTGTTTGGGGGCTTCGGCCCGCAGGGCTTCGAGGGCTTCCAGCCGACGCCCGGCAGCCCCCAAGCGCCACCCTTCGCGGATGCAGGCTCGGGCGGTCGCGAGCCCTATGCCCGAGGTGGCTCCGACGATGACGATGCGTTTCATCTCACACTTCGTTTTTCAGGGTTTTTCGGCGGCAGTGTACGACCTCCTGCCGGGTTTGCGCACCGGGGCTAACCGATCTCCCCGATCTTCTCGGCTTTGTATTGGACACATTCGATGCCGACGCGGCGCAGCAGATCGAGCCCTTCTTCCGAACGGTAATCTTCGGAGTAGACGACACGTTTGATACCGGCCTGAATGATGAGTTTCGAACATTCGATGCAGGGGGCCGCCGTGATGTAGAGGGTCGAACCGTCGCAGTTGTTGGCCGACTTGGCGACCTTCGTGATGGCATTGGCTTCGGCATGGAGGACGTAGGACTTGGTCTTCCCGTTTTCATCCTCGCAGATGTTCTCGAAACCCGAGGGGGTTCCGTTGTAGCCGTCCGAAATGATCATCTTGTCCTTGACGATCAGTGCCCCGACCTTGCGTCGTACGCAGTAGGAATTTTCGGCCCAGATACGTGCCATGCGCAGATAGCGCAGATCGAGTTGGTGCTGTTTTTCTTCCTGATAGCCCATGGTGTTCGGTTTGTCTTTTTTATGAAGAGGCCCGGAATGTGCCGTTTACCGAGACATTCCGGACCGTACTTGCCTGGGTTGAAGGGCCGCAGCCGGGTCTAAATCCCGTCACAGTGGCCGTCCTTCATAGGGAGGCTTGAGGTTCCTTGGCAGGGCAGCGTCCGGGTCGGATCCTCCCCGAGCTACTGCCATCTCCCAAGGGAGAACTTCCGGAGTCCTCGGGTTGCAGGGCAGCTGCCGTTGCCTCTCCACCGAAGCCACTTTTTTTTTTTCCCCCCCCCTCCCCATAGAGGGCTTTCTTAAAACCCTTAGAGTCCTTTGCCGTGGCAGTTCTTGTACTTCTTGCCCGAACCGCAGGGGCAGGGATCGTTGCGGCCGACCTTCTTTTCGACGTGCAGCGGCATGGGCTTCTGACGCTCCTGCTGGCCGGCCTGGGCGGCAGCCTGCATGCGCGAAGCCTGCAGTTTGTTGACGTCGACCTTGGCCCGGCGCTCACGCTCCTGCTGCAGCCGCTGGGCCTCCTCGGCGCTCTGCTCGCGCACGGGGATGTAGGCGCGGTCGAGGATCGAGAGCACCTCGCGGTTGACCTTGATGAGCATCTTCGAGAAGAGCCCGAAGGATTCGAACTTGTAGATCAGCAGCGGGTCCTTCTGCTCGTAGGTAGCGTTCTGCACGCTCTGGCGCAGGTCGTCCATCTCGCGCAGATGCTCCCGCCAGGCATCGTCGATGGTCGTGAACATGACGATCTTCGAGAAGACCTTGTAGATTTCGGCTCCGTCCGACTCCTTGCACCGGCGCAGGTTGACCGGGACGTTGTATCCGAGGTGGCCGTCCGTGATCGGGAAGTAGATGTTCGAGTCGAGCTGGTCCTTGCGATCCTCATAGATGCGCTCCATGACGGGACGCACGGTGTCGGCCACAGCCTTGGCGCGGCGGGCGTAGGCCTCCTTGAGGGCCTTGACGATGGCCTCGACCAGTTCGGCGGTTTTTGCATTCTTGTACGTTGCCTCGTCCATCGGTAGCTCGACGGCCACCTGACGGATCAGCTCCATGCGGAAATCCTCGTATTCGATGCCGCGGTTCTCCTCGACGAAGTTGTCGGCGAAGTCGTACATGATGTTGTTCAGGTCGATTTCGATCCGCTCGCCGTAGAGGGCGTGGCGGCGGCGCGTGTAGATCACCTCGCGCTGTGAGTTCATCACGTCGTCGTACTCGAGCAGCCGCTTGCGGATGCCGAAGTTGTTCTCCTCGACCTTCTTCTGGGCGCGCTCGATGGCCTTGGTCATCATCTTGGACTGGATCACCTCGCCGTCCTTCAGACCCATGCGGTCCATCATCGTGGCGATCCGCCCCGAACCGAACAGACGCATCAGGTCATCTTCGAGCGAGACGAAGAACTGCGACGATCCGGGGTCGCCCTGACGTCCGGCACGACCTCTCAACTGACGGTCGACGCGGCGGCTTTCGTGGCGCTCCGTACCGATGATGGCCAGACCGCCGGCCTCCTTCACTTCGGGCGTGAGCTTGATGTCGGTACCACGGCCGGCCATGTTGGTGGCGATGGTCACCTGACCCGAACGTCCGGCTTCGGCCACGACCTGAGCCTCCAGGGCGTGCTGCTTGGCGTTGAGGACGTTGTGCTTGATTCCGCGCAGCTTGAGCATGCGGCTCAGCAGTTCGGAGATCTCGACCGACGTCGTGCCGACCAGCACCGGACGGCCCTCGCCGACCAGGCGGACGATCTCTTCGATGACGGCGTTGTACTTTTCGCGCTTGGTTTTGTAGATGAGGTCCTGGCGGTCGTCGCGGATGACGGGACGGTTCGTCGGGATCACCACCACGTCGAGTTTGTAGATGCTCCAGAACTCCGAGGCCTCGGTTTCGGCCGTACCGGTCATACCGGCCAGCTTGTGGTACATGCGGAAGTAGTTCTGCAGCGTGATGGTGGCGAAGGTCTGCGTGGCGGCCTCGACCTTGACGTGCTCCTTGGCCTCGATGGCCTGGTGCAGGCCGTCCGAATAGCGGCGTCCTTCGAGGATACGGCCGGTCTGCTCGTCGACGATCTTCACCTTGTTGTCCATCACCACGTACTCGATGTCCTTCTCGAACATGGCATAGGCCTTGAGCAGCTGGTTGACTGTGTGGACACGCTCCGACTTGATGGCGTAGTCGTTGATCACCTCGTCGCGCTTTTTGGCCTTCTCATCGGGCTCGAGCTGGCTCTTTTCGAGTTCGGCCACCTCGGCGCCGATGTCCGGCAGGACGAAGAAGCCGTCCTCGTTGAAGTATTTCGAGAGCACCTCATGACCCTTGTCCGTGAGTTCGACCGAATTGAGCTTCTCGTCGATGACGAAGAAGAGGTCGTCCGTGATCTCGGGCATGCGGCGGTTGTTGTCCTGCATGTAGATGTTCTCGGTCTTCTGCATCAGCGCCTTGACGCCCTGCTCGGAGAGGTACTTGATCAGTGGCTTGTATTTCGGAAGGCCCTTGTGCGCGCGGTAGAGCTTGATGCCGCCCTCGTCGGTCTTGCCGGCCGAGATCAGCTGCCGAGCCTCGGCCAGCAGCTGCGTGACGAGGTTTTTCTGCAGGTTGTAGAGGTGTTCGATGGCGGGGTTGTACTGCTCGAACATCTGGTCGTCGCCCTTGGGAACGGGGCCCGAGATGATGAGCGGCGTACGGGCGTCGTCGATCAGCACGGAGTCGACCTCGTCGACGATGGCGAAGTGGTGCTTGCGCTGGACGAGGTCCTTGGGCGACGAAGCCATGTTGTCGCGCAGGTAGTCGAAACCGTACTCGTTGTTCGTGCCGAAGGTGATGTCGGCCATGTAGGCTTTGCGGCGGGCTTCGGAGTTGGGCTGCGTGTCGTCGATGCAGGCGACCGACAGTCCGTGGAACTCGTACATCGGGCCCATCCATTCGGAGTCACGCTTGGCCAGATAGTTGTTCACCGTGACCATGTGCACGCCCTTCTTGGCCAGGGCGTTGAGGAATACGGGGAGCGTTGCCACGAGGGTTTTGCCTTCACCCGTTGCCATTTCGGCGATCTTGCCCTGATGGAGCACCACGCCGCCGAAGAGCTGGACGTCGTAGTGGATCATGTCCCACTTGACGTCGTTGCCGCCGGCCATCCAGTGGGTGGCATAGACGGCCTTGTCGCCGTCGATGGTGACGAAGTCCTTCGTAGCGGCGAGTTCGCGGTCGAAGTCGTTGGCCGTGACGACGACGGTGTCGTTCTGGGCGAAGCGTCGTGCCGTATCCTTCATGATAGCGAAGGCCTCGGGGAGGATGCGGTCGAGGATCTCCTCGATGCGGTCGTCGATACGCTTGGTGGTGGAGTCGATCTCCTTGGAGATCTTCTCCTTCTCTTCGAGCGACGTTTCGGGTTTTTCGAGCTGGGCCTTGAGTTCGACGATGCGGGCCTCGTCCTGGGCGATGTAGTCGGCGATCTGTTTTTTGAGATCCTCGCTGCGGGCGCGGAGTTCGTCGTTCGAAAGGGCCTCGATCGACGGGTATACGGCCTTGATCTTCTGCAGATAGGGCTCGATCAGTTTGCGGTCCTTGTCGGCTTTCGAGCCGAAGAGGGCTTTGATGATGCTGGCAACTATATCCATACGGTCTGTCGTGATTTTCGGGTTTTGGTTGTAAAGCCTACAAAGATAGGCATTTTTCCGTGAATTACGCAAAAAATGGAGCTCAAACCCGCGAACTTTTCCACGGGATGGGGATTGGCGGGTGTGTCGGGCCTTCGGAAACGGGTGCCGAGGGGTGTTTTCGGGCGGATGAATGCCGCTTGGCGGATCAATGGAACAGCAGAGCGATCCGGAAGAGGCGCTTTTGCAGCCAGACCTTCCACGAAGGGTTGAAACGCCGGTAGAAGTAGATGAAGCGGTTGCGCAGCATCCGTTCGAAGTGTTTCGGCCTGTAGGGTTCCCGTTGTCGGTAGGCATGGTGGAAGCGGAACAGGAATTGCCGGAAGAAGGGGAGGTCGCCGCGTTCGACCAGTTCGGGCTGGTGGACGAAGCGGGACAGCCTTCGGGCTTCGTCGTCCGAGAGGACGATGCCCGTTCTTCGAGCGAGCAGTTCGCGTTGAATCTCCAGGGCACTCTCCACCTGACGCTGCTGGTGCCGGGCTGAAGTCTGCTCCTCCCATTGGCGGTAGAGGATCAGACACTCGGGGATGTTGGCCATGGCGAGCCGGTCCGAGAGATCGGCCCACAGCTTGTAGTCTTCGCAGACGCAGTTCCGGAACCGAATTCCGGTTTTCCGGAGGGCATCGGCCCGCAGCATGATGGTGGACATGCCCAGCGGATTGAGAAAGAAGACTTGGCAGCGAATCTCCTCCGGGGTGAGCGGAAGATGGCCGTAATGGCCGTGATTGCGACCGTCACGGTCGTTGAAAATCAAATAGTAGCTGCCGCAGACATCCACTTCGGGGTGGGCTTTCAGAAAGGCGATCTGCTTTTCGAAACGCCTCGGAACGCAGATGTCGTCGGCATCGAGGAAGGCGATGAATTCGCCGCGGGCCGCATCCATTCCGTGATTCCGGGTTTCGGCCGCACCGGCATTGTGTTCGTTGCGCAGCAGGACGATCCGCGGGTCGCGTCGCTGGAGCTGCTCGACCACGGCCGCCGAGCCGTCGGTTGAGCAGTCGTCGATGACGATCAGTTCGAAATCGGAGAGCGTCTGAGCCATCAGGCTTTCGATGCTTTCGCCGACGAATCGCTCTGCGTTGTAGAGCGGCATGACAACGCTGATCAGGGGGCGTTTGGAGCTGTTTTCCATGGCGGGAAGGGTTGTGCGCTCTTGGGCTGTGAGCGGTTTCCGGCAAAGTTACTCTTTTTGGGGAGCTATTGCATTTCCGGGATCGATTTTGCGATCCGGCGTCCGACGGGACACTCCGCGCAGCGCCGCTCCGGACAGTATTCGGTCGCGAGTTGCAGCAGGGCCTGACTTTCGAAGGCGTTGCGTGGGCGCACGCCGGCTGCCGCCCAGTCACGCATGTAGCGGTTGTCCTCGGCCGGGAGTCTTTCGAGCAGCGAGAGGGCGCTGTCGCGCAATCGTTCGTTGGCCATGAAGCTGCCGTAGGCGAACTGCAGCACGACGACCAGATTGATGCCGATGATGTTGGCCTTGAAGGCGCCGATGCGCTTGGGCCGCGAGTCGCTTTCGGCAGCGGGGACGAAGTGGGTGCGCCAGTAGTCGGCGGCTTCGATACCGAACAGACGGCGGACATCCTCCTCGCTGCGGCAGGCCATCGTGCGGTCCATGACGAATTCGTCCTGGGCGAAGAACTCCGCGGCCTGCGCCAGCCGCAGCACGGGGTGGTTGGCCGGACGGATTTCGGCGAGTTCCCACACTGCGGCCTTCATCGGGCGGATATCGTATTTGGCCGCCAGGTGTTCGAAGTTGCGGCGCAGATTGAGCGTATATTCGTCGTTGCGGTAGAGGTCGAGCAGTCCCGAGGCGCCGAAGAGCATCGCCTCGATGGCGTGGGGCACCCGACGTTCGCGCAACACGACACGGTAGGGGACCCTCCGCGCCAGTTCGAGATAGGCCTCCTGGTTGCGGCGGTCGCCCAGCGTGCGGAAGTAGAGCAGGTAGAAGGTCTGGTTCCAGTTGTCGGCGGCCTCGCGGCGCAGAGCCTCGACGGTGCGCATCTTGCGTTGCAGCCGGTCGAAGATCAGCGTCGTGAAGAGCTCCGTGCGCTGCAGATCGTCGAGTGCCGCGAGGAATCCGCCGCAGGCGTGTTCGCCGGCCCGGGCTTCGAGCCGTTCGATCGTGCGGGACCTCTGCTCCGTGTTTGCACCCTTAGCCTCCGCCATTCCTACAGCATGTTGAGTTCCAGCAGCGCCTCCTCGGACATCATGCTCTTGTCCCACACGGGGTCGAACGTGAGGATGACGTTCACCGACTTGACGCCCTTGACCTTGGCGACCTGCTGGTTGACATCCTCGACGAGCATGTCGGCCATCGGGCAGTTGGGGGCGGTGAGGGTCATGCGGATCGTGGCCACGCCGTCGGGCGTGTAGTCGATTTCGTAGACCAGACCGAGATCGTAGATGTTGACCGGGATTTCCGGGTCGTATATGTTCTTGAGCGTCGCGACGATCTCCTTTTCAACCTCAAGAATCTCTTCGGGAGTCATTGTTTTCTGTGTTTCCATCCTGTTTCGTGCCGGTCGTGCGGCAGCATCGGCCTCTTCGCACCTGCACATCCTGCCGGCCGGGCCATTTAGCCTGCCGGGGCGGTCAGTTCGCCCCGTTGCCGCTGTTTTCCGTTTTCGTTTTCTCTTCTTTCTCTTCTTTCTCTTCGGCCTCGACCTTGGTCTCGAAGGCCAGGGCGTAGAGTCTCATCTGCTTGATCATCGCCACCAGTCCGTTGGCCCGTGTGGGCGAGAGGTTGGCGCTCAGACCGATGCGGTCGACGAAGTAGAGCTCCGTATCGAGGATCTCCTTCGGGGTCCGGCCGTTGAGCACCCGGATCAGTAACGCGATAATCCCCTTGGTTATTATGGCGTCGCTGTCGGCCGAGTAGTAGACGCGGCCGTTTTCCAGCCGGGCGTCGACCCACACCCGCGACTGGCACCCCTGAATGAGGTACTGTTCGGTGCGGTGTTCCGGGGCGATCGGGGGGAGCGTCTCGCTCAGACCGATCAGATAGTCGTATTTGTCGAGCCAGTCGTCGAAAACCGAGAACTCCTCGATGATTTCCTCCTGTATCTTGTCCATGTTCGTATGGTATTTAACGTCATTTTCGCAGCCATCCGTACGCCGGCCCTTACAGGTCGACGATCTCTTCGAGGGCCGTGCCCTCCGCGGCGGCGGGTTCGCGCACACCGGCCACGCGGGCCAGTGTCGGGGTCACGGCGGTCATCTCCACGCGGCGGTTGACGCGCAGCGGTCCGGCCCCCTGTCCGTAGAAGATCAGCGGCACCTCGGTGTCGTAGCCGTACATCGAGCCCGACATCGACCAGCAGCGCTCCTGCTCCTCGATCCAGCCGGGCATCAGGTTGAGAATCACGTCGCCCGAACGGCGCGGGTAGAAGCTGTTCTGCATCTTGCGGGCGTATCCGCTGCCGAAGTAGCTCGTGCGCATGGCCGTGGCGGCCAGAGCGTGCGACACGCCGCTGAACTGCATGGCGAAGATGGCCACCTCGTTCTGCACCTCGGCCAGATTCAGTCCGCGTTCGTAGATGAGGTTGTGGTTCAGCCAGAGCGACTTGTCGCCGTAGGCCACCACCCAGTCGCCCGTGCCGTAGCGGACGTTCAGAAAGCCGTTGACAATCACCTCGAACTGGCGGCTGTTGAAGCGTTCGGCCTCCTGCTGCCCGGCGTCGTACGAGGGGCTTGTGCCGTGGTCGGAGGTGACGACCACCAGCACGTTTCCATCCTTGACCTGTGCGAAGAGGAAGGTCAGGAAGTCGGCCAGATCGCGGTCCAGCCGGTAGTACATGTCCTCGACCTCGATCGACTCGGGACCGTAGGCCTCGGCGATGCGGCGCGGCGAGTCGAGGCAGATGTTCAGCAGGTCGGGCGTCCGGTCGGCGCCCAGACGGTATTGGGCGATAGCCTGTTTGGCCAGCCCCAGCACGGCGGTATTCCCGGCCGGCGTGTAGAGCAGCCGTTCGTAGTCGCTTGTCAGTTTCAGACGCCCTTGTCCGTTGGTGTCCTCCTTTTTGTTGCGGCCCAAGAGGACGATGTCGTGCTGACGGGTGTTCAGATAGCGGCTCTTTTCGAGCAGCGACCGCCATTCGAGACCGATGTAGGAGAGGTTGTAGCGTTCGCGGTTGCTGCGCTCGATCCATTCGGGAAGCTGCTCGGTGTAATAGGGCGACGAGACCCAGTCGCAGCGCGTGGAGTCGAGCCAGAAGACTTCGCCGCCGCGTCCGGCCATCACGACGGCCGACATGGCTTCGGCGGCAATCGTCACGGCCTGGCTCTCGGGAGACTGGTCGAGGAGCGTCTCGGCCAGCGTCGGGGCGATGCGGTGGTAGGCTCCGGGGCCGCGGCGGCCGTCGATCAGGCTGACCGTGCGGTTGGTGGTGTAGTCGACCCAGCGGGGGCCGATCACGCCGTGGGTCGAGGGCATGGCTCCGGTGACGAGCGTGGCCAGCGAGACGGGGGTCGTGGTCTGCAGGTAGTCGTAGCGGGCATCCGAATAGACCGTGCCGCGTTCCGTAAGACGGAGGAATCCGTCCTCGTCGAAATTGACGGCGTAGCGGTCCAGATCGCCGGCGCGCATCGATCCGACGACGATCTGAACGATCAGACGGGGCTGTGCGGCGGCGGGTGCGAAGGCCGTCAGGGCGGCTATGGCGAGCAGAATAAGACGCTTGTTCATGGTTGCGGTTCGTATGAGCGCAAATTTACGAATTTATTTCGATACATTGTCTGAAAAGCGCGCTTTCGGTCCGAAAATCGAGCCCGGGGAGGGCGGCGATCCGTTCGAGCTGGCGGCGGCAGAAGGCGCGGTGGGCTTCGCCGCGGGGGTTGCGGGGGCGGTGGGCCGCCGCCGCAACGATCGACTCGACCTCGGGGAGCAGCCGCCGGGCCTCGTCGTCGAGCAGCGCCTCGGTGAAACGTTCCCAGAGGTAGTCGACGGCCTTCGGCGCGGGGTGGACCAGATCGTCGGCATAGAAACGGTAGTCGCGCAGGTCGTCCGTCAGGATCTCGAAGGCGGGGAAGTAGAGTGCCTGCGGAAAGCGTTCGGTGAGCTCCTCGACCGCCACCCGCAGCGTGGCCTTGCTCGCGGCATTCCCCGAAAGCCCGTCGCCCAGGTGCCGCACGGGACTCACCGTCAGCAGGATCCGCTTGCCGGCCAGCGGTCCGTCGAAGAGTTCGGCAAGGGTGCCGACAATCTCCTCGACGCTTAGTCGCCGTCTCGTGAATTCCGATGCCGGCTGCCGGTGGCAGTTGGCTACCACGCGCCCCCGGTGTTCGTAGACCCAGGCCGTGCCGAAGGTCAGGATCACGCGGTCGGAGCGGCGGAGCGCCTCGGCGCCCAGCTGCCGGGCGCGGTTCATGCGCTGCAGGGCCTCGTCGGGGGTCGGGGCCGAGAGGTCGCCGTGGAAGTCGAAGTGGTACCAGAGTTCGCCGTCGAAGCCCAGCTCTTCGCGGGTGACGGGCTGCCGTGCGGCATAGCTGCGGATCGCCCCGGCGATCGACAGCGGGTTGAAGAGGATGCCCGAGGGGTTCTTCACGACGGGGAATTTCGCCGCTTCGAGCCGTTCGGCCATCTGTGTGGCGAAGCACGACCCGAGGCTCAGAATGTGGTTGCGATAGCCGATCGTCAGATCGGTGTGCAGGGGCTCGATTTCGGTGCGGAATTTCATGCCGTAAAAATACGAAATTTGTTGCTTTTCGGAAAACCGGATGCATCGGGTGAAAATATCGGGCGCATGCGCTGTTTTGCGTCTGCCTTTTCGTATCTTTGGTGCATGATTCTGCGCGCAAACTGCAAAATAAACCTGGGCCTGGATATCCTCCGCCGCCGGGCCGACGGTTATCACGATCTGGAGACGGTGATGTTTCCCGTGCGGGGGCTTTACGATGAGGTGGAGGTTGAACGCACCGACGCTCCGGGAGCCGTGTTTCGTTCCGAGGGGCTCGCGGTGGATTGTCCCGACGAGGCGAACCTCTGTCTGAAGGCTTTTCGTCTGATGCGCGACCGCTACGGTGTGGACGGCGTGCGGATCCGCCTCGCGAAGCACGTGCCCTTCGGTGCGGGGCTGGGCGGTGGATCGGCTGATGCCACGGCGGTGGTTGTGGCGCTCGACCGGCTCTTTGCGCTCGGCCTTTCGGAGGCGGAGCTCATCGACCGGGCCGCCGAGCTGGGCAGCGATACGGCCTTCTTCGTGCGGAACACCCCGCAGTTGTGCACGGGCCGCGGTGAGGTGATGATCCCCTTCCCGCTGGATCTGTCGGGGCTGACGCTCGTGGTGGTGAAGCCCGACGAGGGGGTCTCGACGCGCGAGGCCTATGCCGGCGTGCGGCCGCGGGTGCCGGACGTGCCGCTTGCCGAGCGGTTGCGGCGCCCGGTAACCGAGTGGCAGGGGTTGGTGACCAACGACTTCGAGGAGTCGGTCTTTGCCGCCCATCCCGCCATTCGCGCTGTCAAGGAGCGGCTTCTTGCAGAGGGGGCGCTCTACGCTTCGATGTCGGGAAGCGGTTCGGCCGTCTTCGGCCTCTTCGCCGGGCACGAAAAAGGCGAGGAGCTGCGTGCTCTCTCGCCCTTTGTCTTCCAACTCTGATCCGGTCGGAGCCGAAACCCTCCGGCCTTCCGGGAATCCGCTTGTCCCGGTCTTGCCCCGATCTTGCCTTGTCGGCCCCGTCGGCTCCCGGCAGATGTCCTGCAACCCCTTTGGGCTATTTTTTGCTCTCGTTGCTCTGGGCGGCAGGAACCGGAATCTTGGCAACCCGCTTTGCGTGGCGGCCTCCCTCGAACTCGGCCGCAAAGAAGGCGTCGAGCATCTGCACCGCCTCGTCGTTGGTGATGAAGCGCGCCGGAAAGACGATGATGTTGGCGTCGTTGTGACGGCGGATCAGCGAGGCGATCTCCGGATCCCAGCACAACCCGGCACGGACTCCCTGGTGTTTGTTGAGCGTGATGGCCATCCCTTCGCCCGAGCCGCAGAGACCCACGCCGAAGGCCACTTCTCCCTGCTCGACAGCCTCGGCCAGCGGGTGGGCAAAGTCCGGATAGTCGACACTCTCGGGAGAGTCCGTTCCGAAATCCAGCACCTCGTAACCCATGGCGTCGAGGTAGCCTACGAGAAATTCTTTCATTTCATAGCCGGCGTGGTCGCTGGCGATACCGATTTTCGTCATCGTATCCTGTGTTTTTGAGGTTTTTGTCGTCTCCGACTTCGTTTCGGAAGACAAAGTTAACGAAATATTCGTCTCGGCCTTGTTTCAAAGCGTCGGATTTACCTATTTTTGCGGCGTGAAGACACTTTTCATGCTCCTCGGTGCCGTGGCCCTTGTGTTGGGACTGGTCGGAATCTTCGTTCCGCTGCTTCCGACGACCCCCTTTCTGCTGTTGGCCGCAGCCCTCTGGGTACGCTCTTCGCCGCGGCTCTACGGCTGGCTGGTCTCGCATCGCCGGCTGGGACCCTACATCCGCCAGTTCCGCGAGCACCGCGCCATTCCGCTCCGAGCCAAGGTGATCTCCGTTGCGCTGCTCTGGGCCACGCTGCTCTATTGCATCGTGGCGGTGGTCGACCGGCTGTGGTGGGCGCAGCTCCTGCTGCTGGCCGTGGCCGTCGGGGTGACGTGGCACATCCTTTCGTTTGCTACGCTGCGCCGGTAGGAGGCGCGTCCGGAACCGTCGGCCGCGCTCCGAGCCCTTTTCGTTCTGCGCTTCTATTCCTGCGGTCCTTCTATTCCGGCAGCCCTTCGGACTCCTTCACCTCGTCGGAGAGCAGCTCCCGCAAACGGTATTTCACCGACCACGAATCGTTGTCGATCCGGTCGCTTTTCGCTTCGTCATACACGGCGACAGGCTGGATGCGCAGGCGGTATTCGTGTCCGGGCTTGAAGTCGAAACCCTCGATCTCCGACGGAAAGGCCTGCCATTGCGGCGTGTCGTAGCGCAGGTCCTGGATCCAGTAGGCGGCTATCTGCGCATCGGCCCGCCGCGAGGCGACGCGGATCTCCAGTTCGGGGCTGAAGGTCAGCGGATCGACGGGAGATGTGGTTTCTGTGCGAGCGAGCTGCTCCTCCATCGTATAGCGTTCACTGCTGCCGTCGGCCGGCGGGTTGGCGATCCGGTCGATTCGTACGCGCAGGGTCGTCTGCCAGCCCTCCTCGAACGAGAAGCCTTCGATGGGACCGGGAACGATCTCCCATGAGGCGCTGGCCCCTTTTTGGACGATGTAGGCCGGTATGTAACCGAAGCCCATGGTGATGCCTGCCACGCCCTTTTCGGGGGCAATGGTCCAGATTTCGGTGCGCGATGTGTCGTCCTTGTCGCAGGCGCCCAATACGAGAGGCGTCATCAGCAGAAGCAGCCATTTTTTCATAGTCGTTTGGTGGTTTAGGTGTAAAGTTATCCTATAAACGGTTGTCGGACTGCAATACTGCGCCGGATGGCAAACAAAAAAACGGACCGAAGTCCGTTTTTTTTGTGTATGGGTGTGGTTTCGCGCCGCTTCTCCCGTTTCGCGCCGCTCCTTCCGGCTCATGCTCTCCTCCCGGGTCAGGCTGCCCCCCCCCTCTCGGCTCCCGGTCAGGCCAGATAGTGTTCGGCCATGCTCAGGAGAAATCCGAAGAGCAGGGCATTGAACAGAATCAGCGGAATCGACTTCTGCTCCTTGCCCGAGGCGGTGAAGAGCGTCGGCACGGTCAGCATGACCGTTATGCCCATGCCGTCGGCCCACCAGGGCAGGTAGGGCAGGTTGCCGTAGAAAATGATCACCCCGGCGAAGAGGTAGATCAGAAACGAGGCGATGCAGCTGCGCGCCGAGAATCGCTGGAAGATCATCGGAATGACGACCAGGGCTCCGGCAATGGCTCCTGCGGCCAGTGACAGGGTGAAGTGATTCATCGTGAGGTATCTTTGCAATCGGGTTTTCGGCTTGCAGCTTTCAGTCTCCGGCTCCGGGTTATTTGGCGGCGCGCTTGCGGTCGGTTTCGTGGAGCAGGATCTTGCGCAGACGGATGGCGTGGGGCGTTACCTCGACGTATTCGTCCTCCTTGATGTATTCGAGGGCCTCCTCCAGCGTGAAGACCTTCGGCGGAACGATCACCGCCTTGTCGTCCGACCCCGAAGCACGCATGTTGGTCAGCTGTTTGGCCTTGGTGACGTTGACCGTGATGTCGTTCTGGCGCGTGTGCTCGCCGATGACCTGACCTTCGTAGACCTGATCCATCGGGCTGATGAAGAAGCGGCCGCGATCCTGCAGCTTGTCGATCGAGTAGGCGTAGGCCGTGCCGGTCTCGCCCGAGATGATCGAACCGTTGGTGCGCATCTCGATGTCGCCGGCCCAGGGCTCGAAATCCTTGAAGCGGTGGGTCATGATCGCCTCGCCGGCCGTAGCCGTCAGCATGTTCGAACGCAGTCCGATGATGCCGCGCGACGGAATGTCGAACAGCAGCCGCACGCGTTCGCCGTCCGAAGACATGTCACGCAGCGTACCCTTGCGGCGCGTCGTCATGTCGATCACCGTGCCGGAGTGCTCCTCGGGACAGTCGACCGTCAGCTCCTCGACCGGTTCGCACTTCTTGCCGTCGATGATCTTGGTGATGACCTGCGGCTGGCCGACCTGCAGTTCGTAGCCCTCGCGGCGCATCGTCTCGATCAGCACCGAGAGGTGCAGCACGCCGCGGCCGAAGACGTTGAACGAATCGGCCGACGGACCGGGCGTCACGCGCAGCGCCAGGTTCTTCTCCAGCTCGCGGTCCAGACGCTCCTTGATGTGGCGTGAGGTGACATATTTGCCGTCCTTGCCGAAGAAGGGCGAGTTGTTGATCGTGAAGAGCATCGACATCGTCGGTTCGTCGATGGCGATCGGGGGCAGCGGCTCGGGGTTGTCGTAGTCGCAGATCGTGTCGCCGATCTCGAAGCCGTCGATACCCATGATGGCGCAGATCTCGCCGCACGGAACCTCGTCGACCTTCTTCTTGCCCAACCCCTCGAAGACCATCAGATCCTTGATCTTGCACTTCTGCATCGTCACGCCGTCGCGCTTGGCCAGCGTGACGTTCTCGCCGGCGTGCAGCGTGCCGCGCGTGAGCTTGCCCACAGCGATACGCCCCGTGTAGGAAGAGTACTCGAGCGAGGTGATCAGCAGCTGCGGCGTACCCTCGACCTGGGCCGGTTCGGGGATCTCGTCGATGATCGTATCGAGCAGCGGGACGATCGAATTGGTGCGTTCGTTCCACTTGTGCGACATCCACCCCTGCTTGGCCGAGCCGTAGATGGTCTTGTAGTCGAGCTGCTCCTCGGTGGCGTTGAGCGAGAACATCAGGTCAAAGACCTGTTCGTTGACCACTTCGGGGCGGCAGTTGGGCTTGTCCACCTTGTTGATCACCACGATGGGCTTCTTGCCCAGCGCCAGGGCCTTCTGCAACACGAACCGCGTCTGGGGCATCGTCCCTTCGAAGGCGTCGACCAGCAGCAGCACACCGTCGCACATGTTGAGCACGCGCTCCACTTCGCCGCCGAAATCGGCGTGGCCCGGGGTGTCGATGATGTTGATCTTGTAGTCCTTGTAGATCACCGAAACGTTCTTTGAGAGAATCGTGATTCCCCGTTCGCGCTCCAGGTCGTTGTTGTCCAGAATCAGGTCGCCCGTCTGCTGGTTGTCACGCAGCACGTGGCCTGCCAGGATCATCTTGTCGACCAGCGTCGTCTTGCCGTGGTCGACGTGGGCTATGATCGCGATATTGCGCAGTTTTTGCATAAATCTGTATTTTGTCGTGCAAAGGTAACAATTTCTCCGGAAAATGTACTACATTTGCTTACTTCTTAAAAAAGTTAAATAATGGAACCCGCTTTTAACCTTCGCAGCAGTCAGGTATATATCGGTTCGGCCGTCGAGTTGCTCCCCGAACTTCTTCCCGAGGGGCGAGTGGTCGTCGTTTCGGATGCCACGATCGACCGGCTCTACCACTCGTTCGTGGCCCCTTACGATGCGGTGCTCATCGGTTTGGGCGAAAGCATCAAGACGCTGCAGACGGTCGAGACCCTCTACCGCCGCTTCATCGAGCTGGGCGTCGACCGTTCGACCTTCGTACTGGCCATCGGCGGCGGCATTGTCACCGACGTGGCGGGTTTTGCCGCCTCGACCTACATGCGCGGGGTGAAGTTCGGATTTGTCTCCACAACCCTTCTGGGACAGGTCGACGCCTCGGTAGGCGGCAAGAACGGCGTCAATGTCGACGGCTACAAGAACATGGCCGGAACCTTCACCCAGCCGCAGTTCGTCATCTGCGACCCCTCGTTGCTGCGTTCGCTCCCCGACCGTGAGTTCCGCGCCGGACTGGCCGAAGTGGTCAAGGCAGCCGTCATTGCCGATCCGGAGCTGTTTGCCCGTCTGGAGCAGACCTCGTTCGAGGCGCTGCGTCAGGATACGGACCTGCTCTCCGACATCATCTCGGCGGCCATCCGGGTCAAGGCCGACATCGTCGAACGCGACGAACGCGAAGCGGGCGAACGCCGCAAACTCAACCTCGGCCATACGCTGGCGCACGCCATCGAGAAGTCCTCGAACCGCATGAACCACGGTGAGGCCGTAGCCGTCGGAACGGCACTGATTGCCGGGGCCGCCGTACGGTTGGGGGTGCTCGGCGAGGAGGATCGGCAGCGGATCGTCGATCTGCTTTCGCGGCTGGGTTTCGAACTCACGCCGCCGGTCGAGATGAAACGCCTGCTCAAGGAGGTCGGCAAGGACAAGAAGAACGCCGAGGGGATGCTGCGCATCGTGCTGCCCGTCGGAATCGGAGACTGTCAGGTGCGGAAGATGTCGCTTCCGGAGTTCTCGGCACTCTTTGTCTGACGGTTCGCGGCCGTGGCGCCGGATTCCTCTTTTCTTTTATTAATAGATTGGTCTTTCCCGGGTGATGGATTCGCCCGGGTTTATTTTGTGAGATCGGTCTCGGCGGGGGAGGACTCGGCTTCCCGGCGGGCTGCCGCCGTCCCGGTCGTCGCCTCCCCGTCCGAAACGCTGGCGATAGTGGTGCGGTGAGAGCCCGCTCTGCGCCTTGAAGAATTTCCCGAACGAGGACTGATCCGAAAACCCCAGCCGATAGGCGATCTCCTTGACATCCTTGTCCGTACTCTCCAGACAGCGCCGTGCCTCGGCCGCCAGCAACCCCGCCAGATGGGCATAGACCGTGTGGCCGGTGGTACGTTTGACGATCCGCGAGAGGTAGGTGGTCGAGATGTGCAGCGCATCGGCGTAGAATCCGATGTCGTGGTGGCCGAGGTAGTTTTCGACCGAGAGCTTCTTGAACTGGCGGAAGAGCAGGTCGGCCCGTTTCATGCAGACCGGCGTGCGGTTCGATTCGTTGTCGCGGTGCAGCATGTCCGTGATCTCGAGCAGGAAGAGCCCGCACCAGTGGCGGAGGATTCCCCGGTGGAAGAGGGTGTAGGGCGAGGGCCGGTCGGCCAGCAGTTCCGCCGTGCGGAGCAGATGGCGCCACGCCGCCTCCTCCGGTCGCAGGCGAATGGCTCCGTTCGGATCGGGATACCGGGCCAGCTGGCTGTACATCGGCTGTCCGTCGGGCAGCGTGTCGAAAAAGTCGGGATCCAGGCCGATGCCGACCATCCGGAAATCTCCGCCGGCGGATTGCAGCGTACAGCTGCGGCTCGGTGTCAGGATGAGCAGATCGCCCTTTTCCAGCGTCCGCTCACCCGACGAGTCCTCCTCGCGGAGTGTGCCGTTTGTGACCATTCCGAAGAGGAAGCCCCGCTCAAGGCGCATCGCTCCGTGCGAGAGGTCGGCGGGGCGGATTTCGCGGTAGAAAACCTCCTCGCGGCTCTCCCGGGCAGGATCGGCGATTGAATGGGTATGTGTGGCAGGGCGTGGCATGGTTCAAGCGGTTTTCGACCTCAAAGGTACGCTTTTGTTTCGGATTATACCAGTTTCGGTCGCTCCTTTCCGATCCGAATTTCGGAAGAAAAGACGAATTTTGCGCCTTGATATCATTCAAGTCCAGACATGAAAACCCAAACCCGACTGCTTTTTCGGCGCTATCTGCTCTTCGTCGTGGCATTGTTCATCAACGCCTTCGGTATTGCGCTGATCACCAAAGCCCTGCTGGGAACCTCCCCCATTACGAGCGTTACCTACGTTCTGAGCATGTTCACCCCGATGACCATGGGCCAGTGGACCATTATCCTCAATCTGGTGTTCATGCTTCTCGAACTCCCCTTCATGACGCGTGCCGACCTGAAGACCGATCGGCGGATCTTCCTGCTGCAGATTCCCGTCACGCTCTTCTTCGGTACGTTCATCGACTGTTCGATGTCGGCCCTCTTCTGGCTCACGCCCGAAGCCTATGCGGCCAAGATCGTCAGCCTGCTCATCGGCTGCGTCGTGCTGGCCGTCGGCATCGCCCTCGAGGTGAAGGTCAACATCGCCATGGCCGCCGGCGAGTACTTCGTGCGGGCCATCTCGCGACGGCTGCGCCGCGAATTCGGCTATGTCAAGCTGGCCTTTGACGTCACGCTCGTGATTCTGACCTGTCTCCTTTCGCTCGTCTTCCTCTCCAACATCTCGGGCGTGCGCGAGGGTACGGTCACCGCCGCACTGATCGTCGGCCCGATCGTCCACTTCATCACCCCCTTCTACCGCATCTTCGACCGTTGGATCGGGGGTGAAGGAACGGCTCCGGAGGGGGAATCCGCAGCCCCGGCGGCCGACTCCCCGCAGCCGGTCGTCATCACGATCGCCCGCGAGTATGGCAGCGGCGGACATCAGTTGGGCGAAAAACTGGCCTCGATGCTGCATATTCCCCTCTACGACAATCAGTTTATCCGCCTGGCAGCGCAGAAGAGCGGTATGGACGAGGCGTATATCCTCCACAACGAGCAGTCGATTCCGTCGTTCTGGCTCAAGTGCATCTTCGCCCAGTCGAACGGCGCGCGGATGGATCACAGTCTCTCGCCCGACGACGTGCTGTTCGTGGCCGAGAGCCGGATCGTCCAGGAGCTGGCCGCGCGCGAATCGTGCGTCCTTGTCGGGCGCTGCGCCGACTTTGTGCTGCGCGACGAACCTCGTGCCGTGCGGGTTTTCTGCTGCACCGATCTGGAGAGTGCCTGCCGGCGATGCGTCGAGGAGTATGGAATCGCCCCAGACGCGGCCGAAGCCGAGGTGCGGCGCGTGAATCGCAACCGAAGGACCCACTATGAATACTATACCGGCGAACGCTGGGGCGATCCGCACCGCTACGACCTGACGGTGAACACCTCCCGCGTCTCGATCGACGATGCCGCCACGACCGTGGCCGACCTCTATCGCGACCGCATGGCGGTTGTTGCCTCCGGACGCAATTCGCTCACCGCGGAGGGAACGGCCGCTCCGGCTCCCTCCACCGTTCAGGCTCCCTCCACCGTTCAGGCTCCCTCCACCGCTCCGGCTCCCTCCACCGCTCCGGTTCCATCCACCGCTCCGGCTCCATCCACCGCTCAGGCACCGGAGCAGTCGCCGGCGGACGGGTCTGTCCACGCGAAGAACTGACCCTCTCCCGGTGCAGGGACTCCCGGTGCGGAGGCGATGAAAAAAGGCAGGAAACCAACGGATTCCTGCCTTTTCTGTTTGTCGGTCGGACTATTTTTCGACCCGTTTGCGCAACTCCTCGGCATAGGCTTCCCAGTCGGTGATCGGACGGCGTGCGACGCCCGATTCGACGGCAGCACGCGCCACGGCCGTCGAGATGCGCGGCAGCAGCCTCGGATCCAGCGGCTTGGGAATCAGGTAGCTGCGTCCGAACTCCAGACTCTCCACCCCGTAGGCCTTGAGCACCGACTCCGGAACGGGTTCGCGGGTCAGTTCGGCCAGCGCATGGGCGGCGGCCAGCTTCATTGCCTCGTTGATCTTCGTGGCCCGGACGTCGAGCGCTCCGCGGAAGATGTAGGGGAATCCCAGCACGTTGTTCACCTGATTGGGATAGTCGGAACGTCCCGTGGCGAAGATGATGTCCGGACGCGAGGCCATGGCCGTTTCGTAGGCGATCTCCGGATCGGGGTTGGCCAGCGCCATGACGATCGGGTTCTCGGCCATCGTCCGCAGCATTTCGGGCTTCAGCGTGTCGGCCTTCGAGACGCCCAGGAAGACGTCGGCCCCTTCGACCGCTTCGGCCAGCGTCGAGATGCGGCGTGTGGTGGCGAATTCGCGTTTCATGCGGTTGAGGTCTTCGCGGTAGATCGTCACTACGCCGTGGCTGTCGCAGAGCGTCACGTTCTGATGACGGACGCCCAGGGCGATGAAGAGTTTCGCGCAGGCGATGGCGGCGGCTCCTGCGCCGTTGACGACCACGCGCAGCTGCGAAATCTCCTTGCCGGCGATCTTGGCGCCGTTGATCAGGGCCGCCGAGGTGATGATGGCCGTACCGTGCTGGTCGTCGTGCATGAGCGGGATGTCGAGCTCCTCGCGCAGGCGGGTCTCGATCTCGAAGCACTCCGGGGCCTTGATATCCTCGAGGTTGATGCCGCCGAAGGTGGGGGCGATGGCCTTCACCGCACGCACGAACTCGTCGGGATCGGTGGCATCGACCTCGATGTCGAAGGCGTTGATGCCGGCGTAGGTCTTGAAGAGCATGCACTTGCCCTCCATGACGGGCTTTCCGGCCAGCGGGCCGATGTTGCCCAGTCCGAGTACGGCCGTTCCGTTCGAGATCACGGCCACGAGGTTGCCCTTGCCGGTGTAGGTATAGACGTCGTCGGGATTGGCCGCAATGGCTCGCGAGGGGGCTGCAACGCCCGGCGAATAGGCCAGCGACAGATCGTAGGGGGTTTGATAGGGTTTGGTGGGCACGACACCGATCTTGCCGGGTTGCCCTTCGCTGTGGTAGCGCAGCGCCGCTTCGTCGAGTTTCGATTTGGTATCCATCTGTTTACCGTTCTGAGTCTTTGTTTTCAATTCGGTTAACGGCAAATATAACAATTATCGCGCAGAATGTAAATTTTTTTAGATTTTTGGGCAATTTTTTTAGAAATAAAAACGCACGCCGCCTCCGACATGAAAGGTGAGCAATCCCACCAGATTGAACTCCACGCCGTCGCCCACATCCGGGGCGCCGGTAAGGATCCATTCGCCGCCGAATCCGAGCGACAGGCCCATCCAGCGTGTTGCCATGAATTCGACCGACGCCCGTTCGTGCAGCCCGACGCCGCCGCGTCCGGCGCGATTTCCGTCGTAGCTGCGCGCGTAGCGTCCATATCCGATGCCGACCGCCTCGCGGAAAAGCCAGCGGCGTCCGGCCCGTTGCCGGGCCACGAATTCCGGAGCGACGTAGTGCAGACGGGCCGTGCTGAGGAGGCCGCTGCGTCGGGCCGAGAAGAAGCCTCCGGAGTAGATCACGCCCACGCCCAGACCCCGGCGCGAGGTCCAGTTGTAGCCGGCCGTGAGGCTCAGCCCCTCGTTGAGCGAACCCGAGTCAAAGGTCTGGAAATGAAGGGTAAATAGCAGGGCCAGATAGCTGGCATCGACAAAAAAGGTGTGCTGCGGGCGGTTGCGTGGAACCAGCCAGGGCCGCTGAACCGGCGCCTCGGAGACCGACTCCGCGAGGATTTGCTGTCCGTTGGAGGTGGCGGCGGAGACTGCGGTGGAGGCCGTTGTTGTGGCCCGGATCTCGGCGGCGGGCGGCGGGGTTGCCGATTTCGGATTGTCGGGCGCGGCGTGCAGCAGGGCGGGAGTGCCCAGCAGCAGCCCGACGGATGCGATGAGGTGGATCCGGTGCAGGTGGAGGTGTCGAAGGTCCATTTTGCGGTCAGATCGGTTTTCAGTCTTGTTCGGGGTCTGTCGAGCCGGCGGCGCGGCAGTTCGGGGCCGGCATGGTGTCCGGGGCTGTTTTCGTCCGGTCGGAGGCGGTCAGAAGAGGGTGGAGTCGCCGCTGCCGGGCGGCGTGAAGCCCAGATGCTCCCAGGCCAGCGGTGTCGCCTCGCGGCCCCGCGGCGTGCGTTTGAGAAAACCCTCCTTGATGAGGAACGGCTCGTAGACCTCCTCGATCGTGCCGGCCTCCTCGCCGACGGCCGTTGCCACGGTGTTCAGTCCGACCGGCCCGCCGTTGAATTTCTCGATGATCGTCCCCAGAATCTTGTTGTCCATCTGGTCCAGACCCCGCGAATCGATGTTCAGCGCCGAGAGGGCGATGCGCGTGATCTCCAGGTCGATGTGTCCCTCGCCCTTGACCATGGCGAAGTCCCTCACGCGGCGCAGCAGGGCGTTGGCGATACGCGGCGTGCCGCGCGAACGCAAGGCCACCTCACGGGCGGCATCGTCGTCGATCGAGACGTCGAGAATCCGCGCCGAACGCCGTACGATGCCGGCCAGAACAGGGACGTCGTAGTACTCCAGATGGCACTGGATGCCGAAACGCGCCCGGAGCGGCGAGGTCAGCAGGCCGCTGCGCGTCGTGGCGCCGATGAGCGTGAAGGGGGCCAGTTCGATCTGGATCGAGCGGGCCGAGGGGCCCTTGTCGAGCACGATGTCGATCTTGAAGTCCTCCATGGCCGAGTAGAGATACTCCTCGACGATGGGGCTCAGGCGGTGGATCTCGTCGATGAAGAGCACGTCGCCCGGATTGAGGTTCGTCAGCAGGCCGGCCAGGTCGCCCGGCTTGTCCAGCACGGGGCCCGAGGTCACGCGCAGCTGCGCCCCCATCTCGTTGGCGATGATGTTTGCAAGGGTGGTCTTGCCCAGACCCGGAGGTCCGTGCAGCAGGACGTGGTCGAGCGAGTCGCCGCGCATGAGCGCCGCCTTGATGAAGACCCGCAGGTTGTCGACAATCTTGTCCTGTCCGGAGAAGTTCTCCAGCTCCTGCGGACGGATCTTGTTCTCGAAATCGAGATCGCTTTCGGTGTTGCGTACGATGGACATGATGCAAATATACGCTTTTTCGACGAATCCGGGAGGGTGCGGGTGCTAAAAAATCCGGCCCGTCGGCCCCGAGGGCTGACGGACCGGATCGGCTGCCGCGGCGAAGTGGCTACTCCCCGCGCGGGGCAGCGAATCGCAGCTTGATCTCCTGGTTGCCGTTTTCGCGCGTCGGGATCAGCAGGTTGATACCCTCCTTGCCCTCGAGTTCGGCGGCCAGGGGCGTGAGGTCGAACGAAATGTAGAATCCGCAGTCGGGGCCGCCCTGATCGTCCTGGTCATCGTGCAGCACCACGACGTCGAGGTAACCCTCCTTGCTCTCCTTGAACTCCGTCGTGCCGCTCTTGTCCACGGCCAGCGTGAAGGTGTGCTTCGAGTTGTAGCGGCACGAATAGAGGGCGTAGAAGGTCAGCCACGACTCCGAGAGGTTGAACGTCCCCACGGTATAACCCGTCTTGGCATCGCCCAGTTCGGCCAGGCGTGAGGCATCGCTGACCACCTCCGAGGTGCCCGTGTAGATCTCCTCCACGGCGTAGAGGGCGATGTTGTAGCGATAGCCCGGGATGGTCTGGTCGAGCAGCGAGAACCAGATGATGGCGCGCTGTTTCTGATCCCCGTCGGGTTTGTAGCCCGGCACGCGCGACTTGTCGCTCGGGTAGAGACGGTCGCCGTTGTCGCGCTCGAAACAGTAGTCACCGCCCTCGAGCGGGCAGACGGTCGTGATCAGCGGGGTGTTGCGCGGGTAGTCGCCGTCATCGTCGTTGCAGGAGGTGACACCCAGCATCGTCAGCGCTCCCAGCAGGAATAAACCGAATTTTTTCATAATTTCTCTATTTTGTGTTACCTTTCGCTCTTAAAACGGCGCGACGGCCGAATACTGCATGTCGGAAATATTTTTTTCATGCTCCGGCGCAGTCTTTTCCCCGCCGCCGCATTTAAAAGGTGGAACGACCGATGCAGATGGACGAAGAGATACTGGCCGAAGGGTGCAGACGGGGCGATAATGCGGCTCGCAGAGAACTGTATGATCGCTATGCGGGCCGGTTGCTGGCCATCTGCGTGCGATACGTCGGCGACCGTGCGACAGGTGAGGATCTCATGCACGATGCCTTCCTGAAGATCTACGGCGCGTTCGACCGCTTTACGTTTCGCGGCAAGGGGTCGCTGCGGGCTTGGATCGAACGCATCACGGTCAACGTGGCCCTCGAGTGGCTCCGTACGCGCAACCGCCTCGGGACACTCCCCCTCGACGAGGGGCGTGTTGCCGATACGCTGGCCGAACCGCAGGCCGCAGAGGTGGCCCGCGTGCCGCGCGAGGTGCTGATGGAGTTCGTCGCGGAGCTCCCGGACGGCTACCGCACGGTGTTCAACCTCTACTGCATCGAGGGACTGCCGCATCGCGAGATCGCCCGCCTGCTGGGAATCAACGAGAAGAGCTCCTCGTCGCAGCTGTTCCGGGCCCGGAGTCTGCTGGCCCGCCGGATCAGAACCTATTTGGAGACGCACGAATGATGAAGATGAAACGAAATACCGATTGGACCGATGTCCTGCGCAGTACGCTGCGCGACGCCGAAATCTCCCCTTCGGAAGGGAGTTGGGAGCGTCTGCAACGCGAACTCGAGGGGCGTGAACCGCACGTGCCGGAGCCCGGCATGCCGCTGCCCCGCAAAAACGGATGGAGGATCCATGGACCGCGGATTGTCGCCGCGGCCGCCGTCGTACTGATTGCCGTCGTCGCGGGAGAGCTCCTGTGGCGCTCCGGAAACAGGGAGTTGGGGGACTTCGAGGATCCGCTTCTGGCCTCGATGACGGTGGCGGGTGACTCTGCGGTCGATCGGTCCCGGTTGTCGGCCTCGGGGTCGGCGGCCGGGAAACAGTTGCCGGCGTCGGGGGAGGACGGAATCTCCCGGCAACCGGCGTTTGGATCCGATGTGGTGGCGGAGAACCGCCCGCATGAGTCGGAGTCGGTGCGGGAGACGGTTGCCCGCGCCACGGGGTGGTCGCAGGGACCGGATCAAACGGTCGGGCAGAAGTCTGCAGCAGCGCTGCTGGCGCTCCGGTCGGAATCGGCGGCGGACCCGAACTCCCCGATGCAGGAGTCTCTTGCCGGGACGACCGACGATTCGTCCGTCGGGAGTTCCCGGATGGACGGGGACACCGGAGCGGATTCCCGGGGCCGTGTTTCTGCACAGACCCGGGCCGAAGCGCAGAACCGGACCGAAGCGCAGACCCGGACCGAAGCACAGAGCCCGACCGATGCACAGAGCCCGACCGGTGCGCAGGGGGGCGTTGAGGCCCGAAACGGTGCCGACGCCCGAAACGGGGCCGACGCCCGAAACGATGCCGGCGCCCGAAACGGTGCCGACGCCCGAAACGATGCCGGCGCCCGAAACGGCGAGGCTGTGCAATCCCGCATAAATTCGGCCGCATCCGACTCGAAGCCCCGCGCAGCCCGGGGAGCGGGGCGGAACAAGACGGCGGCGCGTCGCGATGCCGGCTCGTTCGTCGCCTTTGCGGAGAGCTTTGCCGGGGAGCGGCCCCGCGAATCGCGGACGTCACTCTCGCTCTTTGCCGGGGGCGGTACGTCGGGTGGAAACGGATTGCAGGGCTCACCGCTGCGGAGCTCCTCCATGATGGCCAATGATGCCGTGTCGCTCGTCGGCAACGGCAACAACCTGCAGCCCATGCAGCGCCGCGATTACGACAAGAGTTCCTTCCGGCACCACCTCCCGCTGAGTTTCGGACTGACCGTCCGCAAGGAGCTTCCGCACCGCTTCTCACTCGAGAGCGGGGTAGTCTACACGCTGTTGCGCTCGGGCGTGCGGCTGCCCTATTCGTCGGACGATGTGAGCCAGAAGCTGCACTTCGTCGGAATCCCGCTCCGCATGAACTGGCAGTTCGTTGAGCGGGGGCCTCTGACGGCCTATCTCGGAGCCGGCGGAATGGCTGAAAAGTGCATCGCGGCAAAATTCGGCAGCCAGACCGTCGATGAGGCTGCCCTGCAATGGTCGCTGCTGGCCGCTGTCGGCGCCCAGTATCGTCTGGCCGACTATGTCGGACTCTATTTCGAACCGGAGGTCTCGTGGTATCTGACCGATACGGAGTTGCGTACGTCGCGCTCCGATGCCCCGTTGTCCCTGACGCTGCGTCTGGGTGTGCGGGTGCTCTTTTAGATGCTGAATTCTCCCGCATCCCGGCGCATTCGGAACGTCGCGGGATGAGGCGGCAGATGTGGATGTGTGGAATCCTTCCCCGATTGTTCGTATATTTTATATTTTATAGGAGAGCCTCTCCGGAACCGGCAGTCAGGGTGCACTTCCTGCCGGAATGCGTG
This sequence comes from Alistipes sp. An116, assembly GCF_002161005.1. Classification (NCBI taxonomy): domain Bacteria; kingdom Pseudomonadati; phylum Bacteroidota; class Bacteroidia; order Bacteroidales; family Rikenellaceae; genus Alistipes; species Alistipes sp. An116. The sequence continues at coordinate 61,436 of NZ_NFLR01000001.1, forward strand.
TTTGAACGTGCTACTTACGCGATCAAATGTGCTATTTTTTTATTGTTGGTAAGAAATTTGTTATTAATTTTGTAAATTTGTTGTTAGGTTGCCATGGATGTTGAATATGCCTGAATTCCAAAACAAAAGCATGCGGACTTCACAACAAAAAAAAGCACAGATGCGAATTGCTTCACATCTGTGCCTGGTAGTCCCGACGGGAATCGAACCCATATCGTAAGAACCGGAATCTTGTATTCTATCCATTGAACTACGGGACCGGGACTGCAAAGATACAAAAAAAATTAAATTAACGAAAAAAAATGCGAGAAAAGCAGAATAATTGGCTCAGGATTGAGGCGGTGATCAAGTGGGCGAATATGTCGACCAACTATTTTGCACGCTATATCGGCCTTGCACGGGGCGAAAACCTCTATCAGATCAAGCGCGGCAACAACGGCATTTCGCTCGATGTGGCGGATCGTATCGTTGCCAAATTCCCTCAGATCGACAAACTCTGGCTGCTGACCGGCGAAGGGCAAATGTTTGCCGACGAACGGTTGCGGGGCCCTCAGATTCCCTATTACGGCGTCGATGTCGAACAGGGAATTGCTAATCTCGACCGGCTCGAGGCACAATGCAATCTGATCGTTCCACCCGTCGGGGAGTGCGATCTGGCCATGTCCTATTCGGGCCGCGCCATGGGGGCCTGCGTTCCTCCCGGAACCGTCGTGCTGCTCAAGACCGTCGACCCCGATGCAATTATTCCGGGCGAAGAGTATGTGATTGTCAGCCGAAAAATTGTAACTTTGCGCATAGTTCGGTCCGCCGATGAGGCGGGAAAAGTCCGCCTGGTGGCCGGCGATCGGGAGAATTATGACGATATCCTGCTGGATACGAGCGACATAGTCTCCGTGTACAAGGTAAAAGGCAAATTGATAATCAACAGTTGAACGTATGTTTTCAGGTATCGTGGAAGGTACGGCGGAGGTAGTCGCCATCCGCTCGGACCGTCAGAACAAGGATTTTACCCTGCGGGTTCCTTTCTGCAAGGAGCTTAAAATCGACCAGAGCATAGCACATAACGGCGTATGTTTGACGGTAGTGGACATCGCCGGGGATACCTATACCGTCACGGCCATGAAGGAGACCCTCGACCGGAGCAACCTCGGACTGCTCAAGGTGGGCGATCTGGTCAATGTCGAGCGCTCGATGAAACCCGACGCACTGCTCGACGGCCATATCGTCCAGGGACATGTCGACCAGACGGCCCTCTGCACGGCCAAGGAGGATGCCGACGGCAGCTGGTACTTCACCTTCCGCTACGACCCCCGCGGCGGAGGGCTCTGCACCGTGGAGAAGGGCTCGGTGACGGTCAATGGCGTGAGCCTGACGGTCTGCGACCCCACGCCCGACTCGTTCCGCGTGGCCATCATCCCCTACACCTTCGAGCACACCAATTTCTGCCGCATCGAGGTGGGAACGGTCGTCAATCTCGAATTCGACATCATCGGCAAGTACATCGCCCGACTGATGCAAAACTACATGAAGTAAGCCTATGGTAACCATCAAGACTAAGGAGGGCGCCTCGTTGTGGATCGCCCTGCTGGCTGCGGTTCTGGTGGCCGTGGTCATGATTCTGCTCGACGTCGTATGGTGGCTGACGCTCTGTGTGGCGGCCGGCGTCTTTGTCGTCGTGGCGCTGGCGGCGCTGTTCATCATCCGCAAGTACGTGGCCTACAAGCTCAAACCCATCTATTCGATCGTTCTTTCGCGCGATGTCCATACCCGGGAGATCTTCTCCGAACTGCAGGACAAGAAGGTCGAGAACATCGGCGAGGAGCTCACCGCCTGGGCCGATACCAACGACCGGGAGATCGCCCGCCTGAAGGAGGCCGAGCAGTTCCGCAAACAGTATCTGGGCAACGTGGCCCACGAACTGAAGACCCCGATCTTCAACGTGCAGGGCTACATCTCGACGCTGCTGGACGGCGGTCTGGAGGATGAACTCATCAACCGCAAGTACCTCGAACGCGCCGAAAAGAGCATCGACCGGCTGATCAATATCGTCAACGACCTGGATACGATCTCGAAACTCGAGAGCAGCATGAACAAGCTCGACATGGAGCAGTTCGACGTTGTGGCGCTGGCCAAGGAGATTGCCGATCAGGCCGAGATGGAGGCCGACAAGAAGGGGATCAAGATCTCGGTCAAGGGGGCCGACAACCTGCCGTCGCCCTTCTGGGTCATGGCCGACAAACACTACATCGGCCAGGTCTTCGTCAACCTGATTATCAACTCGATCCGCTACGGCAAGGAGGGCGGTCTGACGCGCATCCGTTTCCGCGACATGCTGGACAAGATCCTCGTCGAGGTCGAAGACAACGGTCTGGGCATCGGCAAGGAGGATCTGCCGCGCGTCTTCGAGCGCTTCTACCGCACGGACAAGGGACGTTCGCGCGAACAGGGCGGTACGGGACTCGGTCTGGCCATCGTCAAACACATCATCGAGGCTCACGGCGAACGCATCACCGTGCGCAGCGAACCGGGTGTGGGCAGCACCTTCTCCTTCACGCTCAAGAAGGTCAACCTGCAGGATATCAAATAGTCTGCCGGACCATCCGCCCGTCGGTCGGGATCGGCTCGACCTCCGGGCGGCGGAGAACCAATCATGACTTGAATAGATGTTACAGATACCTTTGATGATACAACCGCTTACCGTCGTATGGGATTTCGATCCGGTGTTGTTCCGGATCGGCACGTTCGATATCCGCTATTACGGACTGATGTGGGCACTGGCCATCCTGATCGGCGCCAAATTCTTCGACAACTTCTGCAAACGCGAGGGCCTTCCGTCGAAGGTTTCGGAGTCGATCTTCGTCTACGGCACGATCGCCACGATCCTCGGCGCCCGTCTCGGCCACTGCCTCTTTTACGATCCCGTGGAGTATCTCTCCAAACCGTGGACCATCATCACGGGCTTCCGCGACGGCGGTATGGCCAGCCACGGCGCCGCCATCGGCCTGCTGATCGGGCTGTGGCTCTTCTCGCGCAAGAACCGGCTTCCGTACGTCTGGTCGCTCGACCGCATCATGATCCCGGTCGGCATCGGCGGCGCAATCGTCCGCATGGGCAACCTCTTCAATTCGGAGATCTTCGGACGCGCCACCACGCTGCCCTGGGGCTTCGAATTCGTCCGCTCGCACAAGTGGGTCACCGAGTATGCCCCGGCGGCCGTCCATCCCACGCAGATCTACGAAGCGCTCTGCTACGTGGTGACCTTCGCCATCCTCTGCTGGCTCTATTACCGCAAGGACATGGCCCGTCGCCATCCGGGCGTACTGTTCGGCATCGGCCTGATCGGCGTCTTCCTGACGCGCTTCTTCCTCGAATTCATCAAGACCGAGCAGGAGTCGTTCGAAGTCGGCTGGGCCCTCGACATGGGGCAGTGGCTGAGCATTCCCTTCATCGTGCTGGGTGTCTGCATGATCTGGCGGGGCGCGAAGCACCCGGCTGCGGCGGCCTCCATCCCGGGGCAGCATGCCGCGTCGGCTGCCGCCGCAAAACGGCATCCGGCCGAAAAACAGCACTCGGCCGCGGAGCCCGCTGCACAGGAGAGTCCCGTTGCGAAAAGCCGCAAGAATCATAAAAAGATCAGAAAATGAACACCAATCCGATGACCGAACAGGTCGCCCGACTCGTGGGCAATCTGCTGGCCGGGGGTAAAACGATCTGCCTGCCCGGCGTCGGTTCGCTGCGCGTCGAGCGTCAACCGGCCCGGCGGATCGACCGCCGGCATGTCGTGCCGCCTTGTCGGACGGTGCAGTTCTCGTCGCAGGAGTGCGGCCTATCGCTCGTCGAGGAGATCGGCCGCGTGCTGCGGGTCAACGGCGTACGGCCCGAGGATCCGCGTCCCGAGGCGCAGAAGGTCTACGACCGCTGGCTGGCTCAGGTCCGGGAGGAGGATCGGTTGACCATCGTCGGCGTCGGGGTGTTGCAGTTCAAGAATTTCAAACTCGACGAGGCGTTCGACCGCCGGCTCAACCCCCAGGGGCATGAGGCGGTTCGTGTACGGGCGCCGCGACGGTTCGATGCCGTGCTGTGGATCGGCGTGGCGGCGATCGTCTGTGTGGCGGGTTTCACGGCCTGGTGGTGGCTCGGTGAACGGGAGATGCGGCAGGAGATGCGGAGTGCCGTGGCGGATCGGGCCGTAGAGCGTCGGGACGCGGCGGTGAGAACGGACGCCGATTCGTTGGCCGCAGCCTCGGCCGGGACGGACTCCACGACGGGGATTGCCTCGTCGGAGAGCGTCGTGCCGGCCTCGGGGTCGGAGCAGGCCGCGCTGCAGGGTCTGGCGGAACAAGCCCCGGCGACGGCTGTGCACCCGGTGCAAACCCCGACGGCAACTTCACAGCCGACGGCAGCTCCGCAGACGACCGTCCGCAACGACAGCCGTCCGATGCCGGAGGCGGGGCCCTCCCGTCTGGTGTCGGGCCGGAACTATGTCGTGATGGGGGTTTTCAGTTCGGAACGGAATGCGCGGCGGGCGGCGGCCGAAGCCTCGGCCAAGGAGCCGGCCGTGACGTGCGGCATCTACCGCTTCGGTTCGAAATTCATGGTCTCGCCCTTCGAATCGGATGACGCGGAGGCGTGTCGTCTCTATATCCGTGCCCACGAAGAGCGTTTCCCCGGCATGTGGACCTATACCGCCCGGTAATGCGTCTCTCGGAGTGGATCATTCGCGGCATCGACCGCTTCTACATTCGTCCCGTCGCAGCCATCCTGCCCCGGCAGGTCTTCCATTATGCCGTTTGCGGAGGCTTCACCTACCTGGTCTTCGACCCGGTCTGCTATTCGCTGCTCTACAACTTTCTGGTCGGATACCGCTATTTCGATCTGGGCTTCGTCGTCCTTTCGCCCCACATTGCGGCGATGATCCTTGTCTTTCCCTGCACCTTTTTCGTGGGATTCTGGCTTAACCGTTACGTGGCTTTCCGCCGCTCGCCCGTAGGGGCGGGGACGCAACTCTTCCGCTATCTGTTGTCGATCGCGGGGTCGATCCTGCTGACCTATGCCGGCTTGAAATTCTTTGTCGAGGTGTGCGGCATCTGGCCCACCCCGGCCAAGGTGCTCACGACGCTTCTTACGACGGTATACAGCTTTCTGGCGGCCAAGTATTTCACCTTCCGCCACGCCGAAAAGGGTTGACCGTGCCGTCGGGTGCTATCAGGGGATTGGCTCGTAGTTGATTTCAGACTCCTCGTCCGTCCGCTCGATCTTCATGATGACCGGACGCAATCCGTCGTTGCAGGAGCAGATGGCCACACCCTCTTTCGTGATCCAGTCTCCGTAGTAGAATGTGCCGGCGCCGTGCGAAAGGGCGAAAACATATTGGTAGATGGCCTTCCAGGCCTCGTCGCAGAAACCTTCGGGCTTGGCATAGTCGGCGTAGAAAACCTGGCCTTCGCGCATCATGGGGCAACGGGTGAATTCCGGCCCGGCATATTCACGCGCGAGATCCTCCTGGAGTGTCCGTTTCAGAATAGTGATTTTGCAACGTTTCATGCATGTATCGGGTTTGTTGTGAATCTCGATTGACGCGGGGGTATGGAATGACGGTTGGATAGGCGGAACTGGATCCCGATGTCTATCGCTGGTTCTCCTCGCGCAGTTTCTGCAGTTCGTACATCCGGTCGCGGAACTTCGCGGCGGCCAGGAAGTCGAGCGATTTGGCCGCCCGTTCCATGTCCTCGCGGGCACGGGCAATCAGTTCGTCGAGATTCTCGCCCAGAGCGGGTGTCGGCGAGCCGGCCGTGTAGCCCTTCTGCACGTCGGAGGCCACGGCGTAGTGCTCCTCCATGATGGGGTAGGCTGTCGGGATGTTGCCTTCGGCCGTCTCGCGCCCGGCCAGCAGATTGCTCGGCCCCGCGCCGCTCTTCTGGGCACGCCGCGGCAGCATCTCGTGCTCCATGTTGAAGCGGACCTGTTTTTCGCGGCGGCGGTTGCTCTGTTCGATGGCGTAGCGCATCGACTCGGTGCAGGTGTCGGCGTAGAGGATCACGTTGCCCTGCGAGTGGCGTGCGGCACGTCCGGCAATCTGCGTCAGCGACCGCACGTTGCGCAGGAAGCCCTCCTTGTCGGCGTCGAGAATCGCCACCAGCGCCACCTCCGGAAGGTCCAGTCCCTCGCGCAGCAGGTTCACGCCCACCAGCACGTCGAACAGCCCGTTGCGCAGATCCTCGAGAATCTGGATGCGTTCGAGCGTGTCGACGTCCGAATGGATGTAGCGGTTGCGCACCCCCACGCGGTCGAAATATTTCGAAAGCTCCTCGGCCATGCGTTTGGTGATGGTCGTCACGAGCACCTTGTCGTCGTTCCTGACCCGCTTGTCGATCTCCTCGATCAGGTCGTCGATCTGGTTGAGCGTCACGCGCACCTCCAGCGGCGGGTCGACGAGCCCCGTGGGTCGGATCAGCTGTTCGGCAATCACCCCTTCGCTCTTCATCAGCTCCCAGTCGGCCGGCGTGGCGCTGACGTAGATCGTCGTCCCCTGCAGCTGCTCGAACTCGGCGAAGGTCAGCGGGCGGTTGTCTTTGGCTGCCGGCAGCCGGAAGCCGTACTCCACGAGATTCTCCTTGCGGGCACGGTCGCCGCCGTACATGGCGTGGACCTGCGGCAGCGTGACGTGGCTCTCGTCGATGACCATCAGGTAATCCTTCGGGAAGTAGTCCAGCAGGCAGAAGGGGCGTGTTCCGGCGGCGCGGCCGTCGAAGTAGCGCGAATAGTTCTCGATGCCGGGGCAGTAGCCCAGCTCCTTGATCATCTCCAGGTCGTACTCCACGCGCTGCTTGATGCGCTGCGCCTCGACCATGCGCCCCTGGCTCTCGAAGAACTCGATCTGCTTGCCCAGGTCGAGGTAGATCTGCTGTACGGCCGTATTGATGCGCTCCTTGGTCGTCACGAAGAGGTTCGTGGGGTAGAGCGTCAGCGAGTCGAGCGTCTGGATGCGCTGTCCCGTGACGGGGTCGATCGACTGGATGGCCTCGATCTCGTTGTCGAAGAACATCACCCGGAAGCACTGGTTGCCGAATTCGCCGAAGGCCGCCATGATATCGACCGTGTCGCCGTTGACGCGGAAGGTCGCGGGCTCCAGATCGCGTTCCGTGCGGGTGTAGAGTGCCTCGACCAGCTTGTAGAGGAACTGTTTGTAGCTGACGACCTGTCCCACCTCGATGTGGATGGCCGTGGCATGGAAATCGGCCGGGTTGCCCGCGCCGTAGAGGCACGAGACGCTCGAGACGACCACCACGTCGCGGCGTCCCGAGAGCAGGGTGGCCACGGTCTGCAGCCGCAGCTTCTCGATGTCGGCGTTGATCGAGAGATCCTTTTCGATGTAGGTGTCCGAGGCGGGGAGATAGGCTTCGGGCTGGTAGTAGTCGTAGTAGGAGACGAAATACTCGACGGCATTCTCGGGAAAGAAGTTGCGGAATTCGCCGTAGAGCTGCGCCGCGAGGGTCTTGTTGTGGCTCAGGACCAACGTCGGGCGGTTGAGCTGCGCGATGACGTTGGCCACGGTGAAGGTCTTGCCCGAGCCCGTGACGCCGAGCAGGACGTTGTGTTTCGAGCCGTGGCGGATCGAACCGACAAGCTGCGAGATCGCTTCCGGCTGGTCGCCCATCGGGGCGTAGTCCGATACGAGTTTGAAGTCCATGCCGCAAAGGTAGTGATAAAATGGCGAAAGTGCGCCTCTGCGGGGTGCTTTTGTGGGGAGGATCCGCCTCCTGGGAGCGGGTCGCGGCGGCTTTCCGGTAACGCCCGGGCGGGTGCCGCGCGTAATTTTTAGCCGGCAATCGCTCCGCTTTCGGCCGATTATTCGTACCTTTGTGGGCTATGATCGACCGCGAAACAGTTGACCGCATCTACGCCGCCGCCAATATCGTTGATATCGTCGGCGACTACGTCACGCTCAAACGCAAGGGCGTGAACTATGTCGCCTGCTGTCCGTTCCACAACGAGAAGACCCCGTCGTTCGTCGTTTCCCCCTCGAAGGGCGTGTACAAGTGTTTCGGTTGCGGGAAGGGCGGCAATGCCGTGACGTTCGTCATGGAGCAGGAGGGGGTGAGCTACCCCGAGGCGCTGAAGATGGTGGCCAAACGCTACGGGATCGAGGTCAAGGAGGAGGCGATGACCGAAGAGGAGCTCCGCCGCAACGACGACCGCGAGTCGATGTTCGTGCTCAACGGCTGGGCCGCGGAATACTTCGCCAACTACCTCCACCGCGACTCCGAAGGAATCAACGTCGGTCTGGCCTACTTCCGGCAGAAGCGCGGTTTGACCGATGCCACGATCAAGAAGTTTGGTCTCGGATTCTGCCCCTCGAAGGGTGACCGGATGTCGCAGGATGCCCTGGCGGCCGGTTACAAGCGGGAGTTCCTCCTCTCGACGGGTCTCTCGCTGGTGAGCGAGCGAAACGGCGGGCTCTACGACCGCTTCCGCGACCGGGTGATCTTCCCCGTGCACAATATCTCGGGCCGGATCGTCGCCTTCGGCGGCCGCACGCTGCGCACCGACAAGCAGGTGGCCAAGTACCAGAACTCGCCCGAGAGCGAGATCTACAGCAAGAAACGCGAACTCTACGGCCTCTACTTCGCCAAGAAGGCCATCCAGCAGCAGAACTTCGCCATCATGGTCGAGGGGTATCTCGACGTGATCTCGATGCACCAGGCCGGGATCGAGAATGTCGTCGCCTCGTCGGGCACGTCGCTCACGACGGAGCAGATCCGCCTGCTGGGGCGCTTCACGAAGAACATCACGGTGATTTACGACGGTGATTCGGCCGGCATCCACGCCTCGCTGCGCGGTATCGACATGATTCTCAAGGAGGGGATGAACGTGCGGGTGGTGCTGCTGCCCGAACCCGAGGACCCCGACTCGTTCGCCCGCAGCCATACGGCCGCCGAGGTGCAGGAGTACATTCGCGCCAACGAACAGGATTTCCTCGAATTCAAGGCGCGGCTGCTGCTCCAGGATGCGCAGGGCGATCCGATCCGCAAGGCGGCCCTGATCGGTGACATGGTGCAGTCCATCGCGCAGATTCCCGATTCGATCCAGCGTTCGGTCTATATCAAGGAGTGTTCGCGGATCATGGACATCGACGAACAGATCCTCATCGGCGAGGTGGCCCGCAAACGGCTCACCACGTCGGGCGACCGCGAGACGGACGATTTCCTGCGGCGTCAGGCCGCGGCTCGGCAGCGTGAAACGGCTCAGCCCCAGCGCCCCGAGGCGGAGTATGCGCAGAAGGTTGAGGCGGGGAGCAGTTTCGAGGCGCTGGAGCGCGAGATCGTCAAGTATCTGCTCAAGTACGGCCATTGCTCGTTCGATTTCAAGGAGGGGCGCACGATGGTGTCGTGCAACGTTGCCGAGGTGATCTTTTCCGAATTGAGCGACGACCAGATCGTCTTCCGCAATCCGATCTATGCCAAGATCATGGCCGTCTACCGCGAACAGTGGGAGCTGTCGGGTCCGGGAGTTGAGGTGCCGGCGCACCTCTTCCTGAACCACATCGACCCGCAGGTCTGCTCGGCGGCGGTGGACATCCTCACCTCGGACGACAACTACGTTCCCAGCGAATTGTGGAAGCGCAAGGAGATCCACGTCGAGAGCGAAGCCGAGATGCTGGCTGTCGGGGTCCCGAAGGCCGTGACGCTCTACAAGTCGAAGGTCGTCCAGGCGTTGATCAAGGAGCTCTCGGACCGATTGAAAGACGAGACCCTCCCCGAGGCGGAGATGAACGACATCCTCCAGCGGATGAACAACTACAACCAGGTGAAGGCCACCATGGCCAAAAAACTGGACCGACTGATTTTATGAAAAAAGGGGGCGGGCCGCGGAATGTACACGCATCACTGCGCATACCGTGTGCAAACAGAAAATAAACAGAAAGATGTGTAAAAGCATATCAAAGATAAAAGAATTGGTTACCTTGACCGTTACCCACCCCCGCGGAGAGATTTCGCAATTTGTATGCCGTTTTTGAGTATATGAACGAACAGAAGAAGATAAATATCCGGAACAAGCGCGCAACGTTCGACTATGAGATTCTCGAAGAGTACGTTGCGGGCATCGTGCTCGTCGGCACGGAGATCAAGTCGATCCGTGCGGGCAAGGTCTCGATGGTGGACTCGTTCTGCTATTTCGACAAGGGCGAACTGTGGATCCGCGGCGTCAACATCGCCGAGTATGCCTGGGGCACGTGCAACAACCACGTGCCGCGCCGCGATCGCAAGCTGCTGCTCACACGCCGCGAACTGTTGAAACTTCAGCGCGCCTCACAGGACCGCGGACTGACGATCGTCGGGCTGCGGCTCTTCCTGAACGAGCGCGGACTGGTGAAGGTGGCCGTCGGGCTGGCCCGCGGCCGCAAGTCGTACGACAAACGCGAGTATCTGAAGGAGAACGACGCCCGCCGCGAGATGGACAAGGCGATGAAAAACTTCCGCCGATGATCCGGGCCGTCTTTCTGGATGTCGACGGGACGCTGATCAGTTTCCGCACGCACGAGGTGCCGGCGTCGGCCGTCGAGGCGCTCCGTCGGGCGCACGATGGCGGGGTGCGCCTCTTCATCGCGACGGGACGCGCCGTGACCGATCTCGAACCGTTGGCCCCGATTCCGTATGACGGGGTGGTGGCCCTGAACGGCTGCGAGTGCGTGATGAACGACGGCGAGGTGGTGACGCGCCATCCGATCCCGCGCGAGGCCTTCGAACGGGCCATGGAGCTCTCCGAGGCGTGGAATTTCCCGATGGCGCTGGAGTTGAACGACGGCATCTTCGTCAACCGCGTAACCCCCGTTGTCGAGGCGTTGTCCCGGCTGATTGCCCATCCGGTTCCGCAGGCGGTCGACCTGCGGCGGCTGTTCGACCGCGGTGACTGCTGCCAGATGTGTTTCTACATCGATCCGGAACTCGAGAAGCGGGTGATGGAGCAGTTGCCGTCGCTCTCGTCCAGCCGCTGGTGCCCGATTTTCGCCGATGTGAATCTGCGCGGAATCGACAAGGCGACCGGTGTGACCGAATTGGCCGGGCGTTTCGGCATTGCCCTGTCGGAGGTCATGACCTTCGGCGACGGAGGCAATGACGTGCCGATGTTGCGTGCGGCCGGAATCGGGGTGGCGATGGGCAACGGCTGCGCCGAAGCCCTGGAGGCGGCCGACTGGGTGACCGCGTCGGTCGACGACGACGGAATCCGCCGGGCGCTGGAGCATTTCGGCGTGATCGCCGGGCCCGGGGCGGAGTGATCCGCCGGTCCGTCCGGGACCGGACGGGAGAGAAAGAGGTCCGAGGCGGTGTGATCTGCGGACCGGACGGGAAAGAAAGGAGCCGGGGGTGATCCACGGGCCGGGACCGACCCGATTAATGAATTTGTAAACAGCTAAAAACGATAAGAGTATGTCTTTGATTCTCTGTATTGAAACCGGCACGGACATCTGCTCCGTAGGAATCGCCCGCGACGGCGTGCTGCTGTCGCTGCGCGAGAGCGACGAGGGGCGTGACCACGCCCGCAAGGTGGGTGTTTTCGTCGACGAACTGTTGCGCGAAACGGGCATTGCCCCCGACGATCTGGATGCCGTGGCCGTCGGCAAGGGCCCCGGCTCCTACACCGGACTGCGTATCGGCGTCTCGTTTGCCAAGGGGTTGTGCTACGGACTGCAGAAACCGTTGCTGGCCGTCGGATCGCTCGATGCGCTGGTCGAGGTGGCCCGCGAGGATTACGAGGCCGGCATCATCTCGGTCGACCGGTGGAACGAGGCGCGGCTGTGTCCGATGGTCGACGCCCGCCGCATGGAGGTCTATGCCCAGCTCTTCGATACGCAGGGTGAACCGCTGACGGAGGTTTCGGCCGAGGTGATCACGGAGGAGAGTTTCGCGTCGTATCGCAACGACGGACGTCCGTTCGTCATTTTCGGAAACGGGGCCCGCAAGTGTGCCGGGGTGCTCAAGGGCGCAACGCTCGTGGAGGTGACCCCTTCGGCTCGCGGCCTGGCCCGGCTGGCCCAGAAGGCCCTCGACGAGGGCCGCACGGAGGATATCGCCTATTTCGAACCCTTCTATCTGAAGGATTTCGTCGTCATGACCTCCCGGAAGAAGCTCTTCTGACGGATCGCAGCCGCCTGTCGCAATGACCCGGGATGAGTTGATTACGCTGCTGTCGGAGCGCTGGCAGGAGCATTTCGCCGACGAGGCGGCCTCCCTGATTTTGGACGTCGAAGCCGTCGGAGATCTCTACCGCTTGGTCACCTCTCCGTGGGCGGAGATTCCGAAACCCCTCCGGCACAAGCTGCTCTTCCGGGGCGCCTATGTGCTGGAACGGGCCTATTTCCGCGATCGAAGCGCCTTTGCCCCCTGTGCGGAGGATTTTTGCTGCTCGGCCTTCCCGGCGTGTACGGACCCGAGTGCCCGGCGTCACTTCGGCAAGATCATGGTCGACCTGCTGGAGCATGCCGGTCCCGATGCGCCGACGTTGGACCGCATTGCCGAAACAGCGGCCGAATGGGTCGCGGATCCGTCGGCGAAGATCGCCGTGCGGATCTGGGCCGTGGAGGTGTTGAAACGCTGCCGCGGGCGTGTGGCATGGGTTGAAGAGGTTTGGAACGATCTGCTGGAGCTGCAGTCCGCCGGGGCTACGCCCGGGATCGAGAGCCGGATGCGCCGCAGCTGGCGGGCTGACCGCTCCGCCGAGGCGTGAGCCGTATTGCAGAGAAGACAAGAAAAGCTCCTGACCTCTTCGGTCAGGAGCTTTTTAATGGCGGTCCGGCGACCGGTGTGGACGACTATTCGGTGTCGCGGTCGCTGCCGAGCTGGCGGTGGAGTTTCTCCTTGAACGACGCACCGATGATCTCCATGCGGTCGGTGGTCTCGAACATCCGCTGCAGCGCCTCGTCGAACTCCGAGATCCGCTCCAGCGCCGTTTCCGGGTACTCGAGGATGAAGTTCGGACACTGCGATACGCGGAGATACTCGCGCGGAAGCAGCAGGTAGGTTTCGCCGAAGCGGCCCTGTTCGAGCTTGAACTCCACGGTCAGATCCACGCAGCGCTTGAAAATCCCGCTCTTGCCGTAGAGCAGCTCCTGTTTCGTCAGGGCCTCGTCGTCGAGCGTCAGCTCCACAACGAGCGGCCGGTCGCATGCCATGGCCCGCGTGTGGATCACCGGGGCCAGTGTGTAGGCGTCGTAGGTCCACTCTCCGGCCTTCGGGAAACGCGCATAGGGGATCTCCTCGCCGTTGATCGTGATGCGGCGGGGCGGGAAGGTGGCCGGGAAGCGCAGTTCGTAACTGCGGCTCTGCGGAGCGCCGGCATAGCTGCCCTGACGGGCGGCGATTTCGGCCCGGATGACGTTGCCCGTCTGCCGTTTGGTGATCAGCGTGGTGGCATATTCGGTGGTGTAGCGCTGGCTTGTGCCGTCGTCCTCGTAGTGGCGGAGCTCTCCGTCGCCGCCCGGGACGAAGGTCAGAACCAGCGTGTCGCATGCCTGCTGGAGGTTGCTGATCTGTTCGGGGTTCATCGGCAGGATGGCTCCGGCGCGGACGTACCAGGGATTCTCGGCCAGCGTATAGTGAAGCCGGCGGACGGTGCCGCCCTCGTACATCGCCCCCGTCGCCATGTCGTACCAGCGACCCTGCGGAAACCAGATCTTCCGCTCGGCAAGCCCCGACAGCGAATCGACGGGCTGGGTGATGGCCGTGGCCAGAATATCGTTGCCGAAGAGATACTCCTCTTTGCTGGTGTAGGCTTCGTCGGTCTCGGGATATTCGTAGTAGAGCGGACGGCAGATGCCGATTCCCGAGTCGTAGTTCTCGCGGGCGGCGTTGTAGATGTAGGGGGCCAGCGTGTAGCGCAGGCGGATGGCGTCGCGCATGTAGAACATCTGGTCGGGGAAGGCCCAGATGTAGCGTTCGATGCGCGGATCCTTCGTGGAGTGGGTCTTGAAGATCGGGGTGAAGACGCCGTACTGCAGCCAGCGCGTGTAGAGTTCGGGATCGGTCTTTTTCTGGTCGTTGTGGAACATGTGGCCGCCGATGTCATGACCCCAATAGCCGTAGTTGACGTTCGACGAGGTGGACGTGAACCAGGGCAGGAAGGCCAGCGTCGCCCACGTGGCGTAGGTGTCGCCCGAGAAGGCCAGCGGATAGCGGTGCGAACCCAGTCCGCCCCAGCGGTGGTAGATGAAGGGCCGGTTGTCGGGACTGATCATCTCGGCATGCCGGAAGAAGGTGTGGTTCAGCCAGAAGGTGTTCGAAAGCCCGGGGGTGAACTTCGATTCGCGCCACTGCTGCCAGTCGAGCCACCAGAAGTCGACACCCTGCTTCTCCATCGGTCCGAGTACGGTGTTGAAATAGGCGTCGGCCCATTTGCGTTCGTCGATCTGGAAGGGGACGCTTTTGCCCGTCTCTTTCCAGCCGTACTCGCGGGTGAAGGGTTCGTAGACATCCTCGTAGGGCTGGATGCCCGATGCCGGGTGGAGGTTCAGGGCCACCTTCAGATCCTCGGTTTTGGCCCAGCGGAGGAAGTTCTCCGGCGAGGGGAACAGCTCCTTCTGCCAGGTGTAACCCGTCCAGCCGATGCGTTGTCCGTACTCGTCCTTCGGCGGATTTTTCTTGCGCAGGCTCCAGGTCTCGTGCCAGTCCATGTCGACGATCAGCACGTCGATGGGTATGTCCATCGAACGGAGCATCGCAATCAGATCGCGGAATTCATTGTCGGAGTATTGCCAGTAGCGGCTCCACCAGTATCCGAAGGTGTATTTCGGCGGCAGGGGAGCCCGTCCGGCAATCTGCTGGAAATCGGCCAGCGCCTGTTTGTAGTTGTGGCCGTAGGCGAACAGGTAGAGGTCCTGACGGTCGCCTGCGGGGCGCGGGGCAACCCACTCTCCCCACGGAGAGTTGTCGGCGACGAACAGATGGCGGCTGCTGTCGTCGACCACGGCCCAGCCCGAGCGCGAGAGCAGGCCCGGTTCCATGGGCTCGCGTCCGAGTTTGTCGCCGTCGCAGCCGTCCAGCGTGCGGGTCGTACCCATGAGGTTCTGCGGATCCTCCATGCCCGGAGTCCACGTTACGTCGCGGCCGTTGAGGCGGAAGGTCACCTTCAGGTTCTGCTCCGTGAACCGCCCCTGCTTGAGGTAGGTGAGCGTCAGGGCCGAGGTCTCGATGGTCAGTTTCGAGCGGCTGTCGCGCACCCGGAATTCGGGAACGGGGAGTTCCCGGTTGATGAACGTCAGGGTCGCACGATCTTCGAAGCGCCCGTCCTGGCTCCACTCCATGCGGATGAGTTGCGGAGTGAGCACGGTGAAACGGGCGTTTCCGGTCGTGACGACCGCCTGCGGATCGGCCTTCGGATTGGCCGCGGCGGCCGGAAGCATCAGCGTCAGGGCCGCCAGGAATGTGGTAAAACGTTTCATATATAAATGATTTGAGTTGGGGTTCGTTACAGGGGCCGCGCCGTGTGTTTCGGATCTTCCCGGCGGCGGAGAGTCCGTTCTGCGGGCGGCTATTTGTTTACGTCCTCCTCGGGGGCGTTTGTTCACGTCCTCCTCGGGCGGTTATTCGTTCGTGTCCTCCCTAGGCGGCAGGGCGCCGCTGTCCGACGGAGCGGCGTCTTGTCCGGTTTCCGGTTCGACGTCTTCGCTGCCGGCGAGTTCGAGCGTGCGGGCCGCGTGGTGGCGTTTGGTCTGCAGGCGGGCCGTCCGGCGCAGCCGTTCACCCACGCGGATGATGTTGTCGTTGCCCGTGCAGAGCCGCTTGTAGGCATCCTCGTAGGCGTCGCGCGCCTTGCCGAGGGAGGCACCCACGTTTTCGAGCGAAGCGGTGAAGGCCACCAGCTGTTCGTAGAGCTTCAGCCCGCAGGTGGCGATTTCACGTGTGTTCTTGTCCTGATCGTTGTATTTCCAGAGGTCGGCCACGAGTTTGAGCAGCGCGAAGAGGTTCGTCGGCGACGAAATGATCACCTTGCGGTCGTAGGCGTCGGACCAGATCTTCGGGTCGCTCTGCAGGGCGGCCAGAAAGGCCGGCTCGTTGGGGATGAACAGGATGACGAAATCGGGCAGGGTCTGTCGATTGTACATGCGGCTCAGATGCAGTTGATATTCTTTGGCTCCCAGCTCCTTGACGTGCTGCCGCACCGAGGCGACGTGGGCCGCCATGTATCGCTGGCGCTCCTCCTCGCTCTGGGCTGCGGTGTAGTTGACGAAGGCCGTGAGCGAGACCTTCGAGTCGATGATGATGTGTTTGCCCTCGGGCAGATGGAGCACCACGTCGGGACGCAGGTTGCGACCCTCCTCGTCCTTGAGGTTGTACTGCGTCTCGTAGTGGATGCCCTTCGAGAGCGACGAGCTGTCGAGAATCGTCTCCAGCAGCATCTCGCCCCAGTCACCCTGCACCTTCGAGTTGCCCTTCAGCGCATCGGTCAGATTGCGGGCATCGGCCGAGATGTGCTGGTTGAGCTCCATGAGGCGTTTGAGTTCGTTTTTCAGTTCGCCGCGCTGTTCGTTTTCGTGGGAGTAGATGCGCTCGACCCGTTCGCGGAATTCGGTGATGTTGTCGCGGAAGGGTTTGAGCAGGATGTCGAGCGACTCCTTGTTGGCCTGTTTGAACTCGCGCGACTGTTCGCCGAGAATCTCCGTGGCCAGATTCTTGAATTCCAGCCGGAAACGCTCCTCGAGTTTCTCGCGTTCCGTACGTTCGGCTTCGCGTTCTTCGGCATTTTTCGTCCGCAGGGCGGCGATTTCGGCCTCGGAGGAGGCGCGCAGGGCGGCCAGCGAGGTCTGCGTGCGGAGGTGCTCCTCGCGCAGGGTGCGCAACTCGTTCTGAGCCTCGTCGCGGCTTTGCGTGAGTTGATTCCGGAGGGTTTCGGCGGCCGTCAGTCGTTGGCGCGCATCGGCCAGCGCCTCGTCCGAGGCGGCCTTCTCCCGGGCCAGCCGGGTGCTTTGGCGGTGTTGGCGGGAAAGAAGGACTCCGAGGACGGCGGCAAGCAGTCCGAGCAGGATGGCGAGAAAAAGCAGGGTGGAATTCATATCTACAAAGGTAGGATTTTCTGCGGAACTGCGGAAATTTTTCTATCTTTGTTTGAAAATGCGGCCGCGGGGAGGGGAGTCCTCCGCCGCGATCCCCGAAAAACGATTCCATGCAACGCATAGTAGCACCTTCGATGCTTTCGGCCGATTTCGGCCATCTGGACCGCGATACGCGGATGATCGACCGCAGTGCGGCCGAGTGGGTTCATATCGACGTGATGGACGGCGTCTTCGTCCCCAACATCTCGTTCGGGTTCCCCGTGCTGAAGGCCATTCGCAAGGCCACGGCGAAGTTCCTCGACGTGCATCTGATGATCGTCTCCCCGGAGCGGTATGTCGAACGTTTTGTCGAGGCGGGGGCCGATCTGGTCACTTTCCACCTGGAGGCGGCGGAGGATCCGGCGGCCTGTGCGGCGCTGATCCGCTGTGCCGGGGCGAAGGTCGGCGTCTCGATCAAACCCGCCACGCCGGTCGAGGCGTTGCACGAGGTGCTGCCGGCGGTGGATCTGGTGCTGGTGATGAGTGTCGAGCCGGGATTCGGCGGGCAGTCCTTCATCGAGGGGTCGCTTGAGAAGATCCGCCGGCTGCGGGCACTGGTCCGCGAGCTGGGGCTCGATACCGTCATCGAGGTCGACGGCGGTATTTCGGCGGCGAATGCCCGCGAGGTTTTCGAGGCCGGGGCCGAGGTGCTGGTGGCCGGGAGTGCCGTCTTCAAGGCCGGGAACCCGGAGGCCGAGATCCGTCGGATTCTTGGGGCCTGACCGGAGTCTGACCGGGAGCGGGCTGGGGAGCGGGGACCGGAAGCGGAAACCCATCGCCAGACCGGTGCCGACCGGGGCAAAGGCCTGACCGGGAGCGGGTTGGGAGCGGGGGCCGACACTGATCGGATCACAGGTCGAGACTAAAAGATGCCCGCAGGGGCTAAAATTGCCCGGGAACAGGGAATCACCGGGCGTCCGGGAGACGACGGATTCCGGAGTTCGGCGCCGACGCAAACCGATGAGGTCAGACGGGACGACGCATGCGTTGCTTGGCGGAATATTTGCCCGAAAAAGGGGAGCCCTGCAACTGTCGTTGCCGGAATTCCCGGAAAATCGTTACCTTTGCGGTGATTTGCGGAGCGGCTCCGTGCGGCTTCGCCCCAGATAGTGTGTAACGTATGATATCCATCGACAATCTGACCGTCAGTTACGGGGGCTGGACCCTCTTCGACCATATTTCATTTCTGATCAATCCGAAGGACCGCATCGGTCTGGTGGGCAAGAACGGTGCGGGCAAGACCACGCTGCTGCGCATCATCACCGGTGAGCAGCAGCCCACGTCGGGTGCGGTGACCCTCAACGGCGACTGCACGATCGGCTACCTGCCGCAGACGATGCGTGTGGCCGATACCACGACCCTGGTCCAGGAGACGGCCAAGGCCTTCGAGGAGGTGCTGCGCCTCGAGGCCGAGATCGAGGATCTCACGCGCCAGATCACCGAACGCACCGACTACGAATCGCCCGCCTACGAACAGCTGCTGCACCGTCTGAACGACGCACAGGATCAGTACCATATCCTCGGCGGCGAGACGCGTGACGCCGACATCGAGAAGACGCTGCTCGGACTGGGATTCAAGCGTGAGGATTTCAACCGTGCGACGAGTGAGTTCTCAGGCGGCTGGCGCATGCGCATCGAGTTGGCCAAACTGCTGCTGCGGCGGCCGTCGATCTTCCTGCTGGACGAGCCTACGAACCACCTCGACATCGAGTCGATCCAGTGGCTCGAAGAGTACCTCAAAAACTACAACGGGGCGGTGCTGCTCATCTCGCACGACCGTGCCTTCCTGGACAACGTCACCAACCGTACGATCGAACTCTCGCTGGGCAAGATCACCGACTACAAGGTGCCCTATTCGAAATACGTCGTGCTGCGGGCCGAGCGCCGGGCGCAGCAGCTGGCCGCCTACGAGAATCAGCAGCGGATGATCGAGAAGACCGAGGAGTTCATCGAGAAGTTCCGCTACAAGCCCACGAAGTCGAACCAGGTGCAGTCGCGCATCAAACAGCTCGAACGTCTCGAGCGGCTCGAGATCGAGGACGAGGATCTGGCGACGCTCAACATCAAGTTCCCGCCCGCGCCGCGTTCGGGACAGATCGTTGCCGAGATCAACGACGTCGGCATGTCGTTCGGCGCGAAACACGTCTTCAGCGGGGCGAACTTCACCATCGAGAAGGGCGACCGCATCGCCTTTGTCGGGCGCAACGGTGAGGGTAAAACCACGATGGCCCGGATTCTGATTGGGCAGCTGACCCCGACCGAGGGGTCGGTCCGCATCGGCGCCAACGTCAACATCGGCTACTACGCCCAGAATCAGGACGACCTGATGGACGGCGAATTTACGGTCTACGACACGCTGGACCGGGTGGCCGTGGGCGACATCCGCACGCGGCTGCGCGACATCCTGGGGGCCTTCCTTTTCCGCGGCGAGGATATCGACAAGAAGGTCAAGGTTCTCTCGGGCGGCGAACGGGCGCGTCTGGCCATGGCCCGCATGATGCTCGAGCCGCGCAACCTGCTGGTGCTGGACGAGCCCACGAACCACATGGACATGCGCTCGAAGGATATCCTCAAAAATGCCATTCTGAAGTACGACGGCACGGTGGTTGTCGTTTCGCACGACCGTGAGTTCCTCGATGGCATGGTGCAGAAGGTCTACGAGTTCCGCGACGGTGGAGTGAAGGAGTATCTCGGAGGTATCTACTATTTTCTGGAAAAGCGCAAGCTGGAGTCGCTGCAGGAGCTCGAGCGGCGCGATACACCGGCCAAGGGAGCCAAGGGAACGCCGAAAACGACGCCGAAAGCTGCTCCGGCAGGTGCATCCGGTACGGGTGCGGCCTCAGAGGCGGCAAAGGGGGCAAGCGCCGCGGATGCGAAACCGGCGGCCCTCTCCGGCAAGGCCTCCTACGAACAGAAGAAGGAGCAGGAGAAGCTGCTGCGCAAACTGCGCAAGGCGGTCGAGACGATCGAGACGGAGCTGGGCGATCTGGAGAAGCAGATCGCCGCGTGGGATGCGAAATTCGCTGCGGCAACCGACTACAACGAGGCCGACTACAAGGCATACAACGATCTGAAGGCCCGCTACGACCACCAGATGCACGAGTGGGAGAAGGCCTCCTATGAATTGGAAATCACCGAAGAACAATACAATGGATAATCTGATTTTCGGGATCCGTCCCGTGGCCGAGGCGATCGAAGCCGGCCGGCAGATCGAAAAACTCTACATCCGCAAGGGGGCCGAGGGGCCGTTGATGCAGGAGTTCCGCGACTTGTGCATCCGCCACCGCATCCGCTGGCAGGAGGTGCCCGTCGAGAAGCTGAACCGCCTGACGCGCGGCAACCATCAGGGGGTCGTTGCTCAGACGGCCGCCATCGAGTATGTCGAACTGTCGGACATTCTCGAACGGGTTCCCGAGGATGAGACGCCGCTGGTGGTCCTCTTCGACGGGGTGACCGACGTACGCAACTTCGGGGCCATCGCTCGTTCGGCCGAGTGTGCCGGGGCCCACGGCCTCATCACGCCCCTGAAGAACTCCGCACCGGTCAATGCCGAGGCGATCCGTTCGTCGGCCGGGGCGCTGACGACGATTCCGGTCTGCCGCGTGGGGTCGGTCCGCAATACGCTCAAACAGCTGCAGGCGGAGGGTTTCCAGGTGGTCGCCGCCACCGAAAAGAGTCGCAAGCTGCTCTACGACGCCGACTTCCGCCGTCCGACCGTGCTGGTCATGGGGGCTGAGGATACGGGCATCTCGCGCGAGGTGCTCAAACTCTGCGACGAACAGCTGGCCATCCCGATGATCGGTCATATCGAGTCGCTGAACGTTTCGGCCGCAGCGGCCGTGATGTTGTTCGAGGTCGTACGTCAGCGCATCGGCGAGTAGACTACGGCCCGCCGTGAGCCGCGCCGTGTCGGGAGCCGTGATTTGCCGACGTTCGGCTGCGGACCGGTCGCCCCGTTGGGGGCCTCATTTCGTGCCATCATAAAAAACATAGCCATGAAATGGAATTTCCGTACCCGATTGAAGGAGCTCCGCGAGGGGCTTCAAACCGTTGTGCGCCGTCATCCGTTGGAGCTGCTTCTGCTGCTGGCACTCACCGTGACGCTGATCGTCAGCTATGAAACCAGGCACGAACCCCCTGTCGCGCGTCTGGTGGTGATGGAATGGGGCGCCCTGTTGCTGTTGGTGGTCAACCGGCTGGTCGGGCAGACCATATGGCGCCGCATCTACTGGGTAGCATGGGTTCCGCTGGTGCCGTTGTACCTCTGGTCGGGGCTCGCCGGATGGCTGGACTCGGCGCAGGCGGTCATCACGCTGTTCATCCTCACGCCGTTGGCGCTGCTGGCCTCGCGCCGGGCTGCGGCGAACGACCGTTTCGTAGCCGACGCGCTGGTCTGTCTGCGGGCGGCGGTGCTGGCCATGCTCTTCGCCTATGTCGCCTACGGGCTCTTCGAGGCGATCCTCTGGTCGGCGGCCTACATCTTCGGATTCGCCGAAGCCCGCTGGGTCATGCACCTGACGACGGATCTCTTTTTCGTCGTGCAGTTCTTCGCCGTCCCGGCCCTCTTCCTGATGATGCTCGACCGCTGGGAGGAGGCCCGCATGGGCTCGTCGCGCGTCCTGGAGGTGCTGATGAACGGAATCATCACGCCGGCCGTCGTCATCTATGCCGCCGTCCTCTACCTCTATCTGTTGAAGATCCTCGTGACGTGGTCGCTGCCCGAGGGCGGGGTGGCCTATCTGGTCTTCGGATTCACGATAACGACCCTGTTGGTCAAGGCGCTGCGGCTGCCTCTGGCCAAATGCACCTTCGACTGGTTCTATGACCGTTTCAGCCTCGTGTCTCTGCCCATTCTCGTACTGTTCTGGGTCGGGGTGGTGCGGCGTGTCGGTGAGTACGGACTGACCGTGCCGCGCATCTATCTCCTGGCCTGCGGCGTGGTGATGACCTTCTGCATCGGACTCTTTCTCTGGCGCCGTGCGGGGCGTTACCTCTGGGTGGTGCTCTTCGCCATGGCGGTCTTTGCCGCGGTAGCCTACATTCCGGCTCTGACGCCCGAACGCATGGCCCTGCAGTCGCAGACGCGGCGTGTCGAACGCCTTGCCTCCGCGCTGGGGCGTCTCGACGAACGGGGACACCTCTCGCTCGCTCCCGTCGCGATGGCCGATACGGCCCGCCGCAAGGAGTTCCGCGAGCTGTATGAGGCGCTACAGTATGTCGAACGCGACAGCGCCACGTTTGCCCGCTTCGGCCTTCGCTCCACGGACGACTGGGTGGCCACCCTCCCCGAGACGATGCGCGACTACGTGCAATGGGGGTGGACGCAGGCTGTTGCGGAGACCGTTTCGCCATCCTCCTCCGTGGAGGCTTATCTGCCCCACAACGCCCGGTTCGAGGTCGACGGTCGTTACACGCGCTGTTATGTCAATCTGTCCGTCTGGAATCCCGAGAGCTGCATCATCGAGAACGATACGCTGCGCTTCCGGGTCGGGGAGCGGCAGCCCGTCGTGGAGATCCCGTTGGCGGAACTGTTGCAAAAGCAGCTGTCGGCAAGCGGATTCGACCCTGCGGCGGGTGTGGCACCGACCCGCGAACAGACGCTGCGGCTGTTGGATTACCGCGACGAACGGTGCCGGATCCTCTTCGAACAGTTTTCGGTAGAGCGTCGCGACTCGGTTGATGTCATTAACTCGCTCTCGGTGCATTCCCTGTGGCTGCGATGATCGGTTGGGGCCGGAAGGGCGGGGCGGCAGGGCGCGCCGGACGGGTTGAAATAACCGAGGTGATCGACCATCCGTGCCTGGGAGAGGTGACCCTTGCACAGTCACCCCGGGCCCGGCGGGTTTCGATTCGCGTGCGGGCCACGGGAGCCGTGCGGCTCGCCTACCCCTTCGGGGTGTCGCGGCGGCGGGCGCTGGCGTTCCTCGACGAGAAGGCCGACTGGATTCTCGCCACCCGGGAGCGGCTGGCCCGCAGACGTGCCGCCCTGCCGCCGCAACTCCCGCCCGCGGAGCAGAAAACCCGCATCGAGGAGTTACGCCGGGCCGCCAGGGAGGACCTCCCGGAGCGTATTGCCCGGCTTTCGGCCGCAACGGGGCTGCGTTACGAAAAACTCTCGATCCGTGCCTCGCGCACGAAGTGGGGGAGTTGTTCGGGACAGAATCACATCTCGTTGAGTCTCTTTCTGATGACGCTGCCCGAGCATCTGCGCGATTTCGTCATCCTCCATGAACTCTGCCACACGGTTCACCACAACCATTCACCGCGTTTCCATGCGTTGCTGGATCGTTTGGTCGGCGGACGCGAAAAGGATCTCAACCGCGAATTGCGGCGTTTTACAACCGCTTGATTCGCCCCGCCTCTTTCAAAAAAACGCCCGGCTGATGCCGGGCGTTTGTCGTGTCAATAGGGTGATGGCCTATTCGTATACGAGGGTATACGAGGTCTTGCTGTTCGAATCGAACAGTTGGAAATACATGTCCTTGCCACCCGTTATCTGCCAGTTGGCTCCGGTCACGTACCCGTCGTTGTCGAAGGTGTAGGTGATGGTCGGGGTCGAACCGTCCATCTCCATGACGGTTGCCGGAAGGGCTGTCGAGGACGTCCCTGCCAAATTCAGGCAGATGGCTGCCAAGTGGTCGTCTTCGATGATGTTGATGGTTTGTATCCCTAAGAAGAGTTTGGCCATGTCAACACCGAAAATGGCATTTTGCTGCGACGTGTC
The DNA here is from genome assembly GCF_002161005.1 of Alistipes sp. An116. NCBI lineage: Bacteria > Pseudomonadati > Bacteroidota > Bacteroidia > Bacteroidales > Rikenellaceae > Alistipes > Alistipes sp. An116. The sequence goes on from NZ_NFLR01000001.1 coordinate 85,246, forward strand.
GGTGTAGGTGAACATGGTGTTGGAACCATTACCCAGGAATTTGCCGGCATTATACGTCAACGTCAGATAGGCACTGTTGTCGCTTCTGTAATTCACTCCGCTCCACAGTCCCTGTGCATCGTAGGCCCAGAGATAGTTGACATCCCGTTTCGCATAAGAGATGGACGACGCTTCGATCCGTCCGTTGTCCAGCGTCCAGACAAACGAACGGATGCCATCTGTTCCCTCTTCGAAATCTTTGTTGGTGGCCGAAAGCTGGTCGCCGTTTACTGTGAAGGCAAGCCAATCGCTGACTTCTTCGTCGTATAAGCCTTTCTTTGTTGAGCTGGCAGGATTCCCCTGCGTATCATAGGTGAAGGTGTATGCGGTGGTTGTTGTACTCGAATCAAAGACTCCCCAGTCAAAATACATTTTAGCCGTAGCTGTAGCCTCCTCTTCGGTCATTTCATCATCTGTACCCTTAACCATTTCGAACAGGTACTGAGCAAGGACTTCTACCGTAGCTCCTTTGTATTCTGAGGTGACGTTTGCCGTAACACTCTTCAGCCGTTTGTAGACGGCGGCCGGAACCGATTCCGCAATCTTCCACTCGTAGGCACCCTGCTTGAGTATCACGTTGTAAAGACCCGCGGAAACCCCCTCCGGAATCGTACACGTAACCCCGACGCCCGAGAGCGAGACGGTTAATTCCGTGCGCGACTGATCGGTGGTGTTCTCCAGCAAAATCTGCATGTCCGACGCAAAACCCGCTCCGGCAATCTCCAACTCTTCGTTCAAACGGATGGTCTCCGGAACGGTGATGCTCAGCACGGGACAATCCTTGTCTGCTGCCATCGTCAGTTGTACAGAGCCAAGCTCCCAGATGCCCTCCTGGTAAAGTACTACCGTGTAGGACCCCGGAGTCAGCGTAAGCGGAACCGTTCCCGTATAACTCGTGGCGGTGATTTGCGGGTTTTCGAGCTTGCTCTCCACACCCGAATCGTCGCGAAGAGCTATTTCTGCCGCCGCATCGAACCCTTGACCCGTGATGGTCAGTTCGCTGCCGATCTCGGCCGTGGCCGGAACCGTACACGCTACCGGACAACTTGGTCCGTTGCCGTCATCATCGGAACATGCCGGAGCAAACGTCATCGCGCCTGCCGCCAGCAACAAAAGCCATAATTTTTTCATGGTTGCAAATGTTTGAGGTTTAACAGAAATTTAGAGAATCTTGATATGAGGTTCAAATGTCTTTCAGCGATTCGAGATAGGCATCGATTCCATTGGAGGACGGACGCAGCATATTGGACTCTACGATGTGCCCCTCCTTGTCCAACAGAATGAAGCGGGGAATGCCGTCAACTCCGTAGTCGGCCGCAAAACTGCTCGACGGATCTAGCCACAATTGAGTCCCCGGAAGCTCCTCGCTGTCGAGAGCCTTCTCCCAGTCGTCGCGCTCACTGTCCACCGAAAGCCCCAGGAAAAGAATCTCCCGGCCCGCAAAACGCTCGGAAAGGCGTTTCAGATGAGGAAGCTCCCGCTTGCAGGGCCCACACCAGGATGCCCACAGATCGATATAGAGGTATTTCCCCAGGAAGTCGGACAGCGTATGGCGCCGGCCTGTACGGTCAACAGCCGTGAAATCCGGTGAGGGACGCCCGGCAGCCGTCAGGTCGTGACGCGAAATCTCGGCCCGGTAGTCGGCCAGCATCCGGGGATCGGTCAGATAGCTGTTGGCCAGATTCTGCAACTCCCCGGTGTTGCGGACTCCCTCGGCCTGGAGGTATTCGAGCGCCAGCGAACGAAGCATCGACTGCTTGACCCGTCCGTCCGGGAACCGTTCGCCGATGTAACGCATCGTGGCTACCGTGCGGTCGTAGGAGTTTTCGATCGCAACCCCTTCGTCCTGCAGCAGTAACGGTATCCCGAAGCGCAGGAAATCCCGATACTCCGGAACGTCGGCCAGCTCCTCGCGGACAACTGCCAGCTTGCGGACCGAATCCGTCAGCGCCGGCCCGACCCGGAAGGTCGTGTCTCCGGTCATCATCCGATGTCCCATCTCGTAAACCAGCATCGGCTGGGCATAGGCGTAACGCAGCCGAATCCGCTCGATGCGTGCGAAATCCGGACACAAACTGTCGAGTCCCCGGACTTCGAGGAGCCGGGCGATGCCTGCGCATTGCTCCTGGAGCCCCTGCGCAAACTCTTCCCACGCGACGTCATACGAAGGTCCTTCGGACAGCGTTGTCGTACGCAGATAGTCGTTGGCTGCCCGGTTCTTGCCGTCGACTTCGAGGCTCTCGGCAAAGTGCAATCCGTCGAAACGGGCCGTTGCGCCGTCACCCCGCTGGATGAATAACGGACGCATCTGTTCGCCATAGACGAGTTGGGCGTAGAGGTATTCGACACCCGGCAGGGTGATCGTTGCCCGGCCGTGTTTGTCCAATTCGGCCGTGTAGGAGGTCGTGCGGTCGACGAGCAGTCCGACGTTCGAAAGCGTCGGGTTCGTCACTTCGATGCGCAGGCAAGCCTCCTCGGGTTGTTGCGGGGCGCAGGAGGCCGAGGCCAGCGCCAGCAACGGAAGAATCAACAGTCTCTTCATGATTGGCTATTTCGTTTGTTGGTCGTATCGGGTTTCGAGTGCGGCGCCCAACCAGCCGCCGCGGGCTTCCAGCTGCAGAATCCGACCCTGCTCGTCGACTAGGATCGAGGTCGGGACGGAGCTGGTCTCAAAGGCTTCGAAACTCTCCCGCTCGGGATCGTTGTATTGACGCCATGCCATCTTCTCCGAGGTGAGGGCCTGTTGCCAGGCGTCGGATTGGGTGTCGATCGAAATGCCGACGATGTCGAATCCCCGATCGTGGTAGCGGGCATACGCCTCCCGCAAGTAGGGAATGTCGTTGCGGCACGGTGAACACCACGAAGCCCAGATCTCCACAAGCGTACAGTGGCCCGGAAGCAGCAGATCCGAAAGAGAATGCTTCTGGCCTTGCGGGTCGATGACCGTCAGATCGGGAAGCTGCCCGCCGCACAGCATCCGTTTGGTGCGGGCCAGCGTTGCGAGCCGTTGCCCCGCGGCCGAGGCGCGGAGATCCGGTGCGAGCATTCCGATCAGCGCCGTGAGCGTGTCTCGTGTCGGGATGGCCGCGTTGTGCACCACTTCATCGGCCAGTTGCAGGCTCACTCCCGAGTTCGGATGGCTGCGGATGTAGTCGATCTTGCGGCTGAGGATCTGCTCGTTGAGCTGCGTGAGACGACGTGCCAGTGCGATGCCGTTTTGACGGTCGGCGCGGTGGTAGAACGTGGCGATGTATTCGTCGAACAGGCGGTCGTATGCCCCGCTCAGCGCGGCCTGCTCGCGGCGGAACTCCTGCATGGCCTCCTGGGTGGCACCACCCGACAGCGTGAATGCTGGTTGACCCTGGTGAGCGTCATAGCGGGCTGTGACCTGCGTGCTGTCGAGCAGTACGTCGAATGAAATCCGTGTATCGCGCGAGGTGCGGTCGTTCGGATCCAGGTAGATGACGCCCCGGCAGCGCCGCGGGGTGGCGAGTACCCCCTTCAGCCGGAATTGTCCGCCGGAAACGGTCGTACTGTCGAGGGGCTCGGCACTCCCGCCGTCAACGGCATAGAGCACGACGCTTTTCCCTTCCCACACCTCAGGAACCTCGCCGAGAAGCGTATAACCCCCTTGCGGTGCACAGGCCGTGGCTGCAAACAGCAGCGTCGGAAGAATCCAGAATCTCTTCATGGGTCGTTTCATGGTATCTTGCCATTTCGTTATTTCAGCATTTCCCGATAGGTGACGTCGACGATTCGCCCAAGGCCCGGATAGACCTCCGGGGTTACGTTGCGGAAATCCCCGTCGGATTCGAACCCTTCATAGACCCGCAGCGTCCCTTCGTCGCCTTTCACACTCCCGACGACCAGGTCGTACGAACGGTTGAGGTTCTCGCTTTGGCTGTAGATGTTGAACTTCATGCAGACGATCTCCTCGTCCGGAAGCGAGAATTGCTGCGTGGTCTGTACGGGCGTCTGGGACAGGTCGACGGCATAGACGCTCCCGCCGACGGCGTAGTACATCATGCTCCGCAGCGAACTGAAGGCAAACTGGCTTGCCTGAGCGATCTGCGGACAGGCCGACAAGTCGGCCCAGGCGGCACGCCCCACGGCAAAGGCCGGACCGCCCAGACTGACGGCATTCCACAATTCGCCGAGCTGGGTGCCGTAGAGCGTGTACTCCTCCCCGTCCCGCAATACCGTGTAGATGATGCCCGCGGAGGTGTTGTTGGGGTCGTACTTCGTATTCTCCATCCAGACGAACTCCTTCCCCTGGGGAAAGCGTTCGAAGGCCGTGCCGGTCACCTTGCCGCCGTTGTCCATCTCGCCCAGCAGCGTGATCAGGTCGTTCATTTCGTGCAGGGCCTCATAACCGCCGACATCGTTGCTCCGCAGATTCGGAGCGTAGACCATGAAGCGGCGATTGTCCAGATCGTAGAACATGGCTGCCGGGACTACGATATTCTGTGTCGAGATGTTGCAACCGATGACCGGTGCGGCGCGGAACGAGACTCCGGAAATCGGACCGAAAAGTCCCACTCCGATCAGACACTCCGCATAGTAAACCTTCGATCCGTAGACCATCATCTTGGCCGCCGTTACGTCGGTGATGGCTTCCGGGGCCGGGATGTCCGAATTCCCCATCTCGTACTGCAGGCGGTACTCCTCCTTCCATTCGAAACCGCTCCGCCCCAAACGGGTCGCACCGTCTCCCGTAAGCAGATAGTAGGGGGATTCGCTGTCCGCGAAGCGCGACCACTGGATGCGATAGGGATTCCGGAGTTCGGGCATGCCGTTTTCCGACAGAACGTCGAGGTAGGTCTCGCCCGTAACCTTCGAGACCATGTCCAGCCGGGCACGCTTCTCGGGACCTTCGGCGCAGAGAACCATCCACCCTTCGGAGGTCGATTCGCTCACCTGCAGGTTGTATTCCGCCTGCCAGAAGATCCCCGTGGCACGCTCGATCACCCGGAACAGCAGCAGGTAACTCCCCGGAAACAACTCCACGTCATACTCCAGATCGCGCGTCTGACCCAGCACCGTCATGGTCGTGTTGTCGCTCAGCGAGAGGGCCCGCCATTCGAAGGTGTAGTCGCTGTCGGGAAATGCTTCCAGACCCAGATCGGGGCGCAGGCTTAGCCGTGTATGGGTCAGGACCGAAAGATCCGCTTCGATGCCCGTGATGACGGGCTCCTTCAGCGTGTGGTAGTCGTAATTCCCCAGATCGCCCGCACACGAGGCCAGCAGGGAGCCCGCCGTCAGGGCAATTATCCAATTTCTGATTTTCATCTTTTTTCCTGTTGCGAAGGTTATGCGAATGTCAACGGTGCGCCCGATTTGTCGAAAGCACGTTCGTCGTACTCCTGTCCGGCCTTGCGCAGCCGTTCCTGTTCGGCGACATAATTGATCATCGTACTCTGGATGTACATCCATTTGGCGGAGGAGATCGTCCTCTCTTCGTTGAAATCCGATCGTGAAATCTCCATTACGTCACAGATCAGTTCGAACTTCTGTTGCGAGAAGTCTCCGATGAATATCGTTTGCCACCCCTTCGGGGGTGCCGTGAACTGATCCGAAAAATAGATCCTGTAACGGACCGTCGAGACCGTATCGCCCCCCGAGAGAATCTGCTTCGTGAACGGGATGCAGAAAAAATCGTTGGCCGAGAGGGTGATCTCCAGTTGCTTGGTCTCGCTCTTCAGCGCTTCGGTGCGGTAGAGCCGGATCGGGAAGTCGAAATTCGTGGCGTTGGCCGGCAGCACTGCCTCGCCCGTCATCGCATAATCCACCCCTTCGCTGGCATTGGCCGACGTGACCTGCAGGTTGACCGGCCGCGGCGTTTGGGATACGCGCCCCAGGTGCTGAATGCGCACCGTAACCTCCATCTCGTCCAGATCCTCGTAGATGAACGTGTACGAGGCGCTGTCGACGAGCGTGCCGTTGTTTTGCTGGTTGTTGAAGTAGATCCCCTCGATGGACTCGAAGTGTTGCGGGAAGCGCTCCTGGCAGCCCACCGGCAGAAGCAGCGGGAGCAGTGCCGGAAATATCGTTAGCGTTCGCAGTTTCATGTTTGAGGCCTATTGAATGTTGTCGGTTTCGGAATCGGGAAGCGGAACGACGAAGACGTTGCTGCTCGGGGGCGTGTTCTGATTCTCCGTTGCCGAGCGGATGATCGTCGTGTAGAGCCGTTTGTAGAGGTAGAAGAGCTGCCCTTCCCCGTAGAGTTCGCGGATGTATTCGTAGATGAGCAACTCTTGCGTCAGGGTCGGCAGGGTGGTGCTGATACCCCGGGCGCGGCGCAGGATATTGATATACGAGGCGCCGTTTGCAAGTACGTCCGATTGCGCTTCGGCGGCGATGAGGTACATCTCACCCAATCGCAGCATCGGAATCATCGTATTCTCGATCGAACCGCTGGCCGTCATGTCTGCATATTTGTAGAAGTAGCGGTTTGTTCCCGAGGTGCTCCAGCCAACCCGGTTGCGGTAGTCGTCCTGATAACCTCCGGTGGTTTGTCCGCCGCCGTAGATCACCTGGCTGATGAGCGCCGACTCCATCTTGAAGACGAACATCGTGCGGGACGGACTGAAATAGTCGAGGAAGATCTGGTTGCGGCTGCTGTGCGAGAGGGCGAAGAGCACCTCCGTGGAGAAGATCCGGTCCGGGTCGTCCGTCCCCACGACCGCCGTGCGGTCCACGAAGGGGAAGATGCCCTTGTCGGCAGCCCGGATCACTTCGAGAGCCCGGGTCAGGGCTTCGCTCCGATTCCCCGCATAGAGCTGCACTCGCGCTTCGAGCGCCGTGACGGCATAATAGTTCAGACGCAGCGCCCGGTAGCGTAAGAACGAGGAGCCTACGGTCGGATCGGCACTCATGAGTGTGCCTTCGGTGATCACCGGATCGTTGGCCAACTCCCTGCGGGCCTGGGTCAGATCTGTCAGAATGCGGGAGATGACCTCACTGGCCGCCAGACTCGGCTCGGGAGTCGTCGTCCGCGAAGTGTAGTAGGGGATCGATGCCGATTCGGGGTGTTGCGAGTAGACCGGGCCGAAAAGCCGCAGCAGATCGAAATGAAGCATGGCGCGCAGGGCCAGGGCCTCCCCGCGGATGATGGCGGCGTGGCCTGCCGCGAAAAGCGATTCTCGCCCTTCGAGGCCTTCGAGCAGCTTGTTGCAGTTCAGAATCAGCGCGTAGGCCTTGTTCCAGGTCACGTCGAGGCGGTCGCGCCAATAATCACTGGCATAGTCGTAGCTTTTCAGATCCGGGTAGTTGCCCCATTTGACGGCATCGTCGCCGATCTCATAGGCGCCGCCCATGACCTCGATCATCTCGGGACCGAGCGTTCCGCCGTAGAGTTCCGTGGAGTTGAGTTCGATGTAGATGCCGTTGAGCAGTTTCTGGAATCCCTCCTCCGAACTGAAAAGCTGCTCCTCGGAGATCTGGTCGTAGGGCTGTACGTTGAGCCAGTTGCTGCATCCGCTGCCGAGTGTCGCAGCGGCAATCAGGCAAGTTGTTATGATGTGTTTCATGTGCTTCGGTGTTTGGCGGTTAGCGGTCAGAAGGTGGCCGAGATGGAGAGCGAAACCGTCCGGGCAAAGGGATAGTTGATACCCCGTTCGTTCTTGACCGTCGAGAGTCGGAACATGTCGTTCATGTAGGCTTGTACGGTCAGAGCCGAGAGACCCAGTCGTTTGACGAATTTCTGCGTGAATTCATAACCGATCGAGAAGGACTCTCCCTCGATGTAGTTCTCGTCCATGACGAAGCGCGACGATTTGTCGGTCTTCTGGACGAGCGAGATCCCCTTGAAATAGGCCTCCCGATTGTCGGGAGACCACCGGTCGTAGAGTGCTCGTTTGTCCTGGTTCTGATAGACATCCGCCGTGGAGATATTCTCGACCTTTTCGAACAGCGACGTGTTGAAGATCTGTCCCCCGAGGGCATAGCGGAAGTAGGCGCCCAGGGAGAATCCCTTGTAGTAGAAGGTCGTGCCGAGAACGCCTTCGAGTTTGGGCTCCGTATCGCCCAGCACCACCTCGTCCGCCGTGTCGTAGGTAAACGAATAACTGCCGTCCTTCTTGATGAAAAGTTCCTTTCCGGTCGCAGGGTCGATGCCGGCCGAGCGAACACCCCAGATGGCCGTCGGACTGCCGCCGTCGTAGTAGCGGGTCGTGCCCGAAAGCGAGTTGCGGCCCTCTTCGTTGAGCGAGGCGAAGGCGTTGCCGATCTTGGCGTAACGAGCCTTGGCGTGGGTGCCGTTGAGGCTGATGTTCCAGTTGATCCGCTCCTCGGGACGGTAAATCGGAGAGATGCGGAACGTCAGCTCCACGCCGTTGGTCTTCTGCTGCCCGGCGTTCATGGCCAGCGAGGTGATGCCCATCGATCCCGGGGTGGTGATGATCGCCAGCAGCGGGTCGGTGATCTTCACGTAGTAGTCGAACGTCACATTGATGCGGTTGCCCCACATCGTCGCGTCGAATCCCGCGTCGTAATTGATGGTCTGCTGCCAGGCTAGATCCTCGTTGCCGAGTTGGTTCAGCACCACGCCCGTACCGAAGACGTTGGTCATCCTGCTGTTGAAGACATAGGTCGAGAATGCCTGGTAGGCCGCAAAATTCTGGTTACCCGGATTACCGGCCGAGGCGCGGAGTTTCAGCAGCTGGAAAAAGTCCGTCTCGCGCATGAATGCCTCGTTGTGGATATTCCAGCCGATACCCGCCGACCAGGTTGTGCGGAAACGGTTGTTCGTGCCGAACATCGAGGCGCCGTCGCTGCGGTAGTTCACGTCGAGCAGATAACGGTTGTCGTAGGCGTAACCTCCATTGAAATAGAAGCTGGCGGCACGGGTTTGAGTCTGTGTATAGGTCGATTTCCCGCCCTCCGGGTACCCGTTGGCGAACGACGGCGCGCCGAACTGATCGTCGGAGAATCCGCTTGCCTTGTAGCCGTTGCTCGTGGACTGGTTCGAACTGAAATTGAATCCTGCCACCGCGTTGACCATATGCTTGCCCCCGAACAGACGTCCGTAAGTGGCCGTGATGTCGCCTTCGTAGCTGGTGCTTTTGGTCTGCGAGTGCGAATAGAGTCCCTTTTCGGTCTCCTCCTTGTCGTCGAAATCCGTGTGCAGCGGTGAGAGCCGGTTTTCGCTGGTGGCACTCGAATGGGTGATTCCGAACTTGCCGCGTACGCGGAAATCATCCATGACGAACCATTCGAGGATGAAGTTGTTCGTGAACCCGAACTTGTCGCCCTTGTCGTAGTTGTTCAGGTGGGCATTCCAGAGCGGATTCCCGATCGCTTCGGTCTCGCCCGTCTCTGCATTCTGGTAGTAATAGAGATACTTCTCGATCTCTCCGTTTTCGTTCGTCTTCTTGTAGTAGGGGTTGGCGGCGGCATACTCCGCGAATGAGACGATCGGGTCGTTCGTCTTCTGGTAGTCGATCGTGAGTTTGTTGCTGAACTGGAATTTTCCCGTACGGTAGATGAGGTCGATGTTTCCACCGATGGTCTCGCGGTCCGAACCCTTCATCACGCCCTGCACCCCGCCATAACTCAGGCCGATGCCGTAGCGGATCTTCTCCTCGCCGCCTTCGGCGTAGATGTTGTGCTTGTGGGTGAAGCCCGTACGCAGCGGTTCACTCAGCCAGTAGGTGTCGATGCCCTGGGCAATGCCCTTGAGGCGTTCGTTGCGCAGATTGTCCAGGCGCAGTTGGTTCGACATGTCGTTGGTGTCGGTATAGACGCCAGCGAGGGTTTCGAACTGCAGCTTCTCGGAGGCATTCATCAGGTTGTAGTCCGTCAGGTCGGCGGTCGTGATGCTGAAGTCACCCTTGTAGGAGAGTTGGAGCCGGCCGCGTTCGGGCATTTTGGTCTCGATGACCACCACGCCGTTCGAGGCCTTCGATCCGTAGATGGCCGTCGATGCCGCGTCCTTGAGCAGGGTCACCGATGCCACGCGGTTCATGTTGAGGTTCATGACCGTTTCGAGCGTCGTCTCGAAACCGTCGAGGATAAACAGCGGCTGGTTTGGGTCGGTGCCGTACTCCTCCTTGAGTCCCACGACGCTGCTCTTGCCGCGGATCTCGAAATCCGGCATCCGGTTGGGGTCCGAACCGAACTGGACACTCTCCGTGATCTTGAACGAGGGGTCGAGCGTCGCCAGACTCTGCAGCACGCTTTGCGTGCCGACGGCCATCAGCTCCTTGTTCTTGAACGTCGTGGCCGAACCCGTGAAGCTCTCCTTCTTGCGCTGATAGACGCCCGTGACCACCACGTCGCCCACCTCGACGGTCGACTGCATGAGTTTCACCTCGCGGAATTCCGAGGCGTTGCGACCGTTGTAGTGACGCACGTGGGGCTCATAGCCTACGAACGAGAAGAGGATGTTGTATACTCCAGGCGGAAGGGTCAGCGACCACTGACCGGAGGCGTCCGTGGCCGTGCCGACCGTCGAACCCTCGACGACGACCGTTACGCCGACCATCGGCTGCCGGTTCGCGGCATCGCAGACCGTACCTGCCAGCGTGATCTGCTTCTCCTGTGCGGGCGCCTTCTGCGGACTGGAGGCCGGACGGCTGTAGACGACGATCGTCCGCTCCTGAATCCGGGCTGCAAAGGGGGTGCCGGCGAAGATTTCGTCGAGGACCTTCTGCAGCGGCGTGTTGGTGTACGAGGCGTCGATGCGTTTGTCGATGTCGTGCAGTTGCCCCGAATTGTAGAAAAATTCGTAGCCTGCGGCACTGCTTACCCGGCGGAGCGCCTCGCTGAGCGTGACACCCTCCAGCCGGAGCGTGATGCGCGGCATGTCGGCCCCCGACGAGGGCAGCCACAGCACAAGCAGCGCGAGCAGTAGAATGTTACGAAGACGGTAAGAATTTCTCCCCCCCCCGAAACGGGCTGTAGTCCATGTTTTGTCCATATGGAACGCTCTTTGACTGGTTATTCGATTCGTTTTTGTATGCGGAGCGGCCGTCCGCTCCTGGCTCTTCCTCAGCGGAGGTACATCACGCCGTCGTTCACTTCGCAGCGGATGCCTGTCGTCCCGGCCAGCAGGTCGAGGATATAATCGATGCCGCGTTCACGGCGGATCTTGCCCGAGAAGGTGTAGTTGCGCAGCGGTTCGGCGACGACGATCCGGATTCCGTACGTACGTTCGAAACGTTTGGCAAGTTCGGACAACGGTTCGGCCTCGAACCAGAGCCAGCCTTCCGTCCACGCTGCGTAGACTTCGGCGTCGACCTCCCGGATGCGGGCCTTTTCCGTGTCGCAGTCGAGGCGTACCTGCTGGTTGGGCTGCAGTTCCAGATAGTCGGATGTCTCGGCGGCACGATAGGCGATACGACCTTCGACCAGGGTGGTGACGTGTTCGCGTGACTCGGTGTAGGCGTGGACGTTGAAGCGTGTGCCCAGGACGCGGATGCTCTCTCCGCCGGGCATCTCTACGCGGAACGGCCGGCACGTGTCGCGTTGTACGTCGAAGAAGGCTTCGCCCGTGAGGGTGACGAGCCGTTCGGCGGCCCCTTCGAACGAGGCCGGATACTCGAACGTCGAGCCGGCATTGAGCCAGACTTCGGTCCCGTCGGCGAGTGTCAGGTGGAACTCCTTCCCGCGGGGTACCTCGATTTTCATCCGCCGTTCGGGCCGGATGGTGATGCTTTCGTGGGCGGTGTTGAGGGCCATTTCTCCCGTTTCGTGACGTTCGAGGCGGGCGGCCTCATCGAGATTCATGCGCTGTCCGTCGTCGGTGGTCATTACGACCTCTTGGCGGTCGATCTCAACGCCCATCTCGGCCAGTTGTTCGAATGCATCGGGAGCCTCCGGTGCCGGACCTCCGACGAGCAGCACGGCGGCCGTCACCACGGCGGCGGCCATGCCCGTACAGGCGAGTCTGCGGATTCTCCGCAGGCGGAGCCGCCGGTGAATCCGTTCCTGAAGTTCGGCATATCCGCTCGGGGCGGGATGCGACGACTCGTTTCCGGCGGTTTGCTTCCAGAGTCGGTCGAGCAGTTCATCCTCATCGGCATCGATTTCACGATGCGGAATCTGGGGTTCGTTCCTGTTCATTCGGTAACCTTCTTTACCGAATAAATACGATCGGAGGAAAAACTACGTACCGGAAATGTTATTTTTTTTTGATTTCGCCCCGCAGACGGCGCAGCGCCTTGTAGAGAATCGTCTCCACGGTGCGTCGTGAGATCGAGAGTTCGGAGGCGATGACGGCGTGTTTTTTCTGTTCGAGGTAGTTCATCTCCACGACCCGGCGGCTTTGGCGTGGGAGTCGGGCGATGGCTGGGAGCAGCAGCTCCTCCGAACAGGCGTTTCTCTCGTCGACGGCGCTCTCCGGCTGGAGTTGTCTTTTCTGTTCGTTTTGAAACAGTTCTTCCCGCCGGCGCCGGATTTCGCGGCGCTGGCATTCGCGCAGGGCGTTGTTGTGGATGGCGCGCAGCAGGTAGTTGCGCAGGGATTTGGTTTCGTCCAGGCGGCGGCGATGCAGCCACAGCGAGACGAAGAGCTCCTGAACGAGCTCGCGGGCATCGGTCTCGTTGTGGAGGATGGTATCGGCATAACGGCACAAGGCGGTACTCCAGGCCGTATAGACAGCCTTGAATGCCGCTTCATCTCCGGATTTTAATGCGAGTACGGTCCGGCGATTGTCCGATATGTCGAAAGAATCCCCCATTTTCTAAACCGGCCTATTCCACAAATATAGCGATTCCCGACGAAAAGGCAACTATTTGGGCCATTTATTTGTCGTTCCGGGGGGCTTCTCCGATGGTCGGAGCGTGCGAGAGGAGGCCCGTCGCTGAAACAAAAGCCTCCCGGACTGCAATCCGGAAGGCTTTGGGAATTTCGGAGTCCGTTCTGTCGGCGGCGGCGTGGTTCGGCCGAACCGATGGGTGACCCGAGGTTGTGCTGCGGATCGCGCAGCCGATGATTATTCCCTCTTCGAACGCTCCTTCTCTTCCCGGTAGGTGAAGCCCATGAAGACGATCGCCAGCACGCAGGCGCCGATCAGCAGCACGAAGGTCCAGTCCCAGCCGGCCCGGTCGGCCACCGTTCCCAGCACGATGTTGGCCAGAATGGCCGTTCCGAGGAAGTATCCGAAGAATCCGGTCAATCCGGCTGCGGTTCCGGCGGCATTTTTCGGTGCCAGGTCGAGGGCCTGCACGCCGATGAGCATCACCGGGCCGTAGATGAAGAAGCCGATGGCGATGAGCGACATGGTGACGATGACGTAATTCGACGAGAACTGCCAGTAGAGGAGGATGAAGACCGCGACGATGGCCATGAAGAGAATCGTGGGCAGGGCGCGGCGTCCGTGGAAGAGATGGTCGCTCATCCACCCGCAGATCAGTGTCCCCGGGATGGCCGCGAACTCATAGGCGAAATAGGCCCAGCCGGCCTGCTTGATGTCGTAGCCCTGGGCTTCGCGCAGATAGGTCGGAGCCCAGTCCAGACAGCCGTAGCGGACCATGTAGACGAAGGCGTTGGCGATGGCGATGAACCACAGCAGGCGGTTGTTCAGAACGTATTTGAAGAAGATCTCGCGGGCCGAGAGGACCTCTTCCTGCTTGGCGCTGTAATCCTTCGGGTAGTCGTTCCGCCACTTTTCGACCGAGGGCAGGCTGCACGACTGCGGCGTATCGCGGATCATGACGTAGGCCAGCAGGGCGATGAAGATGGCCACGACGGCCGGGAAGAGATAGGTGCCGATCAGGAAGTAGAGCTCCGACTGCGCACCGTAGAACCACGACCCGAACCACAGCGCTCCGTAGACGGCCATCGGGCCTACGAGAGCGCCGCCGACGTTGTGGGCGCAGTTCCAGACCGACATCTTCGTGCCGCGTTCGTTCTGCGAGAACCAGTGGGTCATGACCCGTCCGCACGGGGGCCAGCCCATGCCGTTGAACCATCCGACCAGGAAGTTCAGAATGGCCATGATGATGATGGCGAGCTGTTTGTGCTCGGGACCGAGCAGCGTCACCGGGACGATCATGAACATCATCGAGAGGGCCGTGAGAATCAGTCCGAGCGGCAGGAAGACCCGCGCATTGCTGCGGTCAGAGACGCTGCCCATGAGGAATTTCGACAGGGCGTAGGCCACGGCGTTCATCGACAGGACGATGCTCAGCTCGCTGGTGTCGAAGCCCAGGGCGGCCAACTCGGGAATGGCCATCGAGAAGTTTTTACGGACGAGATAGAATCCCGCATAACCGATAAAGATGCCGATGAAGACCTGCAGACGCAGCTTGTGGTATTTGCGGTCGATCTGGTCGGCAGGCATTTCCGCCTTATAGGCAGGCGGTTGCAGCAGTTTCCACATGGTAGTTAAGGTTCGGATGGCGGCGGGAGAGGGTTGTCCGGTCGCCGGGGTTATTTCGTTTCGCAACAAAAATACGAATGTTTTTCGCAATATCAAAACGAAGTGTCTTTTATTTTGAAATCATCCGGATGGTCTTCAACGTCAGTTGTATTGGTTGTTTTCTTGATTTTGTGCATGTTTTTCGGGATATTTTTTGTATATTGTCTCATAAAACAGACCATCACCCATGAATAAACCTGGTGAAGAACCCTTGTTGAGCCTGCCGGAGCGTCACAGCCGGATTCTGGCCCTTCTGCAGCAGAACGGATCGATTTCGGTGACCCAGCTCTCCGAACTCTTCCGCGTGTCGGAGGTGACCATCCGCAAGGACCTCTCCTATCTCGAGCAACAGAAGAAGCTCTATCGAACGCATGGCAGCGCCATTCTGATCAGCCCCTATATCAGCGATCGTCACGTCAATGAGAAGGAGAAGAAGAACGTGGCCGAGAAACGGGCCATCGGCGCCGCGGCCGCCGCGTTGATCTCCCCCGACGATTCGATCATCATCGCCTCGGGAACGACCATGGCCTTCCTGGCCCGGGAGATTCGTCCCAAGGGCCATTTGACGGTCATTACGGCCGCCGTGCCCGTGACGCGGATCCTCTCGCAGGAGCCCGATGTCGACGTTATCCAGCTGGGCGGCATCACCCGCAGCAGTTCGGTTTCGGTGGTCGGGCCCTTTGCCGAGTCGATGCTGCGCAATTTCAACTGCAGCAAACTCTTCATCGGGGTCGACGGGCTGGACCTCGAATTCGGACTGACGACCACCAACATGCTCGAGGCTTCGCTCAACAACGCCATGATTCAGGCGGCGCAGAAGGTCGTTGTGCTGGCCGACAGTTCGAAGTTCGGGCGTCGGGGCTTCAGCAAGATCTGCGATCTGGAGGCCGTCGACCGGATCATCACCGACAGCGGCATTCAACCGCTCTATCTGGACCGGTTGCGTGAGCGCGGGGTGGAGGTGACGGTTGTGGAGCCTTGACGGTCGGGATTCCGGATTGTGGGGCCTTGAGACGGTCGCAATCCCGGGTTGTGGAGCCTTGACGGTCGGAATGCCGGGCGTCTGCTCTTGACCGGTGCAGGAAACAGGATATGAAAAAGAGCGGCCGCATCAGCCGCTCTTATTTTGAATTCCGGTTGTTCTACTCCTTCAGCAGGGCCTGCAGCCGTTCGGGGTAGTTTGTCGTGATGTAGTCCACGCCCTGTTCGATGAAGTATTTAAGATCCTCTTCCGAGTCCACCGTCCAGACGTTGACCTCCAGCCCGAGGTCGTGGGCCTGCTTGATCCATTGGGGATTCCGGCGCAGTGTTCCCGTCGAGTAGTCGATGCCGGCCAGCCCCAGCGCCTTGATGCTCTTGGGCGGCAGATCGCCGTTCAGGTAGTAGATTTTCGTATCGGGGAGCAGCTTTTTGAAGGCCAGACAGGCGTTGATCGAGAAGGCAATGATGTCGGTGCGCTCCAGCAGTCTGTGTTTGCGCAGCGCCTGGGCGATCTTCCGGGCGGCCAGATCCTCGCGGTTGAGGTCCGAAAGCGACTTCATCTCGAGAATCAGCCGGGTGTCGGGCTTCGAGGCGACCAGTTTGAGATAGGCGTCCAGCGTCGGGATGCGTTCGCCGTTGGGCAGGACTATTTGCGTGATCAGGTTGGCCTTGTCGCGCTCCATGTCGATGTCGGTCCCCTTGAAGACACGGTCGTGGTTGACGATCAGACGGTTGTCGGAGGTGAGCCAGACGTCGATCTCCGAACCGAAGACTCCGACCGAATCGGCTTTGCTGAACGAAGCCAGCGAATTCTGAGCCGAACCCGGGAGGGTCCAGTAGCCCCGGTGGGCAATGACTTTGGGTTGGGTTGCAGCGACGCCCCCGGCAAACAGCAGGGCGGCGGTCAAGGCAAGAGGTTTGAGCATATCGCAGAAAAGTTAAGGTTGGTGCTTTTGAAATGAAATATATACAAAGGTAACGAATATTTCCGGGATTACAAGTCGAAACCTGCTGTTCGCCGCTTTTTCACACCTTTGTCACTCTCTCCGGCTGTCGCTCCGTCTTCGGGTTGAATCTCGTTTATGATTATTTGGCACGGGGAAATATACGAAACTGCAGATTTTTTACTATCTTCGTACAATTCGAATCACTTAAAAACTACGATAGAACCATGAGCATGAAAGAAAAAGTAAGCAGCAAGTTCAGCGAACTGTTCGGCGACGGAGCCATTCTCTTCACCTCGCCCGGACGTATCAACCTCATCGGCGAGCATACCGACTACAACGGAGGTTTCGTTTTCCCGGGAGCTGTCGACAAGGGGATCGTGGCCGCTATCCGCCTCAACGGAACGGACAAGGTACGCGCCTTTGCCCTTGACCTGAACGAGCGCTCCGAATTCGGACTGCGCGAGGAGGACAAACCGGCCGAAAGCTGGGCTCACTATATCTTCGGCGTTTGCCGCGAGGTGCAGAAACGCGGCGGCGTAATCGGCGGTTTCGACACGGTGTTTGCCGGAGATGTGCCTCTGGGTGCCGGCATGTCGTCGTCGGCGGCTTTGGAGTTGACCTTCGCCTTTGCGCTGAACGACCTTTTCCACTGCGGCATCGACAAGTTCGAACTGGCCAAGATCGGCCAGGCTACCGAGCATAACTATTGCGGTGTGAACTGCGGCATCATGGACCAGTTTGCCTCGGTCTTCGGCAAGAAGGGCAATCTGATCCGTCTGGACTGCCGTTCGCTTGAGTATGCCTATTTCCCGTTCGATCCGAAGGATTACCGCCTCGTGCTGGTGGATTCGCGTGTGAAACACGAACTCGTGGGGTCGCCCTACAACGATCGCCGGGCTTCGTGCGAGCGTGTGGCCAAGGCCCTGGGACAGGAGTTCCTGCGCGGCGCCACGATGGAGCAGCTCGATGCCATCAAGGAGAAGATCTCCGAAGAGGATTACAAGCGGGCCCGCTACGTGATCGGCGAGGAGCGTCGTGTGCTGGATGTCTGCGACGCGCTGGAGAAGGGCGACTACGAGACCGTAGGCAAACGCATGTACGAGACCCACTGGGGCATGTCGAAGGATTACGAAGTGTCGTGCGAAGAGCTGGACTTCCTGGTTGAGGTGGCCGAGGAGTGCGGCGTGACGGGTTCGCGCATCATGGGCGGCGGATTCGGCGGTTGCACGATCAATCTGGTGAAGGACTCGCTCTACGACCATTTCATCGCTACGGCCAAAGAGAAGTTCAATGCCAAGTACGGTCATGAACCGAAGATCTACGACGTGGTGATCTCCGACGGTTCGCGCCGCCTGGAGTAGCGACTTGTCTGCATAGGAAAAATCCCGACCCTTGTGAGGTCGGGATTTTTTGTCTCTCTGTAATCTGTCATCGGTTTCGGAACTCCATGTGCCGCTGTCGGCCGCGTCTGTTTCTGATGCTGTTGGCCGCATCCGCTCTGCCGTCGTCCGGGACCGCGAGTCCTGCCGCTCCACTTCCCCTCCCTCCGGTCAGTCGAGGATTTTCTGGAAGAGGATCTCGTCGCGGTAGCCGTCGGGCGTCCAGAGCCAGTCGCGTTTGGTGCCAACCTCCCGGAATCCCAGTTTGCGGAAGAGTCCGAGGCTTGCCGTGTTGTCGGCTCCGACGTTGCACCACAACTGGTGCATCCGCAACCCCTCGCGTGCATAACGGCAGAGTGTCTCTACGGCATCGGCTGCATACCCTCTGCCCCGTTGCTCGGCGTCGTAGATTAGGATTCCCAGTCCGGCGCGTCCGTGCAGCGGGTCGTATTCGAACAGGTCGAGCGTCCCGATCGTGCGGGACCTCTCCGGTACCTCGATCATCAGGCGCAACTGGCCGGTGCGGAAGAGATCTCCGCCCTGCAACTGCCGCTCAACGAACTGCCGGATCTGTTCATGCGAGAAGGGTTCCGTGGTACCGCTGACGGCCCAGACGTCCGGGTCGTTCTCCCACGTGTGGATCAGTTCGGCATCCTCGGGTTCGACGGCCCGCAGCCGGATCAGCTCCCCCTCGAGCGTCATCGCAGTCCGATGACCTTGTTGCGGATGAGCATGGCCACACCCCAGGCATTGGCGTTTTCGCTCATCTTCGAGACGCGGAACTTCGTATCCTTGTAGACCAGGTTGAGCGAGTATTTGTTCGTGGCGGACTTCAGCGGCAGCATGATGTAGTCGCCAGCCGCGGCGAGGTTTCCGCCGACGATCACCGTCTCGGGGTTGAACGTGTTGATGAGGAATGCCACGGCCTTGCCGACCTTTTCGCCGGCCTCCTCGATGAGTTCGATCGAGAGGTTGTCGTCGTTTTTTGCGGCATTGATGATATCGTCGATGTGGATACTCTTCTGCTTGTCGTATTTCTCCTTGAGGATGGTGTTGACACCCCGTTCGATCAGGTGACACATTTTGTCTTCGATGGCGATACCCGAGACCTCGGTCTCGAGACATCCCTTTTTGCCGCACGAGCAGATGATTTCGTTATCGAAGAAGGGGATGTGGCCGAACTCGCCGGCGAATCCGCTCTTTCCGTAGTAGAGTTGTCCGTCGACAACGATGCCGATGGCCACGCCCCGGCCCATGTGGAGGTAGAGGACGTTGCTTTCGTCCTTCGACTTGCCGCAGGTGTACTCGGCGTAGCAGCGGGCGCGGGTGTCGTTTTCGAGCAGCACGCGGATGCCGACCCGCTGTTCGATGATGTCACGCAGCGACTGCTCGCTCGAGGTGAAGTATTTGTAGCTGCGGCCCGTGGCGGGGTTGACGCGTCCGGTCATGCAGACGCCCAGTCCGAGGATCTTGCCGCGGTCGATGCCGCAGTTGGCGATGAAGTTCTCGATGTTCGAGCAGATGCGGTCGATGCACTGCGGGCGGTCGATGAGTTCGAACGTGAAGTCGTTCTCCTCCTTGATGATGTTGTTCTGCAGGTCGGTGATCAGGAAGCGCATGTTGTCGCGGCCGACGTTGACTCCGGCGAAGTAGATGGCCGAATTGGCCAGACCGAAGATGTTGGGACGGCGGCCTCCGGGGGTTTCGACCTTGCCCAGATCGGTGACGATGTTCTCCTCGACGAGCTCCTGTACCAGTTTGGTGATCGTGGGGACACTGATGTGCAGCTCCTTGGTCAGCTCCGAGAGCGTACATTCGCCGTTGACGGCCATGTGCGCGATGATATTGCGCTTGATGATGCTGTTTTTGTGAGAAATGCCCTTCAGGGCCTCGTCTTCGTGTTTGTTGAAAAATTCGGTGAGTGATGTCATCCTTTCAGGCTGTTTTTTAGTAATTATGCAAATGTAATAAGAATATTTAAATAATGCAAAGTTTTTAATAAATTTAATAAAGTTTTTGCTTTCGAAGGGCAATAAAAAAATAACGACCTGAATTACAGGCCGTTATTTTCTTGTTTTGCGCGGGTCTCAACCGCGGAGGCACTACAGCGTCGATTTCGACTCGACGGTGGCGTTGGCGTCGACCTTGCGGATCAGACCCTGGAGCACCGTGCCGGGGCCGAGTTCGGTGAACTCCGTCACGCCGTCGGCCAGCATGTTCTTGACGATGTAGGTCCAGCGCACGGGAGCGGTCAGCTGGGCGATCAGATTGGCCTTGATGGCGGCCGGATCGGTATAGGGTTTGGCGTCCACGTTCTGGTAGATCGGGCACGTGGGGGTCTGGAACGGAGCCTCGTGGATGGCCTTTTCGAGCTCCTGCTTGGCGGGCTCCATCAGCGGCGAGTGGAACGCACCGCCGACGGGCAGACGCAGGGCGCGGCGGGCGCCGGCAGCCTTGGCCTTCTCGCAGGCGGCCTCGACAGCCTCGACGGCTCCCGAGATTACCAGCTGTCCCGGGCAGTTGTAGTTGGCGGCAACGACCACACCGTCGGTCGAAGCGCAGATCTCCTCAACGACCTTGTCCTCCAGACCGAGGATGGCAGCCATCGTACCGGGCTGAGCCTCGCAGGCGGCCTGCATGGCCATGGCACGTTTCGAGACGAGTTTCAGACCGTCCTCGAACGAAAGGGCTCCGGCAACGACCAGTGCCGAGAACTCGCCGAGCGAGTGTCCGGCAACGGCATCGGGTTTTACGCCGAGGGCCTTGGCCATGATCACCGAGTGGAGGAATACGGCCGGTTGGGTAACCTTGGTCTGTTTGAGCTCCTCGTCGGTTCCGGCGAACATGATGTCCGTGATGCGGAATCCAAGTATTTCGTTGGCTTTCTCGAAGAGTTCCTTTGCTTCGGGAACGTTGTCGTAGAGGTCCTTGCCCATCCCGACGGCCTGGGCGCCCTGGCCCGGGAACACGTAAGCGTGCTTCATGATTTCATGTTTTTTAGGTTTGCGGGGCAAAGATACGAATTTATTTTGTAACTTTGCACCGCAAAGGTTCACAAAGGGTCGGGCAGACCCGGCGTGATGAAAAGGGAATGCCGTGAAAATCGGCAGCAGTTCCCGCTGCTGTAAGTCCCGTAAGGAGGTTGCGACACGCTTTGGCCACTGGTCCCGCAGGACCGGGAAGGCGTTGCAACCGGGACGAGCCAGAAGACCTGCCTTGCACTTCCCGTCGGGAATTGAATCTTTCTCGGGTGCATCTGCGGAGAACGGAGCATCGTGTCGATCGGCTTGGGCGCAGGAGGCGTGTGTTTCAAGCTGTGTATGGATTGAGATTCGATTTCGGGGAGGTCCGGAATCGGATTTTTTATTTTATGCACATATTTAATTCACTCAACAACATGAAAAGAATTTTATTGGCATCGGCTGTCGCACTGATGGCTTCGATGGTCTTTGTCGGCTGTTCGGATGACGACAAGGAGGGAACTGCGCAGGTTCCGGCTACGGGTGTATCGTTGGATGTTACGGAGCAGACGCTTGATATCGGCCAGACGCTTCAGTTGACGGCAACCCCCGCTCCGGTCAATACGACGGATCGTGTGGTTTGGCGTTCCGACAAGGAGTCGGTCGCAACGGTTTCGGAAACGGGCGTGGTCAAGGCCGTGGCTGCGGGAACGGCAACCGTCGAGGCGGTATGCGGCACGGTTTCGGCTTCGTGTGTCGTACGGGTTATCGACCCCTATCAGGCGTATGATGTCATTTCGTTCGAGTCGTCCGAAGGGTTGAAGGACATCAACGGCGAATTGCTCGTTCTGGGTGATGTCGAGGTGGTCGGAGGCGATGCGGCCGCGACCCACAAAAACGTCTTCTGGGGCAAGTCGTATGTTTCGAGCAACGGCCAGCAGGATCAGTACGGCTCCACGTACATCGATCTTCCGCTCTTCGGCACGCCCGATGAAAATGTCTGGTTCGGATCCTATTATTCGGATGGCGGCAGCTATAAGTGGGATACCTGGGCCGGTTTCGTACTGTCGCAGAACTATAATACGACGGCGACCTCGCACGATTACGCCAATCAATTCTCAGTTTATGCGGAATCGGGAGCCTGCTCGACAGAGACGTTTGCTGTGGCTTATTACAGTTACAGCAGCATGCCTGGCTACCTCTACACGACTCCCACGATCGAATTCATTTCACCCCGCAAGGTGGCATATCTCTACATGGCGCCCTCGACGCTGCTGGATACCTACTACAAGTACGATTCCTCGGCGGTCAAGGATCGTACGTTCAGCTATCGGATCACCGGCTCGTTGGACAATGCCTCGACCGGCACGGTGGATGTGACGTTGGTGAAGAACGGCACGGTTGAAGCCGGTTGGGTCAAGGTGGATCTCTCCTCGCTGGGCAGTGTCGACAACCTGACGTTTACTCCGCAGGGCATTGATCCTTTGAGGGACTTTGATCCCGCCTATTTCTGTCTGGACCACATCGAACTGGTGAAGGAGTAGCGTTATCCGTTTGATTGCAAACGAAAACCCCGCGAGGCTTGATGCCTTGCGGGGTTTTTCTGTGGCTGGATGCTTTGGAGAGGAGCGTTTGGCTCCCTTCCGGAAGGAGGACGACCCCCCCCCTCCTCCTTAACTCCGGCTACTTCGAGATCAGATTGTTCTTCTCGATGTCCTTGAAATAGCGGTAGGTGGCTACGCGCAGCTCCTCGGCGGCCGGGTCGTCGCACACCAGAATGCCGTTCGGGTGCACCTGCAGCGCCGAGATCGTCCACTGGTGGTTGTATGCCCCCTCGACGCCGTGACGCACGGCGCGCGCCTTCTTGTGGCCCGTGGCCAGGATCAGCACCTTCTTGGCCGAAAGCACCGTGCCGACACCTACCGTCAGTGCCGTCTTCGGAACCAGCGTCACGTCGCCGCCGAAGAAGCGCGAGTTGACCTGGATCGTATCCTGCGTCAGCGTCTTGACGCGCGTGCGGGAGTTCAGCGACGAGAAGGGCTCGTTGAAGGCGATGTGGCCGTCTTCACCCACGCCGCCCATGAAGAGGTCGATGCCGCCGGCCTCGACGATGCGCGCCTCATAGTCGGCACACTCCTTGACCAGATCCTCGGCATTGCCGTCCAGAATGTTGACATTCTCGGGCTTGATGTCGATGTGCTTGAAGAAGTTGTTCCACATGAACGAGTGGTAGCTCTCGGGATGCTCCTCCGGCAGACCGACGTATTCGTCCATGTTGAACGTGATGACGTTCTTGAACGATACTTCGCCCGTCTTGTGGCGGCGGATCAGCTCCTTGTAGGTTTCCAGCGGCGTCGAGCCGGTCGGGAGCCCCAGTACGAAGGGCGATTTCGTCACCTGCTCCTTGGCCTTGATCTGCTGGATGATGTAGTTGGCGGCCCACTGGGCTACCTGCTGCGGGGTATTTTCAATGATTAAACGCATGTTGTAACGTTTTTTGTTGATTCCTTAGAACATTCTCACAAAGACCTCGATGGCCTGATATTCGGCCATGCCCAGCTGGTCGTAGAGCTTGGCCGTGTGCTGTGTACGCTCCTCGGCGCGCTGCCAGAACTCGCGCGGGTCGTCGCCCGGGAAGGGCATGATATCCTTCTGCGAGAGGTGGCGGTAGATGGCGTGACGCTTCATGATCAGCTCGTCGGGCGACAGGGGCACCGCCATGTCGACCATGCCGAGATCCCACTCCATCCAGGCGCCGCGGTAGAGCCACAGGTGGCAGTCCTTCATCCACTCGTCGTCCTTGACGATCTCCAGCGCGGCCAGCACGGCCTCCATGCAGGTGCGGTGCGTGCCGTGGGGGTCGGCCAGGTCGCCGGCGGCGTAGATCTGGTGAGGCTTGATCTCGCGCAGCAGGTTGACGATGATGTTGATGTCCTTTTCGGTGAGCTGGCCCTTCTTGATGCCGCCCGTCTCGTAGAACGGCAGGTTGAGGAAGTGGGCGTTCGTGTCGGGGTTCAGACCGAACGAGCGGACGGCGGCACGGGCCTCGGCGCGGCGGATCGAACCCTTCAGATCGAGCAGTGCACGCGGTTCGGGTTCGCCCTTCTTCTTGCTGGCGATGATCTTCTTGACCTCCTCGTAGTGGTCGGCGTAGCCCAGTTCGCGGGCCGTGTCGATGTTCTGTACGACCACGTCGTCGTGTACGGCCACGTTGCCCGACGTCTCGTAGGCGACGTGTACGTCGTGTCCCTGCTGCACGAGGCGGATGAACGTACCGCCCATCGAGATGACGTCATCGTCGGGGTGCGGCGAGAAGATCACCACGCGTTTGGGGAAGGGCGTTGACGGTACGGGACGCGTTGAGTCGTCGGCATTGGGTTTGCCGCCCGGCCAGCCCGAGATGGTGTGCTGCAGGTCGTTGAAGACGTCGATGTTGATCTGGTCGAACGTGCGGCCCTGTTCGAGCAGTTCGCCCAGCGAGTTTTCGATATAGTCCTTGTAGGTAAGTTTCAGAATCGGCTTCTTGACCACGCTGCAGAGCCATACGA
Organism: Alistipes sp. An116; assembly: GCF_002161005.1. Lineage (NCBI taxonomy): Bacteria > Pseudomonadati > Bacteroidota > Bacteroidia > Bacteroidales > Rikenellaceae > Alistipes > Alistipes sp. An116. Next base: position 109,462 of record NZ_NFLR01000001.1, read on the forward strand.
CGGCCTTGCGGACGAATTTCGGGGTCCATTCGCAGGGCCCGACCATCCACGGGGTCTGTTCGCGGGTGAGCAGTTGTGCGGCGTTTTCGTCGATCACCACCTCGATGTTGGGGTGGGCCTGCAGGTAGGAGGCGGGGACCATTTCGGAGATTTCGCCCTCGACCACCTTCTGGATGATGCGGGCCTTCTCCTCGCCCCAGGCCATGAGGATGATGCGGTCGGCGCGCATGATCGTGTCGATACCCATCGTGATGGCCATCTTGGGGGTGTTCTCCAGTCCGAAGAAGGAGCTTGACTGGATCTTGCGCGTGTTGTAGGTCAGCTGAACCAGCCGGGTGCGCGAACGCGAGTAGGAGCCCGGTTCGTTGAACCCGATCTGACCGTCCTCGCCCACGCCGATGATCATCAGGTCGATGTGGCGTACGGCCAGGTCATACGAGGCGCAGTACTCCGAGATGCGCTCTTCGGGCACCGTACCGTCCGGAATGTGGACATTCTCGGGCAGGATGTCGATGTGGTTGAGGAAATCCTCGTGGATGCGGAAGTTGCGGCTCTGCTGTTCGGAGGATTTGATCGGGTAGAACTCGTCGAGGCTGTAGACGGCCACGTTCTGGAAGCTGATCTGCCCCTCCTGGTGGCGTTTGACCAGTTCGCGGTAGAGCCCCAGGGGCGTGCGGCCCGTCGTGAGACCCAGGACGAAGGGCTGAGCCTCTTCGTAGACCTCGTTCGAGGAGTGGATTTCGTTATAGGTGCGGATGGCCTTCACGATCGTGTCGGCCACGTACTGTACACCCTGGTATTCGTTTTCGTAGACCCGGGTGTGGATTTTTTCGTAGCGATGGATGATGTCGCGCGGAGCCGATTCGGCGATCAGTCCGCCGTCTTTCGGCAAGGAATACTTGTTGTTCATCTTGATATTATGAATTGCGTATTTTCGGTTTACTTTTCAAAAAGGACTCGTTCGAAGAATTCGGGGCGATGGAAATCGGGCTTCTCCGTTTGAATGGGGCGCCACGAGAGGAAATGCGGATGGGAGAGGTTGTCGCCGCATTTGTAGAGGTTGATACGGGCCTCCAGGCCGCTCCAGTCGTCGATCCGGTGACAGAAGAGCGCCTGCGGCGGGATGGCCAGCATTACCGACCAGCGGTTGTCGCCTTCGCGCTCCTCGAAGGGTTCGCCGAAGGGGAGGCTGGTCGTGCGTTTGACCCGGTCGATGATCTCCTGCCGGGCGCGGTTGGCATCGGTGCGCGAATGCTGGTATCCGAGCAGCATGTGCCCGATGCAGGTGGTTTCGAAGTTGTAGTAGCCCGAGTCGTTTCCCGGCGAGATGAAGAACTCCACGCAGGAGTCGGTCCATACCTGGCCGTTGTCCCTGTCTACGCGGGCGGCGGTGTAGTTCTCCTCGACATCGAAGCGCAGCATCAGCAGCTTGCCGGTGTGGAACATCCGGAAGCGCACCTGCGGGGCATAGGGATAGCCGTCGGGCCAGTTGCAGCAGGCAATCGGTCGCGGACTGATTTGTGCGAAAGCCTCTTCGACGGCTTTCCGGTTTTCGGGGTCGATGCCCTCGATCTTGCGAATCTCCATCATCACTTTCAGTGGTTTGTCAGTTGTATTTGGCGACCGTTTCGCGGACGATGCGGCACATCTCGGGGTATTGCTCCTCCATGCTTTGCAGGAGTTTGTATTGGGCGTGCGTGCGCACGAGGTTGTGTTCCGGGTATTTGATCTTGTAGTAGAGGTCGCCGTCGATGTAGTCCATCAGGAAGCGCAGCACCTGTTCGTAGGTGATGTACCGGGCCGAGAAGGCCAGGTGGTCGATCTCCGACTGGGTGAGCTGGCGGGCCCGCTGCGAGAGATAGCCTTCGGTGTAGGCGCGGAACATCTCGATCGACATGCCGACGCGTGAGAGGTTGCGGTCGTCCTCGTCGCCCGTATTGGTGTAGGAGCGGATGGCGTCGCCGAAGTCGTTGAGCGACGTGGAGTTCATCACCGTATCCAGGTCGATGGCGCACAGGACGCGTCCCTGCTTGTCGAAGAGGATGTTGTTGATCTTCGTGTCGTTGTGGGTGACGCGGGTGGGAATCGTACCATCCTCGACCAGCTTCCAGAAATCGAGCATCTCCGCGCGGCGCGACTCGATCCATCCGATCTCCGTCGCAAGGTCTTTCACCCGTCCGGCGGCATTGCGTTTCAGCGCCTCGTCCCACTGCACGAAGCGGTAGCGGATGTTGTGGAAGCCGGGGATCGTCTCGACGAGCGGCTCCGTAAAGTCGGCCAGCTGGGCCTGGAACTTGCCGATCCCCTCGCCGCCCTTGCGGGCGAGTTCCGGAGAGTCGGCCTTGTTGTAGGCCACCGTGTCGGCGATATAGACCGTGACGGCCCAGTATTCGCCCTCGGGATCGACGTAGTAGAGTTTTCCGTCGCGGGTCGGGACGACGGTCATCGCCTCGCGCATCGGGTCGCCGCCTTCGGCAATGACCCTGCGGCGGATGTGTTCCGTCACCTTGCGGATGTTCTCCATCATGCCCGGCACATCGGGGAAGATGCTTTTGTTCTTGCGTTGGAGGATGTAGTCCGGGGCATTGCCGGCGGTCCGGATGAGGAAGGTGTCGTTGATGAATCCGTCGCCCAGCGAGTCGATCGAGTCGATCGGCCCCTGCAGGGCGAAATGCGATGCTATGTCTTGCAATGCGGCTTTCATAAGGCGGTGGTCGTTTCGGTTTCAGATAAAATTCGGGAACTGCTCCCTAAGCACTCCAAAGATATTCAAAATAACGCACATATGCAACCCGGCAAAGCAAAAAAGCCTGCTTTCCGAGGAGAAAAAAGCAGGCTTTGAGACTTCATTTCGAATGGGTTGCGTTATTCGATAGGGTCAATAACGGTGAAGGTCACCTCATAGGTCTGAATCCCGGATTCGCCCTGGTAGTTGCCATTGGCGACGACGAAGGTGACCGTATAGGTACCGGGCTTGTCGTAGGTGTACGAGTAGCTCTTCACGTCGTCCGTGACGCCCTTGATGCTCAGGCCCGTATCGGGAGAGGTAAGGTTAAGGGACATTGGCGTCGAGAATATCCACGTGTCGATCAGATACGGACACATCGTTCCCGATTCGATGGCGTTCAGGATGATGTTGCCGGCATTCTGACCGTACTGCAGGTATCCGATCTTCGAACCTGTCGAGTAGGTATCGTACTCTTTGCCGGCCATTTCGTTGGCCATATTGAAGTTGACGAACTGCAGATCCGTGTAGCTCAGCGACGTCGATTCGCGGTTTTTGAACTTGACCTCCAGTGACGTGTTGATGTAGTAGTTTCGCTGGGCGGTGACATCCTTGGGGTGCCAGCGGATCAGCAGTGTGAAGTTGTCGGTCAGGGCGGTGCCGTTGCCGTCGACGTCGAGCAGGTTGCAGGTGGTGGTGCCCCACTGGCCGCTTTTGCTCTCTTCATTGACCTCCAGGCGGGTCCAGTCGGCGAAGTTGCCGGCTTCGATGGCTTCGATTGTGGCTTTGTCGGTTGCGGCATTGTCTCCCGCGAGTCCCTCGAAGCGGTCCGATGCGTAGACCTGGACGTCTCCCGTGTTTGAGCCCGAACGGCGTGACAGGGAGAAGGTCAGTTGACAGGTTTCGAGCTCCGATTTGGGCATGGTCGTACGGTCGCGGTAGCGGTATTCGTGGCCGACGTCGCCGCTCCAGAAGGTGATGTAGTCGGCGTTGCCTTCGAAGTTGAAGACGACGGGTTCGCCGACGCGGTAGGTGTTCGTCGGGGCGAGCCGCACGGCAAAGTCCAGCGGTTCGTAGATTTCGTCGTGGTCGCACGAACTTCCTGCAACCGCGAGGGCGAGAGCCGCGGCCAGATATGTGATCGGTTTTGTTTTCATCGTATGCGCTGCTGTTGTGCGTTTTACCATAAGGGATTCTGCGTGAGGGCGTGGTTGACGGCCAGTTCCTTGGTCGGGATCGGCAGGTAGATGTGCCGTTCGGAGACGTTGGCATAGGTCGAGGCCGCATAGTCGGTGTAGGAGACGTTGCGGTATTTGTTTTCCGCCGGGATGTTGGTGCCGGCCTGATGCATCCGATCGACGAAGATGCCCCAGCGGATCAGGTCGTATTTGCGCAGTCCCTCGAAGACCAGTTCACGTCCGCGCTCGTTGCGCACCAGTTCGCGGAACGACTGCGGGTCGTTCAGCTGGTTTTCGTTGGTCTGGATGCCGGCCCGGGTGCGGATCTCGCGGATGGCCTCCTTGGCGATGTCGTCGGGGGCGCCGTTGTACTCGTTGACCGCCTCGGCATACATCAGCAGCACGTCCGAGTAGCGCAGCAGCGGGAAGTTGATCGTCGTGTAGAGGCTCTTGGCCGACATCTGGTTTTCGTAGAGGGTTTCACGGCGCCACTTGCCCGCATTGCGGATGGCGCACATCACGTCGGGTTCGTAGACCAGGTCGTTCAGGTCGAACTTGCCTTCGACCTCCTCGAGACCCTCGATCGTACGCATGGCGAAGATATTGTTGTAGTTCCACGGTGTACGGTACATGCTGCGGGTTTGCAGCAGGATTCCCGCCTTCTTATCGTTGTTGACCGTATACTCGATTTTGCGGCCGCCGGTCGCGTCCGAACCGCTGTAGCCCTGGAAGTTGTATCCCGGGAGGTTCCAGATCCGGCGCCGGTCGATGACCATCTTTCCGGCGATGTTGTTCTCGTCGTCCTCCGGGCTCAGGTCGCTCTCCACGCGGTCGGTCTCCGAGTAGAGCTGCCAAAGGGTGTACGAACCGTTGTAGAAGCCGTAGGAGTAGTTGCAGGCCCACTCCGAGTAGTTGGTGTTGGTCGACTGCGATTTCAGACCGATCAGGTCGCCGATGCGGCCGTTGGTCCACTTGTCCGCACTGGTGCGGTCACCGAGGAACTCGGCCTCCCACATCGACTCGTGATACTCCGTGTCGTACTTGTCCTGGATCATGTTGATGAAGACCTGTTCGTAATTCGTATTGAGGTGGTGCTTGCCCGATTTGATCACCTCGTAGGCCCAGTCGGCGGCCTTCTTGTACATCTCCGTTTTGGAGAGTCCCTCCACCTCGGCTACGGATTCGCCGGCCATGAAGAGGTAGATGCGGGCCAGAATGCCTTCGGCCACGGTCTGGCTGACGCGCGAGGGGGTTTGGTCGACCTCCGGATCGAGATCGCCGACGACGGCCTCGATCTCGTCCACGCACCATTTGAGCACCTGCTCCTGGGGTGTTGCGGCCAGCTGCACGTCATTGGGGTTGGGCGAGGTGGCCGCCTCCACGCGCAGGGGCACGTCGCCCCAGGCCTGGGCCAGCAGGAAGTGGTAATAGGCCCGCAGGAACCGGGCTTCGGCCACGTATCGGCTTTTCGGTGTCGAGAGATCCTCGGGGTCGATCTGCGAGGCCTCGACGCCCTTGATGTACTCGTTGGCATTCTTGATGCCCTGATAGAGTTTGAGCCAGGCGTCGTAGATGACGGCTGTTCCGGCCGTATGGTTGTAGCGGTCGGGGCGGGTGTCGATGTTGTTGTAGTTGTTGAAGTAGCAGAGGTCGTCGGCGTTGCTGATCTGCAGCGAATAGTAGTTTCCGTAGAGCTCCTCGCTGCTCAGCGGGCCGTAGACACCCGCCAGACCGTACTGGAGTTTGGTCTCGGAGGTGTAATAGTTCTCTGCGGGGATGATCTGCGGGTCAGTGTCGAGGAACGAGCAGGCCGAGAGAGCCGTGCCGAAGAGCGCCAGGGTCCCCAATCGGTATATGTTTTTCATTTTCATGACGAGATGGTGCTTTTGGACGTTAGAACGTGATGTTTACACCGGCCGTGAACCCGTAGGCACGGGGATAGGCCGACCAGTCGAACCCGGGCGTAAGCACCGAGTTGCGGGTCGAGACCTCGGGGTCGGGACCGCTGTAGTTGGTCCAGGTCCAGATGTTGTCGGCCGAGACGTAGAGGCGCAGCGAGCTGATGCCGGCCTTGCGCAACTGGCGGCTCGGGATGGAGTATCCGAGCGAGACGTTTTTCAGCCGCAGGAACGAACCGTCCTCGATCACGCGCGACGAATACTCCTCGCTGCCCGTAGCGGCTGCGCGCGGAGTGTCGGAGGTCGGGTTCGACGGGGTCCAGCGGTTGGCATACGAGGCCAGCTGGTTGGTCTGGGATTTCCAGCCCGACTCGAAGATCAGCCGGTTGGCGTTGAGAATGTCGTTGCCGTAGCTCCACGAGAAGAAGATGTTCAGGTCGAAGTTCTTCCAGGTGAAGTTGTTGCTGAAGCCGCCCGTATGGAGGGGCTGGCCACAGCCGATGATCGTACGGTCGTAGTCGTCGATCTTTCCGTCGCCGTTCATGTCGCGGTATTTCATGTCGCCGGGCTGCATCTTGTTGCCCTTGTAGGCGGGGATACCGCTCTTCAGATTGCCGGCGGCGTCGAAATCCTCGGGCTTGTAGGTTCCGTCGTAGATGAAGCCGTACATCATGCCCGTGGGTTTGTTCACCTGCGAGATGTAGGGGAACTGCGAGTTGAAGTGGGTCTCCCAGGTGACGGAGGTCTGCAGCGTGTTCTGGTTGTCGACCAGCGCCAGGATGCGGTTGCGGTTGAAGGCGATGTTGAAAGAGGTCGACCACTGGAACTGACGCGTCTTGATGTTGACCGTTTCGAGCGTGAACTCGAATCCGCGGTTGCGGATCTTGCCGATGTTGAGCATGCCCTGTTCGTAGCCGCTCGTGGCGGGCAGCAGGGCGTAGAGCAGCAGGTCGCGCGTCACCTTGTCATACCAGTCGGCCGTCACCTTGAGGCGGTCGTCGAAGAATCCCAGGTCGATGCCGACGTTCCACTGCTCGGTGGTCTCCCACTTGAGGCGGTCGTTGGCCATGTTCGAGAAGTAGTAGCCCGGGACGCGCTTGCCGTCGAAGACGTAGTCGAACGAATCGCCCGAACCCGGCGTGACGGTGATCTGCGAATAGAAGTCGTAGGGGGTCTGGGTGCGGTTGTTACCCGTCAGACCCCACGAGAAGCGGAGTTTTCCGTTCGTGAGCCAGTCGGATTTCTTGAAGAGGTTCTCGCGGTTGAAGTTCCACGAGGCGCCCACCGAGGGGAAGTAGCCCCAGCGGTTGCCGGCGGGGAATTTCGACGATCCGTCGGCGCGGAACGAGAAGGTCAGATAGTACTTGTAGCGGAAGTTGTAGTTCGCGCGCAGGAACATCGACATCATCCGCCAGTCGTAGTAGTTGCTCGGCACGCTCTGATAGCTTCCGGTGTAGATGCCGGCGATGCCGAGCTCCTCGGAGGTGATCTGCGTCGAGGAGATTCCCTCGTAGGTATTGTTCTGGCCCTGCAGCGAGAGTCCGACCATCATGTCGACGTTGTGGTTGCGGCCGAAGCGGCGCTTGTAGTTGAGCGTGTTTTCATTCGTCCAGCTGGTCTGGTCGGTCCAGTAGATGGCTCCGTTGACCCCTTTTCCGCTCGGCGAGCCGGGGTATCCCGTGTAGGTCTCCGTGCCGTTGAACTCTTCGCGGCGGCGCTTGTTGAGCACATAGCCGCCCGTGGTCTTGAAGGTCAGCTCGGGGGTGATCTTCCACGTCAGGGCGATGTTCGAGTTGAGGTAGTCGACCAGCGTCTTGCGGTACTCGTTCTGGGCGGTCTTGACCGGGTTGAAGCGGTAGTCGTTCGACCCGTCGACCGACTCGTCGATGATCGTGTTGAGCAGATCCTGCCCGGGCTTGCCTACGGGACGGTAGCCCCAGACCGAATACATCAGCCAGCCCGACGACGAGGAGGTGGTTTCGGCCGTGGTGGGGTTCACGCCGTTGGTGGCCGTGCGCGAGTAGTTGACGTTGGCGTTCAGCGAGAGTTTCTTGGTGATCGGGAGCGTGAAGTTGGCCTTGCCCTGATAGCGCTGGAAGTTCGAGCGGATGATGATACCGTCCTGGTCCAGGGCCGAGAATCCGACATTGTAGCGCAGACCCTCCTTGGTTCCGCCCGAGAGCGAGACGTTGTAGTTCTGCTGGAAGGCCGTGCGGTAGAGTTCGTCCTGCCAGTCGATGCCGGGGATGTTGCGGTAGTCGTCGAGGGTGAGGTTGCGGCCCAGCTCCTCGCTGTAGCTGTAGTAGGAGCTCTCCATCGAGGTGGGGCTGACCAGCTCGTCCTGCAGGCGGACGAACTCGTAGCCGTCCATCAGGTCGATCTTGTTGGCGATGTGGCTCATCGAGAACGAGGCGCTGAAGTTGACGGTGGGTTTGCCCTCCTTGCCGCGTTTGGTGTTGATGACGATGACGCCGTTGGCGCCGCGCGCACCGTAGATGGCCGTTGCGGAGGCATCCTTCAGCACGTCGATCGACTCGATGTCGGCGGGGTTGATCGACGTGGCGAACGACCCTTCGGAGGGGAATCCGTCGATGATGTAGAGCGGGGCGTTGCTCTGCGTGAGGGAGTTGTTTCCGCGGATGGTGATGTTGGCCTCGGCGCCCAGCGAACCGTCGTCCGTGGTGACGACCACGCCGGCGATGCGTCCGCCCAGGGCCTGGTCGAAGCTCGTGACGTTGGCCTTCATCATGGTACCCAGGTCGGCCTTGGCCACCGAACCCGTCAGGTCACGGCGCGTGGTGGTGCCGTAACCGATGTTGACGATCTCGACGGCCCCCAGCTGTGTGGCCTCTTCCGTCATCTTGACGTTGATGGCCGTTCGTTTGCCGACCATCTCCTCGACGGTCGTATATCCGAGGTAGGAAAAGACCAGCGTCTGGTTTTCGGCGACCTTGATCGCGTAGTTTCCGTCGACGCCGGTGGTGGTGCCGGTGGTGGTCCCTTTGACCACGACGTTGACACCGATCAACGGGACGTTGTTCGAGTCGACCACTCGTCCGACCACGTTGTTCTGTGCGAAAGCCTCACCGCTCAGCAGGATCGACAGGGTCAGCAGACACGCTGCGGCCGTTCGTTTGAGTGCTTTTTTCATAAATGATTCTGGTAGGTTGTGGGGTAAATGGGGTTATTTCTTCTTCAGGTGGAACTCCACGGGCTGCCCGTGCCGGCAGGTGACCTTGAGCCGGGTGGCGTCGGCCTCGGGGGTCAATTCGACGCCGGCGGCCGGAGCCGTGAGTTCCCAGGTCCCGCTCAGCAGCAGCTGCTTTTCGATGGGCTGGCTCTCCTGACGCGTGGTGTAGCTCTTTTCGGTGATTCCCAGATCGGGCGTGCAGACGCTCATGACGACCTCGCCTTCGGGCGTCGTGCGCTCCATGACGATCGTCTGGTCGGTCACCTCGCGGAGCAGACCGTCGCCCCGGTACTCCTCGAAGCAGACATATCCGGTGATTCCCGTCTGCAGGTCCTTCACCACGTGGGCCGCATTGTCTTTTCGCAGCACCTCGTATTCGTCCTTCTTGAGCAGGCGGTTGATCTCCTTGTTCGAGGGCTGGATGTAGACGACGTATTCGTATCCGGCCTGTTTCGGGGCGCGGCCGTGGTCGATCCATGCCGAGGCGAAGTCGCCGGTCTGCATGGCGTGGGTCTTGTCGTTGGGCGAGGACTGCTCCTGCTTGGCGATGTTCAGCACGGCGACGTCCTTCACCACGTAGAAGTTGCCCTTCGTGTCGGAGATCACCACGCGTTCACCGCTCTTCGAGAGTTGGAGCGGGAAGGTGTCGTAGATCTGGCCGTCGACCTCCAGCGCTTCGCCGCGATCCTCCATGTTGAGCTGGAAGAGGGTGGTTTCGGTGGGGTACGACGTATTGTTGTTGTCGATGCCGCTGCCGAGGAAGACCATCCGGTTGTCGAAGCAGAAGACCGTCTTGTAGGCCGTGGCGCCGGGGGTGAAGTTCTTGCGGTTGCCCTCCGTGAGATGCAGTACCAGAATGCCGTTTTGCCCCTCGAGCGACGAGGCGCCCGAGAACCGGTTGGGGTTGCGCTCCATGAGCGTGCCGGGGAGCGGGCTGTTCAGTTCGGCCCACGGCAGGTGGATGGTGGTGGCGCCGGGCACGCGGTTCCAGTCCCAGCCCTCCTGTTTGAATCCGCTGTCGAAGGCCGTCACGGGGTTGCCCGAGCCGATGATCGGCGCCGTGCCGTAGCTCTGATAGCGGCCGTAGCGGTTGTCGCGGGTGTAGATCTCCGAGCCCCAGACATCCGTGTTGAAGGCCTTGAGGGTGACCATCCAGTCGGCGCGGCGGTGGATGCCCAGGGCGCCGTAGTTGTAGACGAAGAAGCCCGAAGGGGTGGGCCCGGTCTCGATCCCCTCCTTCTTGAAGAGGCTGTTGAGCTCCTTGTCGGTGCCTTTCAGACGCAGGTAGGCGCCGGCCAGTTCCGGATCGACGGTCTTGCCGCTGCCGGTCAGGTCGCCCAGGGCGGCCAGATAGCCGAAGGCGTTGACATCGGCATCGGGGATGCGGCCGTTCTTGTTCAGCGGGTGACGGCCGGCGATACCGATACCCCAGTCGCGCAGGTTGGTGTAGTTGGCCATGGTCATCAGCGCCAGCTTGAAGCACTTGCGGCCCTGTTCCGTGAGGTTGAATTCGGTGCCGCGGACCGCCTTGCAGTAGTACCCGATGGCGGCGAAGGCGCCGGTCGAGTAGGCGGGGTAGAGGCCGCCGTGGTGGAAGGTGGTGCCGTCGACCTTGATGCCGCCGATGGTGCCCGGGGTGAAGTCCAGACTCCCGGACAGCCAGCGCGAGAGCCCCTTCATGGCGCGCAGCTGTTCGGCTTCGGTGGGGAGCATCAGGGCGCTGATGAGCTTGGGCATGAGCAGCGTGTGCCACGAGTCGAGCAGCTCGTCACGTCCGTAGACGTAGGGTTTGCGCGTCTCGGAGAGTCCGCTCCAGTAGGCCAGCACGCGGACATACTCGTCGGTTTTGCCGCGCTGGGCGATGCGGTCGCGCATGAGCCACATGGCGTCGTAGATCTTGCGCACGTTGTAGCCGTAGTGGTGGTTCGTGCCGTTGCCGTGGCCGAAGGCGAAGCCCTGGTCGATGGCGTGGTCCATGACCAGGAAGAAGTCGTCCTCGTATTTCGGATCGTTGTTGATGTAGCTGTTCAGGGCGAAGGCGTTGAGCATGTTCTCGATGTCGTCCAGCCGCAGTTCGCCCTTCGAGCGGTTGCACTCGTCGTTCGAGAGCAGCGGGGCGCCGATGATCCCGCCGTCGTCGGTGCGGTGGATTCCGGCGGCCGCAAAGGTCTTCAGCGCACGCGGGATGATCGTGCCGTTGATGTAGTTGGCGCTCGACATGTTGGCCTCGACGATCGAGGTGATGCGCGACTTGACCAGATCGAGCTCCTGCTTCTCTTCGGGGGTGAGTTCGTGCAGCGGCTCGTCGTACGTGTACTGCTCCCACTCCCAGAGACGGGCCCAGTGCCAGAGCGAACGCTTGAGGTTGCAGTTGTTGTTGGGGATCTGTTGGTCGGGGGTGATCTGGTCGTGGAGTTTGGTCTCGGCGAAGGTCAGGCGGTCGAGGAAGAGTTCGCCGCTCGTGACGCCCTCGGGGGTGGAGATCACCATGCGCGAGATCTGCTGCGAGGAGTGGTCGCCGGGCATGTCGCCGTACTTGATCCAGCAGGCGCGCCATCCGGTGAAATCGAGGTGAAAATCAAAGTAATAGGGGGTTTCGCCCGTCGGGGTTTCGAAGGCGAAGTGCAGATCGGCATCGACGGCCCGGGGGTTGTAGATCCAGAGCATGATGCCGGCTTTCTTGACGCGGAACGAGCGCATGAGCTGTCCGAAATCGTTGTACTGGAGCGTCGAGGGGGCGGTCCAGCTCCAGAGCATCGACTGCTGTCCGTCCTTGAAGTGCTTCGTGCTGGGGGTGAGGGTGCTGTTGTCTCCGGCGACGAAGGCCTTGGGGATTCCCGTTTCGAAATTGATTTTTGCATCAATGGCGGCGTGGACGGGGAGGCTCCCGAGGATGGTTGTAAGCGTCAAAACGGCTGATAATCCGTATAATAAGGTCTTTTTCATGCGATTCAATTTGTTCAAAAATAACGAAAGAATCCGTTCTGCCCAAATTTGAGGCAGAGAAAATGACAAAAAATTACGTAGTATTGGAAAAAAATGTTAAAAAATAGGGTAAGTCTGGAAATTATTTTATCTTTGTGCACAAAGTGCGGTTGGGTTAGTGAAAAAATAATGGAATGGAGCGGGTTGATAAATCTGTCTTCCATACAAATGTGTAACTTTATATAATCGGTAAATTCGAATTTATGACTGTTATTTCAAGATGCGCGGCTGCCGCGCTGCTTGCCGGAGGAGTCATCGCCTGCACGCAGGCCCCGAAGACAACCTCGATCATCGACGACAACGTGGCCGTAGCCAAACAACAGCTCGCCATGCTGGCCGATTCGAGCGAAACGGGCGGCGTGATCCGCATCCCCTCGACCTACAAGAACGGACGCATCGACTATGTGCCGACGGATGACTGGGTGAGCGGCTTCTTTGCCGGTTCGCTCTGGTACATGTACGAACTCACGGGCGACGAGGCGTGGGCCGACCGGGCACGCAGGCATACCGAGATCCTCGACTCGATCCAGTATCTGCAGTGGCACCACGACGTGGGCTTCATGATCTACGACAGCTACGGAAACGGCCTTCGGCTGAAGAATATCCCCGGATACAAGGAGGTGATCGTGCAGACGGCCCGGTCGCTGGCGACGCGTTTCCGCGAGGTGCCGGGCGTCATCCAGTCGTGGGATGCCGACCGCGGCTGGCAGGGCGAGCGGGGCTGGCAGTGCCCGGTGATCATCGACAACATGATGAACCTCGAACTGATGTTCAAGGCCACGGAGTTCTCGGGTGACAGTACCTTTTATAATATAGCGGTGAGCCATGCCGACCGCACGATGAAGGAGCACTTCCGCGACGACTACAGCTGCTACCACGTGGTGGACTACGATCTGACGGACGGTCACGTCCGGGGACGCTGCACGGCGCAGGGCTATGCCGATGAGTCGGCCTGGGCGCGCGGACAGGCGTGGGCCGTCTACGGTTATACGACCTGCTACCGCTATACGGGCGACAAGCGCTATCTGGACCACGCGGAGAAGGTGGCCTCGTTCGTGCTCAACGACAAGAACATGCCCGAGGATCTGGTTCCCTACTGGGACTACGACGCGCCGAACATCCCGAACGAGCCGCGCGATGCCTCGACGGCCGCCATTCTGGCTTCGGCCTTCTACGAGATGTATACCTATACGAACAACGCCCTCTACAAGGAGAAGGCCGACCGGATGATCGAGTCGCTCTCGTCGCCGGCCTACCGGGCTCCGGTGGGAGAGAACGGCGGCTTCCTGCTGATGCACTCGGTGGGCAGCATCCCGCACGGCAGCAACATCGACGTGCCGCTGAACTACGCCGACTACTACTTCCTCGAGGCGCTGATCCGCAAGGGTCACGTCGAGGCGGGCGAACCGCTGTTCTGATGCGAAAGGAGGTGGGCGCATGCGCAGGGTGATTCTTCTTGCCGCGGCCGTTGTCTGGTCGCTGACCCTCTCGGCCCAATCGGCCGGGGAGGTGGCTGACGCGCGGATTCTCTCGTTCGAGGAGTCTGCGGCGCCGCTGGTGGCCGGACGCGGTTCGACGCTCTCCCTCTCCGCGGAGCACTACAAGCTGGGCAGCCATTCGGCCTGCTGGCAGTGGTCGCAGCGCGGTGCGCAGCTGCGCATCGACGCACCGATCGGTTATCTGTCCGAGAATCCCAATCCGCGCGAAACCTCCGTCTCGACCTTCGTCTTCTGGGTCTACGCCCCGGAGGCTGTCGAGGGGAGTCTGCGCTTCGAGTTCCGCAAGCAGGGACGTACCTGCGCGTGGTTCGACTACGGACTGGGATTTACGGGCTGGCGCGGGGCCTGGGTAGCTTTCGACCGCGACATGCAGGGCCGGCCCGAAGAGGGAATGGATCAACTGGTCGTGACGGTCGAGGGGGCCCGGCGGGGCAAACTCTTTCTCGACCACTGGATCCTCTCCTCGTTCCAGGACGTACGGCACCATACGGCCGACTTCCAGGCGCCGTTCATCAATGCCGGTACGACGAACCACTGGCTGGTGCTGCTGGAGTCGTGGCGCCATCCGATGCCGGAGGTTCCGGAGTCAATCGACGAGGCGACCGTCCGCGACATGGCGACGGTCGGGGAGCGTCTGCGCGAACTGCTTCTCGAGGGAAAGAAACCTCTGCCGCTGGAGACCCTGCGCCGGCACTTCGAACAATACGGTATCCGCGAGAATGCGGACGGTACGCTGTGCGGCAAACCGATCTGGTTCGTGCGCTATGCCGAGACCTATATCAATCTGGGTCACCCGGACGTGGCGAAACTCTACGCGGCGAACGACCAGCTGCTGCGCGGCTGCAACGACTTCCTGCTGCAGATTGCCGTGGCGCATGAAACATCCGCCGATCCGGCCGAACGGGCCGAACTGGAGCGGATGTATCTGCTGTTGACGCGCCATCTGCTGGATCAGGGCTTTGCGGCGGGAAGTGCCCAGGGCACGCTCCACCACCTGGGCTACAGCATGCGCAACTTCTATACGGCGCCGGTCCTCATGCGTGACGTACTGCGCGGCGCCGGGCTGGCGGACGACGTGCAGCAGGCCATGGAGTGGTTCTCGGGGGTCGGAGAGGTGAAACTCCCTCCCGCGACGCCGGGCATGGATATCGACGCCTTCAATACGTCGCTGATCGGCCGTCTGGCGAGCATCGTGATGCTGCCCGACACACCGCGGAAGGCGGCCTATCTGGAGGCCTTCTCGCGCTGGGTCGACAACGGCTACAAGATTACCGAGGGGACGAGCCCCTGCTTCAAGAGCGACGGCACGGTCTTCCACCACCGCCACCACTATCCGGCCTATGCCGTCGACGGCTTCAGCGGCGGGGCGGTCAATGCCGTGTGGCTGTTGTCGAAGACGCGCTTTGCGGTGAGTCGGGAGAGCCACGAGATTCTGAAACGGGCGCTGCTGGAGATGCGCTTCTACTGCAACCTGCGGTCGTTCCCGCTGGCCCTGTCGGGGCGTCATCCCGACGGGAAGGGGGCGCTGGTTCCGTGGCACTACGCGCGGCTGGCCGTGGCCGGCTCGCCCGACGGCCGGGAGCCGATCGACTCGGACCTGGCTGCGGCCTATCTGCGTCTGAATCCGGCGGCGGACTCCTACGCCCGTCTTTTCGTGGAGCAGGGCTTTACGGCCGAACCGTCGCCCGAAGGGACGCACGTCTACGGCTACAATGCATCGCTGTCGCACCGGCGTGGTGACTGGCTCGTCACGGTGGCCGGCCACAGCCGTTACCTGTGGGCGGCGGAGATCTACCAGGGGGCCAACCACTACGGACGTTACCTGACGTACGGAAGCCTGCAGCTGTTGGGCGACGGCGATCCGGTGAGTGCCTTCGGCAGCGGTTTCCGCCAGGAGGGGTGGGACTGGTGCCACATCCCCGGAACGACGGCCCTCGAGATTCCGATGGAGCAGATGAAGGCCGATATCCGCAACGTCGACACCTTCTCGGGCTACGAGGAGATGCTCCTGTCGGACGAGGCGTTTGTCGGCGGCGTGAGCCACGGGGGACGCGACGGCCTCTTTGCCATGAAACTCCACGACCACGACAAGTACAACGGTTCGCTGCGGGCCCTCAAGTCGTTCTTCCTCTTCGACAACCGCATCGTCTGCCTGGGGTCCGACATCGGGAACCGCGCCGACGGAGGCGTCCACACGACGCTGTTCCAGAACTGGCTGGCGGATCCGGCCGGGGCGATCGAGGTCAACGGCGAACGGATCACGGACTTCCCTTACGAGACAACCCTCTCCGAGGGGGCCGTTCTGCGCGACAATCTGCGCAACCTCTATATCGTTCCGCAGGGGCGGGTCTGCGTCGGGAAACGCCACCAGCATTCGCTGCACGAGGAGACCGACGCCCCGACCGAGAACGACTTCGCCACGGCGTGGATCGACCACGGACGCGGTGCGGTCGACGGCTGTGGATACGAATACCTGATGGTGGTCCATGCGTCGGATGACGAGGCGGTCCGTTATGCCGGGGAACTTCCCTACGAGGTGCTGCGGTGCGATTCGACGGCCCATATCGTGCACGACCGGCCGACGGATATCGTCGCCTATGCGCTCTTCCGGGGCGGCGAGGTCGGCGAAGGGTTGTTGGAACGGGTTTCGATGCCGTCGCTGGTGATGATCGGCGGCGGGGAGGAGTCGCTGACGGTCAGTGTGTCCGATCCCGACCTGCGCTTCTACGAGGGGCCGAGCGACGAGGTGTTCGATGCCGACGGCAAGCGCGTCGAGCGGAGCATCTATTCGCGCGAGTGGATCGACAACCCCTCGGGCGAATCCCTTCTGGAGGTGACGCTCCGGGGGTGTTGGGCGCTGAAGGAGGCGGACAACGGATGCCGGGCCGAGATCGACGGCGATCGTACGGTAGTGACCTTTGCGTGCCGCGAGGGGGCGACGCGTGAGGTGACGCTCAAATCCATGAATTAGTTGAAAAATGATGCAAGTCCGAAGAATACTTCCGTTTGCGGGGTTAGCCCTGACGGCCTGTACGGGGACGCCGGAGACCGAGCGCCCCAATGTGATCTATGTTTTCCCGGATCAGTACCGCAACTCCTCGCTGGGGTTCTGGTCCGATCCGGAATTTGCCGCGCAGGTGAACTGGTGCGGCGATCCGGTCTCGACGCCCAACCTCGACCGCTTTGCGCGCGAGGCCACGGTGCTGAGCGAGGCGGTGAGCAACTGCCCGCTGAGCAGCCCACACCGCGGCATGCTCCTTTCGGGGATGTATCCCGAGCGGAGCGGCGTGGTGCTGAACTGCATGTCGGAGCGGCCGGAGAGTTCGCTGCGCGAGGATGCCGAGTGTATCGGCGATGTCTTCTCGGCGGCGGGCTACGACTGCGCCTACATCGGCAAACTGCACGTCGACTTTCCGACACGCAACAACCCCCAGCGTCCGGGGACCTACGTGAGCGACGCCGTGCCGGAGTGGGATGCCTATACGCCTCCCGAGCGGCGCCACGGTTTCAACTACTGGTATTCGTACGGCACCTACGACGTCCACAAGCATCCCCATTACTGGGATACGGAGGGACGCCGGCACGATGTCGACGAGTGGTCGCCGCAACACGAGGTGACGAAGGCGATCGAGTATATTGAAAACCGGGATTCCCGGCGTGATTCCCGAAAGCCCTTCTTTCTGATGCTGGGGATCAATCCGCCCCATTCGCCCTACGCCTCGACGGAGGACTGCGACCTGGAGGGCTATGAACTCTACAAGGACAAGTCGCTGACGGAGCTGCTTGTGCGGCCGAATGCCGACACGACGATGGCCAAGGCTGCCGCGGCCCGCTACTACTTTGCCAACGTGAGCGGCATCGACCGCGAATTCGGACGGCTGCTCCGGGCTTTGGACGATGCCGGTCTGACCGACCATACGATCGTCGTCTTTGCCTCGGACCACGGCGAGACGATGACCAGCCACTCGACCAGCGATCCGAAGAACTCGATCTGGCGCGAGTCGCTGAACATCCCCTTCCTGGTGCGCTATCCGGGGCATGTCCCCCACCGGGTGGATGATCTGCTGCTCTCGACGCCCGACATCATGCCGACGCTGCTCGGTCTGGCGGGGCTTGCCGACCGCATCCCGGCGAGTGTCGAGGGACGCGACTTTTCGGCCCTGCTGCGTCAGGATGCCGTGCAGCCCGAACGTCCGCGTGCGGCGCTCTATCTGCGCAACCTCGACGGCGAGCGCGATTCCGCGGGGATGGTCCGCGGCTTCTTCCCCGAGGCCCGGGGGCTGAAGACTGCCACACATACGATGGAACTGGCGATCGGCCGCGACGGGACGCTGAAGCGGGTGCTGTTGTACGATGACGTGCGGGATCCCTACCAGATGCAGCCGCTCGATCCCAAGGCGTGCCCCGAGCTCTTCGCCTCGCTGTGCGGCGAACTGGCCGTGCTGCTTCGCGAGAACGACGATGTCTGGTATCGAGAGCGCGTGTTGGCGGAGTGGATCCCTTATGATAAGGAAAACTAAATTGAAGATGTCTATGAATAAACTTTTTTTATGGATTGCAGCGCTTTCGGCCTTTGCGCTGCAGTCGTGTCAGAAGGACGACGGGATCCGCGAGGAGATCGACTCGCTGCGGGACCGTGTGGCGGCTCTGGAGACGAAGGTCGGCGATGTGAATGCGAGCATCGTGGCCTACCACCAGCTGGTGACCGGAACGAAGGTTCTGGTCGGCGTCCAGGCGAACGACAAGGGCTATGTGATCCAGATGAGCGACGGTTCGAGCTATCCGGTCATCGAGGGCGAGAAACTCGATGCGGTGGTCCCCGTGCTGGGGATCGACGACGAGGGTTACTGGACCGTCTCGGTGGGCGAAGGTTCGACTCCCTCGCGGATCGAGGTCGACGGCAATCCGGTTTCGGCACGGCCCGTGGTCGACGGCGAACACCAGACTGAGGCCGTGGGCCGTACGCCGCAACTGCGCGTTTCGGCTGACGGCACGTGGGAGGTAAGCCTCGACGGCGGAAGTTCGTGGAACCCGCTGCGGCAGAACGGTGAGGCCGTTAATGCCGTCGGAGAAAATGTCACGATCGGTTACAGCTCGGTCTTCAAGAGGGTCGACTACGACGAGGCCTCGGGCCTTCTGACCGTCGAACTCGTCTCGGGCGAGACGCGGACGTTTGCCGTCTACGACAACTTCGGTCTGACGATCGTCACGGACAACGAGGAGGAGAACTTCCACCTCGGCGAGACGCGCCAGTTCGAGGTCGAGCAGACGAACGTCGCCGAGGCGATGCTTCAGGTCCCTGCGGGGTGGAAGGCCACGCTGGAGGAGACGACGCTGACGGTCACGGCACCGCCCACGGCTTCGGCCTCCGGCGAACCGCTCACCCTCTCGGTGGTTGCCACGTCGAAGGAGGGGTATCTGAAGATTGCGACGCTGAAACTGAAGCTTCTAACCGACGAACTCTATGCCAACGCCTGCGAGGCGTGGCGAAATTTTGAGGCCGGAACTGCGAAGAACGTACTGCTCGATTTCTCGTATGCCGGTTACAAACACGGCGAAGTGGCTCCTCCCGATGTCTGGGGACTGGGCTACACGGTCTACGACGTGACCAAATACGGGCTGGACCCCACGGGGCAAACCTCGTCGCGGGAGGCCTTCATCGCCCTGTTGAAATCGCTCAAACTGACGGGTCAGAGCAATACGGGCAGCAATCTGGCCAATGCGTCAGCCAATGCGATCATCTACTTCCCCGAGGGCGACTATGTGTTGCACGACGAATCGGACGATGAAAAACGAGACACGCCGCTTTATGACGATTCGGGCAAAGTCGTGGCGGAATATTCGAGTTCGGACATCATCATCCTGGGCGGCAACTTCATCATCAAGGGAGCGGGGCGTGACAAGACGCGCCTGATCATGAAGACGAAGAACTATCCGGCTACCACGGACATGTGGTCGTCGCCCGTGATGCTCAACATCAAGAACAACAGTTCGCGCATCGGCGACAGCTATTCGGCGCTGACCTCGGTCACGGGGGATGCGGCGAAGGGCGCCTTCTCGGTGGAGGTCGGCTCGACGGCCGGCATCTCGTCCGGCGACTGGGTGATGCTCTATCTGCAGAGCAAGAATGCGGAGCTGGTGGCCAAGGAGCTGGCTCCGAAGACCGTGGACAAACCGGCCATGACCGATATCCAGACGATCTGCGTCTATGACTACCATCAGGTGAAGTCGGTCAGCGGAAATACGGTCACGTTCTGCGAGCCGATCATGCACGAGGTTGAGGCTCGGTACGGCTGGGAGATCCGCGAATTCCCGCACTATGAGAATGTCGGCATCGAGGACCTGACGTTCGTGGGCGATGCCAAGGAGAATTTCGGTCATCACGTGTCGTGGGAGGACGACGGAGCCTTCAAACCGCTCAACATGATGCGTTTGACCAATTCGTGGGTGCGGCGCGTGGACTTCGCGAATGTGAGCGAGGCGCTGACCTTCTCGTCGACGGCCAACTGTTCGGCCTACGACATTGTCATCTCGGGGAACCGCGGCCATTCGTCCGTGCGGTCGCAGGGTTCGTCGCGCGTCTTCATCGGCAAGGTCATCGACCGTACGAGCGGTTATGAATGCACGACGTCGAGCGGTCTGCCGGGCAGTTCGTTTCTGGAGACGGCCGGTCAATATCATGCCACGGGTGTGTCGAACCAGTCGATGGGCACCGTGTTGTGGAACAATACGTGGGGCGACGACGCTCTGTTTGAGTCCCACTCCAAACAGCCGCGCGCCACGCTGGTTGACCGTTGTACGGGAGGTTTCGTGCAGTGGCGCTTCGGCGGCGACGTGTCGAATGTCCCGAACCACCTGCGCGATCTGACGATCTGGAATTTCAATGCGACGAAAGTCAAGCATGATTTCGGCTCCAGCGTCTTCAAATGGTGGCTGACAGCCAACGACTGGTGGAAGATCATGCCTCCGATCATCGTGGGGTTCCACGGCGGAGAGGTGAACTTCGCACTGACGGACGAAAACGACGAAAAACAGCTCGAATACCTCGAGAGCAACGGACAGGCCGTCGAGCCGCAGTCGCTCTACGAGGCGCAGTTGCACAAGCGTCTGGGGTATGTTCCCGGCTGGTTGAACTCCCTGAAATAAAAAACAATACACGATAAATTATGAAAAAGTATCTGATTTTGTTATTCGTTGCGGCGGCTGCGGTCTTTCAGTCGTGCGACAACAACGACGACCTGTGGGATGCGATCGACGATCTGAAGGGCCGGGTTCAGGCCCTCGAGACGCAGGTCGACGCCTTGAACAACAACGTCGAGGCGATGAAAGCACTCTATAACGGAGGTGCGACGATCTCCGAGGTGAGTGAAACCGGCGGTACCTACACTCTGAAGCTGACTAACGGAACGACACTCACGCTGACGCAGGGCAGTGAGGCCGAGGCGGTGATTCCGGTGGTATCGATCGATGCCCAGGGCAACTGGCAGTATTCGGTCGACAGCGGGAAGAACTTCATCTCCTTGAATGTGAATGCGGTGGCCGAAGACGGTGTGACGCCGCAGTTCCGCGTCGACGAGAAGACGGGTGTCTGGCAGATCAACACGACGGGCGAGGAGTCCGGGTGGACGAATGTCAAGAATACGGCCGGTGAGGATGTCAGCGCCATCGGCGGCACGGTGACCGACAAGTTCTTCGACAGCGTGCGTACCGAGGGTAACGTTCTTTATATCAAACTGCTCGGCGGCGAGGAGCTGCAGATCCCGATTGTTGCCGATGTGCTTTGCGAGATTGTCACGACGACGGAGGGTATTCAGATGTTCGATTCGGGCGTCGAGCGGACTTTCGATGTAAAGATGAAGGGAATAGACCAGACAATCGTGGTGGCTCCCGAGGGTTGGACGGCGCGTCTGACCGATCCGGTTGAGGATGTGGCCAAACTCTACGTAAAGGCCCCCGGAGCATTGGCTTCGGCCGGGACGACTGCTACGCGTGCTACGGCCAACTCGTCGCAGGATGTGGCTATTCTGGCCATGTTCGGCCGGTATTCGTGCATTTCGAAGATTCAGGTTCAGAGCACGGGTGTCGCAGCCGAACCACCTACGGTAACTTCGGTGACACCGTCTGCTACGGTTCTGCCGACGGATGTTGCTTTGACGTTTGATGTGCAGGTTGCCAATGCCGACGGCTGGAAATATATATGTTTGGAATCTAAATCCGAGGCTCCGGAAGCAGCAAAGGTTTTTGCTGAGGGTACGGCTGTTTTGGGAACGAGTGTGACGGTCGAGGGGCTTAAGGCCGAGACTGAGTATACGATCTATGTAGTGGCCTACATGGGTGAGCAATACAGTGAGATTGCCACGGCTACGACTTCGACGATGGAGACCCCGCCCGACCCGAACGACTATTATGCTTCGGGTGTCGAGGTTAATGGCATATCTTATGACAAAAATAGCGAGGGCGCCAAGTTGTACACGGCGTCGGAGTCTGTTAGTTCGCTTTCCGGCGATAAAGAAACAAAGGTCTACTTCTTGGATGGTACCGAGGCTGATAATACCTTTATGAATCCGGCAACGATTTATCTGTCAGACCAATCAATTTTCATAGGTCGTAATAAACAGAAGAAGACGAAACTACAGATGAGTGGGCGTTTTGATATGCAAAACCGGAATGCAATTTTCGGATTTAAGAATCTGGAAATTGATATGACACAAGGCATGGATGACAACTGTTATATGGGTCTTACTGGTGAAGCAGGAGTTGGAGGTGCAAAAATACTTGTATTTGAGGACTGCGATATCACCATCGGGGCCAATAAGAATTTGTTAAGAACATTTAGCAATTCCCCGACCGACGGATATATCGAGCAGATTATATTCCGGAACTGCAAGATCGGAATCGATTTTACTCAGGCAAGTAGTACGTATGCATTTTTCCAAGTGGGAGAAGGACATCTGTCTACTGGTCTTACTGAATTCCGAAAAATTGTATTTGAGAACAATGTGATTTATGCTAAGGCTGGGACTGTCAAACCCGTATCGCTGTTCTATCATAAGTGGGTATCGGGATCATATACCTCAAACCTGTCGATTGAGTTTGTAAACAACTCGACGGGCGATATATTGGGGTATACCTCAGGACAACCGGGCCATGCGTTGTTTATTCTCGGAGGATGTGCAGAGGTTACATTCAGCAAGAATCTGATATACAGCACGCAGAAGCAGAATCCGAATGCAATAATCATTCTGGCAGGTGGCAGCTATCCGACAACCGTGAATTCTGCGGCTAATGACAATAGGTATTACAATACGAATACTACAAGTTCATATGCGTATAAGTTGTTCAGTACTGCTACCGGAAGTATTACAGCAGAGGCTCTACCTGGCGGGATGTCTAATGTGGTAATCTATAGAACTGATAATCTCATTGACAAGGTCGATCTTTCGACGGGAACTATTAAACCTACTGCGGACCATGCTGCTTACGGCTCCTCGCTCGAATAACGAAACACGTTGATACGAATAAAGGCTGCCCAAATGGGCAGCCTTTATTGTTTGTTTCGGAGGCGTGTTTTGGCGATCCTGGATTCCTGCTTTCGCGGAAATGATCCCTTTAAGAGGGGGGGGATGTGCTGCTGAACCTTTAGCGGTTTCCGCAGCCTTTACCCGCATACGACTGTCGAGGCGCGGAACCGGATCGGAATCCCTTTGTGGATTCCTCCGCCCACAAAGCCCCTTTCTTAAAGGAGCCCTCCCTCCGCCGGGTCAGGCGATCCAGCTTGTGAGCAGCTTCATCGAACCCTCGGGCGTAAAGCGCAACGTGCATGTCGTGGCCGGCAACAGCACCGTTTCGCCCTGATGGACCGTCATCGTTTCGCCTCGGTCGTCGGTCAGCGTGCCGTGACCTTCGAGACACATGACGACGACGAACGAATCCAGCGTCGAGAGGTCGAGCGTCTGCTCGCGGGTCAGATCGAAGAGCGACGTGGTGAAGTAGGGGCACGAAACCAATTCGACGCGCGTATCGCGGGCCGGCGTATAGTGCGTGCGGTAATCGGGCAGCACGGTGTAGTCGATGGCCTCCTTGGCCAGCTCGGTGTGCAGCTCGCGGGGTTTGCCGTCGGCCCCTACACGGCCGTAGTCGTAGATGCGGTAGGTGATGTTCGAGGTCTGCTGGATCTCGGCGATGAACGATCCGGCACCGATGGCGTGGACACGGCCGGCGGGCAGGAAGAAGACATCGCCCGGACGAATGGCGTAGTCGGCCAGGATGTCCGTGATAGTGTTGTTCCCGACGCTGGCCTCATACTCCTCGGGGGTCACCTGCTTCGAGAAGCCCGAACGCAGATGGGCTCCGGGATCGGTGGCCACGACATACCACATTTCGGTCTTGCCCTTCGAGTGGTGGCGTTCCCAGGCCAGCTTGTCGTTGGGGTGTACCTGGATCGAGAGGTCCTGCCGGGCATCGATGAACTTGATCAGCAGCGGGAATTCGTTGCCGAAACGCTCGTAGTTGGCCTTGCCCAGCAGTGCGGCGCCGTGACGGGCCAGCAGATCCGGGAGTTTGGTGCCGGCCTCGGGACCGTTCGCAACGACGGATTCGTTGCCTTCGACCCCTGAGAGTTCCCAGCTCTCACCGATGTTGTGTTGTTCGGTTTCGATCTGTTTGTAGGGGGCGATCTTCTCGCCGCCCCAGATCAGGGATTTCAGAATCGGTTGAAACTTGTACATGTCGTTATGCGTTTTGTGCATCGAGTTGACTCAGTGCGAAGGCGTAGGCGCCGACCGAGATGGCCTGGCTGGCGCCCAGTTTGGAGATCATCACGCCGATGCGTTTCTGCGGATCGTAAACCACGTAGCGGTCCGTGCCGTAGACCTGGAGCGTACGCTGGTCGCCGCGGGCGAATTCGAGGAATTCGGCCTCGTTGTCCAGATCGTAGACCTTCATCTGTACGCGGTTGAGTTCGTTGCCGTTGAGCTGGTGGATCTTCGAGCGCAGTTCGTGCAGCAGGCTGGGCATGATCCACTTGCGGGCGGCGGTGATTCCTCCGCCGATGACGATCAGACCGTCGATCAGCGTCACGGCCGTAGCCATGGCGTCGCCGGCCACCTCACCGAACTCGGCAAAGGCCTTGCGGGCCGCCTCCATGTCGCCCGGGCGGGTTCCGTCGGCGATTTCGCAGATCTCCTTGGGTTCGAAACCGTGGTCGGGGTTGCCGCTCAGTTCGCCGTAGACGCGTTTGATGGCGCGGACCGAGACGCCGTCCTCGACGATGATGTCGGGGTATTTCTTGTGGCGCAGGCAGAAGGTCTCGACGCAGGAGTTGTCGCCGCGGTTGAGGCGGTTGTCGACGACGATGCCGATGCCGAAACCCGTTCCGAACGTATATCCCAGCAGGTTCTTGTAGCGTTTGGGGCTGTTGAGTGCCTCGAGACGGGCGTTGATCTGGGGCAGGGCGCCGCCCAGGGCCTCACCGTAGGCGAACAGGTCGCCGTCGTTGTTGATGAAGACCGGGATGCCGAACGTCGCCTCGAGGAAGGGGCCCAGCGCCACGCCGTCACGGAACGACGGGAAGTTGGGCAGATAACCGCCGATGATGCCGTTGGGGTAGTCGGCCGGGCCGGGGAAAGCGAAGCTGATGGCGACGGGTTTCTCCGCAAGCCGGTCGATGATCTGCCGGAATCCGTCGATCATCGTGGCCAGGCACTGATCCAGATTGTCGGCGTGCGAGGGCATGGTGACGGGTTCGACGATGAAGTGGTTGGCCTGCATGGCTCCGAAGACGAAGTTCGTGCCGCCGGCATCGAGGGTGATGACCACCCGGTTGTCATGATCGTACATATCAGGTAGAGTTTAGATTTTGCAGCGTTTTGTCTGACAAAGGTAGGAAAATTTGCCCGCACGGCCAAGCGGAAACCGACCGATCTGTCGAAAAGAGAGGCGCGCGGTTTCGGTTTCGGGTAAAAAGAGGACCGCCGCCCATCGGGCCGGCGGTCCTTTCGTTGAGTCTCGGATCGGGAAATCAGATCTTGTGCGTGAGATCGGTGTTGTGTACGCCGAGCACGGCACGGCCCGAGGGGTCGTTGCAGTTGGCGAACGATTGGTCCCAGACCAGCGCTTCGGCCGTGCTGCAGGCCACCGACGGGACAGAGGGCACCGTGGCGGCGGCGGTTTGTGAGGGGAAGTGCTCCTCGAAAATCGAGCGGTAGAAGTACTCCTCCTTGTTCTGCGGCGGGTTGATCGGGAACCGCTCGGCGGCGTGCTCCATTTCGCGGTCGGAGACCGCCTCGGAGGTGATGCGCTTGAGCGTGTCGATCCAGCTGTAACCCACGCCGTCGGAGAACTGCTCCTTCTGGCGCCAGACGATCTCCGCGGGGAGCATATCCTCGAAGGCCTTGCGCAGCACCCACTTTTCGATGCGACCCTGGCCGGCCATCTTGGCTGCGGGGTTGAGGCGCATGGCCACGTCGAGGAACTCCTTGTCGAGGAACGGCACGCGCCCCTCGACGCCCCACGCCGCCAGCGACTTGTTGGCCCGGAGGCAGTCGTAGAGATGCAGCCGGCCGAGTTTGCGCACGGTCTCCTCGTGGAAGGCCCGCGCATCGGGGGCCTTGTGGAAGTAGAGGTATCCGCCGAAGATCTCGTCGGCCCCCTCGCCCGAGAGGACCATCTTGATGCCCATCGACTTGATGACGCGGGCCAGCAGATACATCGGGGTCGAGGCGCGGACCGTGGTCACGTCGTAGGTTTCGATGTAGTAGATCACGTCGCGGATGGCGTCCAACCCCTCCTGGATCGTGTAGTGGATCTCGTGGTGGACGGTACCGATGTGGTCGGCGACCTTGCGGGCGGCGGCCAGGTCGGGCGAACCCTCGAGTCCCACGGCAAAGGAGTGCAGCTGGGGCCACCAGGCCTCTTCGCGGCCGCCGCTTTCGATGCGGCGGTCGGCGTACTTCTTGGCCACGGCCGAGATGATCGACGAGTCGAGACCTCCGGAGAGCAGCACGCCGTACGGCACGTCGGACATCAGCTGCCGGCGGACGGCCTCCTCGAGCGCCGTGCGGAGTTCGCCGATGTCGGCCGGATTATCCTTCACGGCGTCGTAGTCGAACCAGTCGCGGCGGTACCAGCGGACCATCTTGCCTTCACGCGACGACCAGTAGTGGCCGGGCAGGAAGGGCTGGATCGTTGTGCAGACCCCTTCGAGGGCCTTCAGCTCCGAGGCGACGTAGAACTGCTCGTCGCGGTCCCAGCCGATGTAGAGCGGAATGACGCCGATCGGATCGCGGGCGATGAGGTACTCGTCGTGTTCGATGTCGTAGAGGGCGAAGGCGAAGATGCCGCTGATCTTCTCGAGCAGTCCGAGTCCCATCTTCCGGTAGAGGGGCAGGATCACCTCGCAGTCCGAACCGGTCATGAAGTCGTACTCCGAGGCGAGCTCGGCGCGGATTTCGCGGTGATTGTAGATTTCGCCGTTGACGGCCAGCACGAGCTTTCCGTCGCGGCTGTACAGGGGTTGCCGGCCCGACTGAGGGTCGACGATCGAGAGGCGTTCGTGCGCCAGAATCGCCCGCTCTCCGCAGTAGATCCCCGACCAGTCGGGGCCGCGGTGGCGAATCTGCTTCGACATTTTCAGCACCTGGGTGCGCAGCGCATCCGACTGCTGCCGGATGTCGAACAATCCTACGAATCCACACATGATAGTTCTTCGTTTTGGGTGTTTGGTCTATTGCAGTCAGTTGTTTTCGGGGCGGAGTTTGCGGACGACGGCGCCGGCCTGCCACATCTCGCTTTCGCGCATCTGGCGCAGCTCTTCGTTGAGCTTCGTGCGGTAGTCGGGCTGGCTGTTGGCGTCGATCGAGATCTGGGCCTCGTTGCCGCTGCGGACGCTCTCGTAGAGCTCCTCGAAGACGGGCTTCGTGGCGTCGCGGAAACGCTTCCACCAATCCAGCGCACCGCGCTGGGCCGTGGTCGAGCAGTTGGCATACATCCAGTCCATGCCGTTTTCGGCCACCAGCGGCATAAGCGACTGCGTGAGCTCCTCGACGGTCTCGTTGAAGGCCTCCGAGGGGGTGTGACCGTGGGCGCGCAGCGTGTCATACTGGGCGGCGAAGATCCCCTGGATGGCACCCATCAGCGTGCCGCGTTCGCCCGTGAGGTCGGAGTAGACCTCGCGCTGGAAATCGGTCTCGAACAGATAGCCCGAACCGACGCCGATACCGAGGGCGATGACGCGCTCCATGGCGCGCCCCGTGGCATCCTGGAAGACGGCGTAGCTCGAGTTCAGACCGCGGCCCTGGAGGAACATCCGCCGCAGCGAGGTGCCCGAACCCTTGGGGGCGATCAGGATGACGTCGACGTCGGCCGGCGGGATGATTCCCGTGCGGTCCTTGTAGGTGATGCCGAAGCCGTGCGAGAAGTAGAGGGCCTTGCCCGGCGTGAGGTGCTTCTTGATGGTGGGCCAGACGGCGATCTGCCCGGCATCCGAGAGCAGGTACTGGATGATCGTACCGCGCTGGGCGGCCTCTTCGATCTCGAAGAGCGTCTCGCCCGGCACCCATCCGTCGGCCAGGGCCTTGTCCCAGCTCTTCGAGCCCTTGCGCTGTCCGACGATCACGCGGAAGCCGTTGTCGCGCAGGTTGAGCGATTGTCCGGGGCCCTGCACGCCGTAGCCGATGACGGCGATGGTTTCGTCCTTCAGGGTTTCGAGAGCCTTCTTCAGCGGAAACTCTTCGCGGGTTACGACGTTCTCCTCGACGCCGCCGAAATTGATCTTTGCCATAGTTTTTTATTGTTTTGGTTTGTTGAACTGTTTTTTCAGATTGGGTTTTGCGGGTCATGCCGGCCCGTCTCATCGTCTTTTCAGGCATTGCACGGTTCGGACTGTGGCTGTCGGCGCATCTTTTCGAGCTCCTCGAGGTATTCGTTCAGCAGTTCGCGCCGCGACTTGATGACCGCCACCGTGCCGCTGCGTACGAACTGCTGGACGCCGTAGGGCTGCAGCAGGCGGAACAGCTGCTGGGTCTCCTCCTTGTGGCCGGTCTTTTCGACGACGATGTAGTCGGCGTCGACCTCCAGGATGCGGACGTTGTGGCGCCGGACGAGCTGTTCGACGCTGTTGCTGCGCGTCACCTTGTAGAGGGCGATCTCCTGCTGGACGACCTCTTCGGGCCGATAGACGAAGGCCTTCAGCACGTCGATCTTCTTCTCGATCTGCCGCACGACCTTCTCCACGGTTTCGGGCGCCGTGCGCACGACGATCGTGAACTTGTGAATGCCGGGCAGGGCTGACTCCGAGGTGGTCAGGCTCTCGATGTTGACGTTGCGGCAGGTGAAGACCGTGGTGATCTGGCTCAGCAGACCGACCTTGTTTTCCGAAAATACGGTGATGATGTATTCCTGTTCCGTTTCCATGTTCCGATACGGTTTATTCGAGACGGATCTCCGCAGCGGGGGCTCCGGCGGGGACCATCGGGAAGACGTTTTCCTGGCTTTCGACGCAGACCTCCAGCAGATAGGCTTCCTGCGAGGCTTTCATTTCGGCCACGGCGTCGGCGAGCTCTTCGCGGCTCTCGACGCGGCGGTAGCCGAGGCCGTTGGCGCGGGCGATCATCCCGAAGTCGGGGTTCGTGAGTTCGGTGAACGAGTAGCGCGAGTCGTAGAAGAGCTCCTGCCACTGGCGGACCATGCCGAGGAACGAGTTGTTCAGCAGGACGATCTTCACCGGGACCTTCGACTGGAAGATCGTTCCCAGCTCCTGAATGGTCATCTGCAGCCCGCCGTCGCCGACGAATAGCACCACGTCGCGCTCCGGGGCGCCGAGTTTGGCACCGATGGCGGCCGGCAACCCGAAGCCCATCGTCCCGAGGCCGCCCGAGGTGACGAGGCTGCGCGTGTGGCGGAATCCGAAGTAGCGTGCGGCGAACATCTGCTGCTGTCCGACGTCGGTGACCACCACGGCGTCGTTCGCGTAGGCGCGGGCCACCGTATCGACCGCCTCGCCCATGTGGATCCTTCCGCCCGCCGGGTGAAGGGCCTTGTCGATGACGCGTTCGCGCTCGATGCGGTCGCAGGCGCGGAATCCCTCGATCCACGCGCTGTGGTCGCGGCTGTGGATGCGCTCGGTTAGCATCGGCAGCGTCTGCCGCACGTCGCCCGCCACGGGGACGTCGGCCGGGATGATCTTGCCGATCTCCGCGGGGTCGATCTCCAGATGGATGACGCGGGCATTCTCGGCGAAGTGGGCGGGCGAACCCGTCACGCGGTCGTCGAAACGCATCCCCACGGCGACGATCAGGTCACACTCGCGGTTGCGGATGTTGGGTCCGTAGTTGCCGTGCATGCCGAGCATGCCGACGTATTGCGGCGCGTCGGTCGGCACGGCCGACAGCCCGAGCAGCGTTGAGGCCACGGGCATGCCGCTCTTTTCGAGGAAGGCGCGCAACTGTGCCTCGGCGTTTCCGAGCAGGACGCCCTGTCCGACCATCACCAGCGGACGCTGTGCCTCGTCGATGAGCCGTGCCGCCTCGTCCAGCCGTGCGGGGTCGGGCTCCGAAACGGGGACGTAGCTGCGGATCGCGGTGACCCGTTCGTAGTGGAACGGCGCCACGCCGCACTGCGCATCCTTCGTGATGTCGACCACCACGGGCCCTGGACGCCCCGAACGGGCGACGAAAAAGGCCTTGGCGATGGCCGCCGGAATCTCCTCGGCGCGCTTGACCTGACAGTTCCACTTGGTGACGGCCTGCGTGATGCCGATGAAGTTGGTCTCCTGAAAGGCGTCGGTACCCAGCAGCGAGGAGCCGACCTGTCCGGTGATGAGCACGATCGGTGTGGAGTCCATCAGGGCGTCGGCCAGCCCCGTGACGGTGTTCGTGGCGCCGGGGCCCGAGGTGACCAGACAGACCCCCACGCGGCCACTGACGCGGGCGTAGCCCTGCGCGGCGTGGACGGCACCCTGCTCGTGGCGCACCAGGATGTGGCGCAGCCGGTCGCGGTAGTCGTACAGGGCGTCGTAGACCGGGATGATGGCCCCGCCCGGATAGCCGAACAGCGTGTCGACCCCTTCGATCAGAAACGATTCGAGCAGCGCCCGTGATCCGGTCATGCGGACCCCGTCGATGGTTTGTTGCGCTTCGTCGGATGAAGTATGCATGGCGTGAATGTTTTTCGTGGTCGGTGATCCATTCTCAATGTTAGGCCTCCTCGTCGTCGAGGATCCGCACGGCGCCGCGGTCGGCCGAACTTACGAGCCGGGCGTAGGCTTGCAGCGATCGTGGAACCTGCCGGTCGCGGGCTGCCGGTCGGAATTGCCTCTGTGCGGCCATGCGGGCCGAGAGCTCCCGATCGTCGACGACGAGGCGGATCGAACGCTTCGGAATGTCGATCTCGATCTCGTCGCCCGTGCGGACGACGGCGATCTCGCCTCCGGCGGCCGCCTCGGGAGAGACGTGCCCGATCGAGAGTCCCGACGTGCCGCCCGAGAAGCGCCCGTCGGTGATCAGCGCGCAGACCTTGTCCAGATGCTTCGACTTGAGGTACGACGTCGGGTAGAGCATCTCCTGCATGCCGGGGCCGCCCTTGGGCCCTTCGTAGCGGATGACAACCACCTCGCCCGGTTGAACCTCGTCGTTGAGGATGCCGTGCATGGCCTGCTCCTGCGACTCGTAGACGCGGGCCCGGCCGCGGAAGACGAAGAGCCGCTCGTCGACGCCGGCCGTCTTGACGACGCACCCCGAGCGGGCGATGTTGCCCGTCAGTACGGCCAGCCCTCCGTCGCGGAAGTAGGCGTGGTCCAGATCGCGGATACAGCCTGCCGTGCGGTCCGTGTCGAGCTCCTCGTAGTAGCACTGCTGCGAGGCCATTTCGCGGCTGTAGTGGCCGGCCGGGGCGCTCAGCGAACGGCGCCGTGCGGCATCTGCGGCCGTCGGACGGCGTACGTCCCCCGCGGCGATCGCCTCGCCCAGCGTGCGTCCGTCGACGCGCCAGACCGACGTGTCGAGCAGCCCGCCGCGGTCGAGTTCGCCCAGAATCGAGAGAATGCCGCCGGCACGGTTGACATCCTCGATGTGGTAGTGGGAGTTGGGGGCCACCTTGCAGAGGACGGGCACCCGCCGCGAGAGACGGTCGATGTCCTGCATCGTGAAGTCGACCTGTGCCTCATGGGCCACGGCCAGCAGGTGGAGCACCGTGTTGGTCGAACCTCCCATGGCGATGTCGAGCGACATGGCATTCTCGAAGGCGGCCTTCGTGGCGATCGAGCGGGGCAGGACGCGTTCGTCGCCCTCGAAGTAGTAACGCTCGGCGTTGCGGACGATCAGCGCTGCGGCATCCTCGAACAGCTGGCGGCGGTTGGCGTGTGTGGCGACGATCGTCCCGTTGCCGGGCAGCGAGAGCCCCAGCGCCTCGGTCAGGCAGTTCATTGAGTTGGCGGTGAACATCCCCGAGCAGGAGCCGCATCCGGGGCAGGCCGCGCGTTCGACGCGGGCGATCTCCTCGTCCGAGTATCTGGCGTCGGCCGACATGACCATGGCGTCGATCAGATCGAGCCGCCGGTCGTCGAGGCGTCCGGCCTCCATCGGGCCTCCCGAGACGAAGATCGTCGGCAGGTTGAGGCGCATGGCGGCCATCAGCATGCCGGGGGTGATCTTGTCGCAGTTCGAGATGCAGACCAGGGCGTCGATCTTGTGGGCGTTGGCCATGTACTCGACGCTGTCGGCGATGATCTCGCGCGAGGGCAGCGAGTAGAGCATGCCGTCGTGGCCCATGGCGATACCGTCGTCGATGGCGATGGTGTCGAATTCGGCGGCGAAGCAGCCGAGGCTTTCGATGCGTTGTTTGACCAGTTGGCCGACCTCGTGCAGGTGGACGTGCCCGGGGACGAACTGCGTGAAGGAGTTGGCGATGCCGATGACCGGACGTCCGAATTGCTCCTCGCGCATGCCGTTTGCGCGCCAGAGGCTGCGGGCTCCGGCCATGCGGCGCCCCGAGAGGGTGGCGGCGCTTCTGAGGGGGTGTTTCATCTGTTGGGATTCCATGTTTGCTTCGACTTTGGGGCTATGAAACGAAAGAACCTTTCTCCCGGCCGGGAGAAAGGTTCTCGTTATGCTTCGAACAGGTACGTCACCTTTCTCCCGTTATCAATTCGTTGACCACGAGCAGCACGTTAATGACGTTAATGACGACGATATTCGAATGGTTCAGGGCTTTCATGCCTTCGTTTCTGTTTCAGTTGTGAAGCAAAGATAGCAAACTCGGAGCGAAAGAGCAAGAAATTTCCTAAAAAAATTTAATAACATGGCGATTTGAAAGTGGTATTTGGGTATTTTGATTACTGTTTGCAAAAATTGAGGGGTGTTATCTTATGATCTGATTCATCTTTTGGGATGGCAAGTCGTCCTTTTGTCTCGGTGGCGGATGGTGCCGATTGGGTGATATTCTGGGTAATTACGATTTTTTGAGGTGATTGTGCGTGGAACGTGTTGTCTTATACATATATATAATGAGGTATTCTTGTTTGTGTTGAAAAATGATTACGAATTGTTATGCGGATTTGGATTTTTAAAAAATTTGTTTTATATTTGCCCTTGATGAAACTTCTGAGAAACCATATCGCCCCTGTTTGGGAGTGCGGATCCCGCTTCGAAAGGTTGGGAGCCGCTCTTTCCCGGGTCGGAATCTCCGGCCGCAGGGCGCATGGTGGTTTCGCCGTCGGTCATACGACCGCCGTTGTCACGTTCCGTACCCTTACCGGTACCGGTACCACCCCTGTGGGGGTCCTGTAATCATCATCCGTCGCATCGTCGCATGCTCCCCGGCCCAGGTTGCCGGAGCGGATATTCACCAAACGAAAAAGTCTCCGAACCGATTCCAGACAGGAATCCGGCGCTGATGCATCCCTTGTCGGGTGCGGCAGCCCTCACGGGGCGGATCACCGGCTCACAGTCGGACGAACCGTCCATTCGGAGCCATCCATTTCCGAAGTTTTATCCATCCAAAAAGCAGAATCGAAATGAAACACATAGAAGTCTTTGCCCCGGGAACGGTGGCCAATCTGGGATGCGGATTCGATGTCATGGGGCTGACGCTCGACGGCGTGGGCGACCGCATGGAGGTCATGGTCGAGCCCGATGCCGAAGGGTTCGAGATCCGCAACGAAAGCGGCGTCGAACTGCCCGAATCGCTCGACGAGAATGTCATCACGCCGGCC
The DNA here is from genome assembly GCF_002161005.1 of Alistipes sp. An116. NCBI lineage: Bacteria > Pseudomonadati > Bacteroidota > Bacteroidia > Bacteroidales > Rikenellaceae > Alistipes > Alistipes sp. An116. Next base: position 143,143 of record NZ_NFLR01000001.1, read on the forward strand.
GTACGGGCCATGCTGGCGGCTTATGGCGGCTCGGTGCGGGTCATCATCCGCCTGCTCGAGAAGATTGTCCCCGGAAGCGGTATCGGTTCGAGCGCCGCCTCGTCGGCCGCCGCCGTCTACGGGATCAACGAACTGCTGGGATGCCCCTTCTCGGTCAAACAGCTCGTCGAGTTCGCCATGCTGGGCGAGGCGCTGCAGGGCGGGACGGCCCATGCCGACAACGTGGGACCGGCCCTGTTGGGCGGGGTGGTGCTGATCCGCGGTTACGAACCTTTCGATATCGTGCGGCTGCCCGTTCCCGACAACTTCTTCTATGCGGTGGTCCATCCGCAGATTGTCGTCAGCACGAAGATGGCCCGCGAGGTGCTGCCGCACGAGATCCCGCTTTCGAAGGCCGTCAAGCAGTGGGGCAATGTCGGCGGACTGGTGGCGGGCTTTGCCCTGCGCGACGTGGCGTTGATCGGCCGTTCGATGCAGGATGCCGTTGTCGAGCCCTACCGCAAGGGGTTCATTCCGGACTACGATGTGCTCAAGCAAGAGGCAATGGGGCAGGGGGCTCTGGCGCTGAATATCGCCGGATCGGGACCGTCGGTCTTTGCGCTGGCTTCGGATTACGCCGTGGCCTGCCGCATCGCCGACTGCATGGAGCGTCACTTTGCCGGGCGGGGGATTGCCAGCCACACCTATGCCGGACGGGTCTCGAATGCCGGAGCGCGGATTGTCGAATCGTAAAACAGCAGATCTCATGAAGTGGTACAGCACACGCGATCAGAAACGCGAACACGGTCAGTCGCTGCGCGAGGCCGTGATGATGGGTTTGGCCCCGGACGGAGGCCTTTTCGTGCCGGAACGGATTCCGCAGGCCGATCTTTCGGAGGCCGAGCGCCGGGCCGACGAATCGTATGCCTCGCTGGCGAGCTACCTGGCCGGCCTCTTTTTCGACGGGGATCTCGACCCGCAGGAGATCGCTCGCCAACTGGCCTCGTTGTATGATTTTCCGGTGCCGCTGCGACGGGTCGGCGACCGCCGCTACACGCTCGAACTCTTCCACGGCCCGACCTGTGCCTTCAAGGATTTCGGGGCGGGGTTCATGGGACGGATGACGGGTCTGCTGGACCGCGGCGGCGAGCGGCTGGTGATCCTGACGGCCACGTCGGGCGATACGGGCAGTGCCGTGGCCCACGGTTTTTACAACGTTCCGGGTGTCGATGTGGTGGTGCTCTACCCCGAGGGGCGGATCAGCCGCCTGCAGGAGTGCCAGATGACGGCCCTGGGCGGCAACATCCACCCGCTGCGGGTCAACGGATCGTTCGACGACTGCCAGCGGCTGGTCAAGGAGCTCTTCGCCGACGAAGCGTTCCGGCACCGGCGCCGTGTCACGTCGGCCAACTCGATCAACCTGCTGCGCTGGATCCCGCAGGCCTTCTACTACTTTTACGGCTATTTCCTCTGGCGGCGGGAGACGGGGGGCGACCATCCCGTGATCGTCGTCCCGAGCGGCAACTGCGGCAATCTGGCGGCCGGCATGCTGGCACGCAGGATGGGGCTTCCGGTCGAGGGCTTCGTGGCGGCTTCGAATCTCAACGACGTGGTGCCGGAGTTTCTCGAAACGGGCATTTATCTGCCCCGGCCTTCGGTCCGCACGCCGGCCAGCGCGATGGATGTCGGGGCTCCGAGCAATTTCGAGCGGATGCTATGGCTCTGCGGCGGTGACCCCGATGCGCTGCGGGCCGAACTGACCGGCTATCGGTGTGACAACGCCACGATCCGGCGGACGATCGACACGTTGTACGAGCGTAGCGGCTACCTGTCGGATCCGCACAGCGCCGTCGGTTACGCGGCGTCGGTGGCCGTGGGCAAGCCGGGCTTCTACCTCTCGACGGCCCATCCGGCGAAGTTCGGCGAGGTGATCTCCTCGGTGACCGGACGGCAGGTTCCGTTGCCCGAACGGCTTGAGTCGCTGACTAGCCTCCCGCAGCATGCCGATCCGCTCGAGGTGGATCTTGGGGCGCTGGAGGAGTTTGTGGCCCGCGTATGACGAGGAAACGCCGACTGCCCGATCGGGCAGCCGGCGTTTTCCGGAGTTGGGGGATTTGTTTTCTGAATCAATACCGGCAGGCGGTTTTGCTCGGATTGCCGGCCATCTGCGACCAGGAATCCGCCGGAGCCGTGGCCGTGGCATCCACGGCAAAGAGGGTCGGCTGGTTGTTCAGCATGCCGTTGCAGTAGATGACGCCGTTGGGCGCGATCGTCGGCGAGGAGTCCAGCTTGTCGGCCAGGTGGAGCGCAACGAGTTGTGTGCCGCTTTTGGCGTCGAGCTTGACGAGGTTGCCGTTGGTCGTGTCGTTGTAGTAGACGGCGTTGTCGTTGCCCACGGCCGGGGTTCCGGTGATCTCGCCGGCGGCGGCATGCTCCCAGAGGATCTGCGAACCGTCGGACGATACGGCCGTGACGTATCCGGGCGAGCAGGTCGTGACGTAGATCGTGCCGTCCTCGCCGAGAGCCACGCCGCCCGGAGCTTTCTTCGAGACCAGATTGCCCTTGAGCGTCTGCGACCACAGCGGAGCCGGTTTGATGGTGTTCGGAGCGGCCAGAATGCCCGATACGTCGTAGCTCAGCAGCATGGCGCTCGAGTTGTCCTGTTTCTGTCCGACGATATAGACCGTCTTACCGTCCTTGCCCACGGCGATCGAACTTCCGTACTGGGAGATGCGATAGCTGTTGGCACCGAGGTTTCCGGTGTTGTCGTTGCCGCTGTCGGGGCGGTTGAAGGCCCAGGAGTCGCCCGTGGGCAGGTAGATGCGCGTACCGTAGTTTCCGCCGCCGCTGGCCAGAATGATGCCGTTTTTCAGCGCCACGGGACTTCCGAACGATCCCGAATTGGCGTGCAGACCCACGATGCCCGCACCCGACGTCGGATCGAATATCTGGACATGGGCGCTTCCGCCGTTCATGCTGGGATTGTTGTTGGTGAGGTTCTTGGCTGCAACGATTACATACTTGCGGGCATTGTAGTCGAGGATGGCCGGCGAACCGAAGAAGAAGTGTTCGTTCTTGTTGATGGATCCGGCATCGCCCGTACGGAGGATCCTGCCGTCGCGGATGATGTAGAGTGCGGCGTGATCGGCACCGTCGATGCGCTGGTAACCGACGGCATAGACCGTTCCGTCCTCATCGACCGAGGGGGTCAGCGTGAAGGGGTCGACGATCGTCGACTGGTCGGGATCCAGATCGATCCGGCAACTCTCCTGACCGCCGTCCGCCCCGGCCGAGACTCCGGTCAGATGGTATCCCGACGAGAGGACGTAGACCATGCTGCCGTCGGGGCTCACGGCCGGCGACGATCCCTGTACCGTACCCTCCGTGTCGTAGGGATACGACCAGAGGATACCCATGCTCGTCGGACTCTTGGCGATGGTGATCGTCACGCTCTTCGTGTTCTTCGAGCGGCGGTTGTCCGTGACGGTGAGTTTGATCTCGGTCTTGCCGTGCGAGCCGAAGGTGTGCTTGACGGAGGCGGCCTCTTCCGGGTCGGAGATTGTCACCACCTCGCCGCCGAACGACCACTCCCAGGCGACGATCGAACCGTCTTCGTCGGGATCGGTCGAGCGGTCGATGAACTCGACCTCCTGATTGGCCTGAATGGTGGCCCCCTCTTCGCCGTTCACCTTCCAGGTGAAGTCGGCCACGGGCGGCGTGTTGTCGTCGATCACGCGGATGACCTTCTCGAAGACATCCTTCTGCGAACCGCGGTTGGTGGTCACCGTCTGACGGACGACGTATTCGCCACCCTGATCGACGTAGAAGGGCTCGGGAGCCCCCAGATCATAGAGCGTCTGCCCCATGTATTCCCATTTGCAGACGGCAATCTCGGCATTTTCGGCGCTTGCCGTGTTGGTGATCGTCACCAGATCGCCGGTCCGGTACTCCTCCTTGTCGGTGGTGAATCCGGCGTGCGCCCGGATCTCCTCGTCGGGCGTGCATGCTGCCAGCGTCATGACAGCCAGTATGGCATAAAGAATCCGTTTCATGGTCATTTGTCAATTGTACAGGTTAGCGTCCCCAGAATGGGATAGTGGTCGGAGATGTACTTCACCCCTTCGTACTCCTTTTTGATGACGGCGTATTTTTCCGGGATGAAAACCGAGCAGAAGATGTGGTCGACGATCAGCCCCGACGAGGATCCGAAGCCCTGGTAGGTCGGCGAATTGTCGGAGTTCCGGCCGTTGTCGATCCGGCTGAGATAGTCCCGCACGTTGGTCATCTCTTCGAGCGGACCGAAGATGTAGGGCTGGGCGTAGAGCGTCTTGTTGAAGTCGCCGGTCAGGATCAGAGGCAGGTTGTCGACGTTGAGGCGGTCGATCTGCTCCTTGAGGACGATCACCTGTTTGACGGGTACCTGATCGTCGGTACCGTTGACGTCGATGTGGGTGTTGATGAAGAAGAACCGGGCTCCCGTCTCCTTGTGCCGCAGGATGACCCAGGTGGCCATGCGCGGTTGGGCGGACCCTTCGTATGCCGAACCGGGAATGGAGGGGGTGTCCGAGAGCCAGAAGTAGCCCCAGTCCACGTTCAGACGTCCGCCCGAGGCGGGCTCGACCTCCGAGGAGCGGTAGAAGACCGGAACGAACTCGTCGTTGGCCGAATTGTTGTTGCGGCGTCCGACGCCGAGCCATTTGTAGTCGGGCCAGGCCGTTTCGAGATAGCTCAGCTGGATGGGACGGGCCTCCTGTACGCCGATCACCGTGGGCTGCTGTTCGTCGATCATCGGTCCGAAGGCCACTTTGCGATAGTCCCAGCGGTTTTCGCCGTCCATTTCGGGATTGTTGCTGTTGGCATAGCGGATGTTGAACGACATGGCCTTGACGGTCATCTGCGTGGCATCCGGATCAGTGGGTTCGTCGGGGGTTTCGGGCTCCTCGGTTTCGGGGCCCTTGTAGAATTCCGAAAAGTCGGGATCGCTGTCTCCGCATCCGGCCGTCAGCAGCGTTCCCGCGATCAGGAATAAAAACAACGTCTTGATATTCATGGTTGTACTTTTTTTACGGTTAGTTGGTCCAGCCGGGGTTCTGGGTCAGCGTATATCCGGCCGCGAGGTAGTTGCGGATCTCCTGGGCCGGGATCGGATAGAGATACTGCCGGTCGTCGTCATACCAGATCCGCTCCTCACCCGGGAACCAGTAGAGGTCGTATCCCGTCTGATCGGAACCTACGGCATAGTAGGAGGCCTTGAGTGTGCCGTCCTCCTTGAAGGCTTCGGTCGAGACCTCGCTTTCGTTTTCGAAGACGACCTTCAGTTCGACGGTCGTTCCCGCAAAACCCGACGGGGCGTTCGAACCGGGAGTCAGGATGCAGACGTCGGTCACCCCGTCGCCGTTGAGGTCGTGGGGGGTGTTGAGTGCCGGGAAGTGGATGCCGTTCCAGGGCAGCGTGACGAGCAGTTCGCCGCATTTCCAGCGCCGCAGGTCGTCGAAGCGGAATCCTTCGCAGAGCAGTTCGATGGCTCGTTCGCGACGGATCTCGAGCAGATCGACACTCGTCAGATCGGGATAGAAGGTCTTCTGCAGATAGGTGTCGACGGAGGTCGGCTGGGTCGGGGAGACGCCGGCCCGCTCGCGCAGGGCGCCGATCGTCAGCTCCCAGTCCGAGGCCGAAAGGCTTCCGCCGTTGAGTTCGGCCTGGGCCTCGGCGTAGTTGAGCAGCACCTCGGCATAGCGGATGATCGGAATGCTGTTGGTGTTTTTGCCGTTTTCGTACTGTTGGCCGTCCTGCGAGAACTTGATCATGTGATAGCCCGTCAGGTTGGCGATGCCGAGCTGCGCGACGGTGACCTCGCCGTCGTAGAGGTAGTTCAGACCGCGGATGCTCTGTTCGAGGCGTTTGTCACGTCCGACGAGCTCCTGGGAGAAGCTCTTCCGGGCGTAATCGGCCTGATCCGTGAAGCGCGAACCGTCGGTGTTGAGGTAGGTGTTGACGAACGAGCGGACCGGGCTCCACATTCTGCCGTAGGTGGCCACGTTGAACCACCAGTTGGTCGTTCCCAGATAGCCGTTGGCGCCGCTGGCGCACAGCACCAGGATGTTTTCGTTGGTCAGGGGCGATTCCCGCGTGAAGAGGTCGCGATAGGGGGTCTCGCCGGCCTTGTTGAGCGAATAGAGCTTGCTGTCGATGACCTTGCGGGCGGCATCGACGGCCTGGGCGTAGAGCTCCTCGGGCGTGAACTCCGTCAGTGCGGCGATCGCGGGTTCGTCGGCATGGTAACGGCGGTAGGAGGCCTCGAAGAGGCAGACGCGGGACTTCAGCGCCGCGGCCGCATATTTCGAGATCAGCGAGTTACCGACCGACGAGGTGGTCGTGATGTGATCGTAGGCGAAGTCGAGGTCGGCGATCAGGTTGCGGATGATCACGTCTCTCGAGTCGCGGTCCTTGTACATGAGGTCCATGTCGTCGGGCTGCAGCTGGTGTTCGAACCAGGGCACGGCGCCGTACTGCCGCAGTTTGGTGTAGTAGAACCAGGCGCGGAACCAGCGGGCGATTCCGACGTAGTTGTCGCGGGCCGAGGCCTCGACGGCACAGTCGTCGGAGTAGCATCCGTCGATGAAGTAGTTGATGTTGCGCAGCGTGCCCCAGCTCCAGCTGGTGGAGGTTTCGGCCGTGTAGCCGCTCGTGAGGAACTGGTTGACGCCCTGCACGGCGGCGATGTCGCACATGGCATCCTGCTGGTAGCAGTTGCTCAGGGTCGGCAGATCCTTGTAGAACGAATTGGTATAGAGCTCCAGTCCGGACTCCTTGCCGAAGATGATCGTACGGTCGGCTTCGGTGCGCATGCTCTCCGTGAGGTCACATGCGCAGGCGAGCGCCGCGAGGCTGCCCAGAAGCAGCGATCGGAGAATTATGTGTTTGCTGTTCATGGTTGAGACGGGTTAGTAGGTGATCGAGATTCCGAGGCTGAAGATGCGCATCGTGGGGTAGTTCATCGCATCGCCCTTGTTGACGTTCGATCCCGAGAGGTCGGTATCGGAGCCTTTCGAAGCGGTCAGCACGTCGTAGTCGCGCGTGTGGCGGTAGAGTGGTGACCAGGACCAGAGGTTCTCGCCCGAGAAGTAGACGGAGACCTTCGACAGACCGATCTTCGAGATCCATTTCTGCGGCAGGTTGTATCCGAACTGGAAGTTCTTCAGCCGGATGTAGGAGACGTCCTGCAGGTAGCGCGTATTGGCCAGTCCCTTGTAGAAGGGGGGATAGTAGGCGGTGTAGCGCGGCAGATAGGCATCGCGGTGGTTTTCGGTCCAGTAGTTGCCGATGTGCCAGGTCGGGAGCTGGTTGTAGGGGCGGTTGTACTGGCCCCAGAAGGTACTCTCGGCGCTGGGATACCAGTCCTGCTTGCCCACACCGTCGAACAGGGCCGATAGGAAGAAGCCGTTCCAGTCGGCCGAGAGCGAGATGGTGTACATGTAGCGCGGTTCGGAGTTTCCGATGATCTTCCGGTCGCCGGGGTTGTCCACCGTGTTACCGCCGTTGTCGATGTCGTGGTTTCCGTTCAGGTCGGCAAAGCGCATGTCACCCGGGCGGGCGTTGTGGTCCTTGGGGATCTCCATGAGCGAGTTCTTGTAGGGTTGGCCGTCGAAGGCCGTGGCGATCTCCTCGGTCGACTGGAAGAGTCCCGTGCAGACGTATCCCCAGATTTCGCCGATACGCTGCCCTTCGTAGTAGTCCGAAAGTTTGCGTGTGGGGTTGTTGTAGCGGTCGATGATCGAGTAGTAGTCGGCCAGCGTACCCTTGATTCCGAAGTGGAAAGGTTTGCCGCCCAGCTGATAGGTGTCGTTGTAGGAGAGCGAGATTTCGTAGCCGTAGGTGCTCATGTCGGCGTAGTTGCCCTTCGGGGCGGAAGCTCCGTAGGTGTTCGGGAGCGTCGGGCCGACGGTGTACATGTCCAGCGTGCGGCGCAGGTAGTAGTCGGCCGTGAGCTGGATGCGGTTCTCCCAGAATCCGACGTCGATACCGCCGTCGATGGTCTTCGAGGTCTCCCAGCCGATGTTGTCGGGGATCTGGTTGGGGCTCGAGACGTAGGAGGTGAGGGCCTGACCGTTGAGGTAGCGGTTGTTCGAGCCGCCGACTCCGTTGACATAGCGGTTGTTGAGCGAGAACTTCTCGATGTAGGTGTAGGGGCTGACGTTGCTGTTGCCCAGGGCACCGTACGAGGCGCGGATCTTCAGATTGGAGACCACGCGGGGGTTGACCTCCCAGAAGGGCTCCTCGGAGACGCGCCAGGCGGCCGATGCCGAGGGGAAGAAGCCCCACTGCGAGTTGTTGGGGAATTTCGACGAACCGTCGTAGCGGCCGTTGATCTCGAGCAGATAGCGGTCGTCATAGTTGTAGTTGAGGCGGAAGAAGGCGCCGACATACCGCCAGCGGTTGGCCGAACTGGAGATCGTCTTGCCCTCGTCGGACTGGGCGAAGGCGATGTCGTTCAGGTCGGGCATCAGCAGTCCGTAGCTCTGGGCGGTGATGGCCCGATAGTCCTGCTGTTCGTAGTTGTAACCGGCCAGGACCTTGAAATGGTGCCGCTCCTCGAAGGTGTCTTCGTATTCGGCATAGGCGTTCGTGGCCAGATAGGTGGTCGTTTGGGTGGTGGTGGCGATGTAGTCGCCCGTCTCGGGGGTTCCGAGGTAGCTGATCTCACCCTCCCGGGTGCTGTAGGGGATGGCCGTATCCTTCTTGTCCTGGATGTAGTCCTTGGTGCGGAAGGTGAAGTCGCCCGTCAGGCGGAGTTTGTCGTTGAGGAACGACATGTTGACGGTGGTGGTATTCTTGAGCGTCTTGGTGGTCCGGTCGATCCAGTTGTTTCCGGTGAGGAGACCGCCCATCGAGTAGGCGGCCGAGAGAGTCAGCGTGCCGTCGGGGTTGAAGAGCGGCGAGGAGGGGTGACCTTCGCCGTTGATGCCGCGCCAGACGACGCCGTCGCCGTTCGTACCGCCGCCGTCGGAGTTCTTGCCGCTGGTGGGCATGTGGTACTTGTCGAAGGTGTATTCGAAGTTGTTGCTGACCTTCAGCCACGGGAGGACCTGTCCGGTTACCTTCGAACGGAGGTTCATCGTGCGATAGGTGTCGGGCGAGTAGTTGAACAGACCGTTGTAGTCGTAGATACGTCCCGAGAGGTAGTGGCTGATCTTGCCGTTCGAGCCGCTGATCGAGATGTTGTGCGACTGTGCGAAGGTCTTGTCGCGGTAGAGGGCGTCGTAGTAGTCCGTATTGCCGAAGTAGATGTAGTTGCCGTCGCGGTCGACGATGGCGTCGAGCGGGTTGTGGGCGAGATTGCGCTGACGGAAATCCTCGAGCCAGCCCTGCATGCCTCCGGCATAGGCGGTGAAGTCCTGCGACTTGTTGAGTTTGTTGAAGGTATCCGTGCCGCGGTGACTGATGTCGGCCTGGCGGGCCAGATAGGCGTAGACGTATCCGTCGCTCACCACGTCGGGCACGGCAAAGGGCTGTTCGATGGAGAAGTTGCCCGTGTAGTTGATCGTGAAGGAGTCCTTCTGCCGGGCGGGGTCCTTGGTGGTGATGAGCACCACGCCGTAGGGGGCCCGCGAACCGTAGATGGCGGCCGAGGCGGCGTCCTTCAGGACCGAGACGCTTTCGATGTCGTTGGGGTTGAGCATGGCCGGATCGCCCTCGACGCCGTCGATGAGCACCAGGGCGCTGCCGCCGGCGCCGATCGACGTGGTACCGCGGATGTTGTACGATGCCGAACGGTTGGGCTTGCCGTCGGCCAGCGAGATGTTGAGGTTGGGCACGGCACCCTGCAGCATCTGGGTGACGTTGGCCACGGGGCGGTTCTCGAAGACATCCGACGAGACGCTCTCGACGGCACCCGTAAGGTTGACCTTCTTCTGCGAGCCGTAGCCGACGATCACCACGTCGTCGAGCGTCTGGCTGTCCTCCTTCAGGACGACGTGCAGCGAGGTGCGGGTTCCGACCTGAACATCGGCCTCGGCGTAGCCCAGTGCGGAGATGTGCAGGATGGCGTTTTCGGGGAGCTCCTCCAGATGGAATCCGCCGTCGATGTCGGTACTGATGCCGCGCGTGGTGCCCTTGATGATCACGGCGGCCCCGACGACCGGAAGTCCCGATGCATCGACCACCGAGCCCTCCACGGATCGTTTGCCGGGAGTCGGTTTGGCCGGAGCCGTCTGTTTGGAGAGGTGGATGATCTTCTGCTCGACGTCGTAGCGCACCTGCTGGGCGGCGAAGACCCGATCGAGCACCTGACCGATCGTCTGTTGGCGGACGTCGATCGAGACCTTGCGCTGGACGTTGATCTCCTGGGGTTTGTATACGAACGAATAACCGTATTGGCTTCGAAGCCGTTCGAGCACCTGTTCGATCGTGACGTTATTCATCGAGAGGGTGATATGCTCGTCGCCGGGCTGGGACGGCTGCTGGGCTGCGGCCGGCAGCGACGGCATCACCAAAGCGAGCAGCAAGACGGTTGATCCTTCAAAAAATCGTCTGATAAATTTTGAAATAGGATCACTTTTCATACTTTTGTGAAGTTTAGGTTGTTAAGATGCGAGTTTTAATGACTGGGAACGTGAATCGGGGAGGTAGCGACTCTCCGATTCTTTTTTGTTGCAGGGTCGGTTGGGGTCAATTCGTTTTACTCATAGGCAGCAGGGTTGTTATCTTTTTTTACGGATGATGATCATCTCCTTGTCGCGGTCGATGCGCAGGTCGTTGCCGGCGATGGCCCTGAGCATCTGATCGAGGCTCTCGCCGTTGACGAAGGCCAGCGAGTAGCGGGTCTCCCCGACGCTGCGGTCGACGATGAAGATCTTGACCTTGAAGACACGTTCGAACTGGGCGGCGATTTCGTCCAGCGGCTGGTTGTTGAAGTAGAAGTCGCCGTGACGCCACGAGAGATAGGCCTCGGCGGGCTGGTGGCGCTGTTCGACGGCTCCGGAGACTTTGTCGTAGCGGACGACATCGCCCGGGACGAGCAGTATGTCGCGTTTGAAGTTCTCGCGGGTGACGCCCATGCTCACCGATCCTTCGATCAGACTGATCGCCACGGAGTTCATCTCCTCGTAGGAGGTAACGTTGAAGCGGGTTCCCAGCACGCGCACCTGTACCTGATCGGCGTTGACGATGAAGGGGTGTTCGGCATCCTTGGCCACCTCGAAGAAGGCCTCGCCGGAGAGGAACACCTTGCGGGTTTTGTTGTTGAACCGGCGGGGATAGATCAGGTGAGATCCGGCATTGAGCCAGACCCGGCTGTTGTCGGGCAGCACGAGCGAATCGGTATGGCCCTGAGCCACGGCGAATTCGCACCATTCGACGTCGGCCTGACGGGGATTGAGCCACAGCAGCAGGCTGAACAGGGCCACGGGCAGGAACAGTGCGGCGGCCAGATTGCGCACGCGACGGCCCCAGACGATCCGTCGTCCGATGGAGTCCGAGAGACCGACCCGGCGGCAGAAGCCGTCGAAAGCGGCCCGACTGCGGAGCGCGTCTCCGTTTTCGGGAATCGTCTTCCAATAGTCGTGGAGCGTCTGTTCGGTTTCGGGCGAGAGCGGCGTTTTGCAAAGTTGGTCGAGCGCCTCCAGATTGCTCTGTGCCGAGCCTTTTCCGTGGATCCAGTCGAATATCTTGTTGTGCTTGGAATTGTCCATTTTGCCTGTGCGTTTTTAGAATAGACGCACAAGCGGGCGATCATACCCAACGCGAAATGAAAAAAAAGAACAATCCGGAGACCAGCGGCCCGAGTGCATGGCGTATGTCATTCAGTGCCAGCGACAGATGGTGTTCGACGGTGCGCTTCGAGAGGCTGAGGCGTTCGGCGATCTCGGCGTTGGAGAGGTGCTCTTCGCGGCTGAGGCGATAGATCAGCTGCCGTTGGGCGGGCATTCGGGCGATGGCGTTGTCGACGAGCCGGGCCATTCGTTCCGAGTCGTAGCAGTAGGGGAGGTCGCAGGAGGGTTCCTGACACTCCTGTTGGGCCAGGAGGTATTTCAGACTGGACTGCTTGCGCCGGAGGTAGTCGCAGGTTTCGTTGCGGGCGATGGTGAACAGATAGGCGTCGAGCGACTGGATGCGGACGAGCGACTGGCGGTTGTTCCAGATCTTGAGGAAGACATTCTGCGTGAGATCGGCCGCCGAGTCGCTTCCGTGCAGGATGGTCCGGATGAAGCGGAAGACCTTGGCATGGTAGCGCATGAACACCTCCTCATAGGCGTTTTTCTCGCCTCGGGAGAGGCGTTTGAGAAGATCGGAATCGGTGTTCACGGGTTAGGACGGTCGGTTTTGTGGTTCAAAGATACGAAAATAATGATTCGTCCGGACTTTTTTGTCTGAAAAGTAATCGAATCGTCATATCGGACCGTGGGGGCTGCCGGGGATGGGGCAGATAAAGCCGGGGTGGAATAAAAAAACCGGCAATCTTTCGATTGTCGGTCTTTCTGGTACCCCCTCAGGGGCTCGAACCCTGGACCCCAACATTAAGAGTGTCGTGCTCTACCAACTGAGCTAAAGAGGCATCAATCATTCACTGATTGCAGATGCAAAGATAGGGAGAAAATTTCTATTTCGCAAGACAAATTGAAAAGAAAAAAGCGGAAACCTTTCGATTTCCGCTTTCGTACCCCCTCAGGGGCTCGAACCCTGGACCCCAACATTAAGAGTGTCGTGCTCTACCAACTGAGCTAAAGAGGCATCAATCAATTCCTGATTGCGAGTGCAAAGATAAGTATAATTTTCTTCTCTCCCAAGAAAAAACGAAAAAAATTACAAAATTCTTTTTCCGAGGCTCTGCCGGCGCCTTCTGTCCGGCTCCTCAGCCAAACTTTGCCCGGTTTCCCTGAGAAGTTTTGCCCGGTTTCCCTGAGAAGTTTTGCCCGGTTTCCCTGAGAAGCTCGGCCCGGTTCTTCTGAGAAGCTTTGCCCGGTTTCCCTGAGAAGCTCGGCCCGGTTCTTCTGAGAAGCTCACTCCGGCTCCTCTGAAACGTTCGGCCCGCCTCCTCCGGCAGGCTCGGCGTTGGCGGCCGGATGTTTCCGAGAGGTATTGCCCGGTCTTGCCGAAACGTTCAGTGTGACGATTTCGAGTATTCCGAGGCATCCAACCGGCTTTGCCGATGGGCCCGGCCGTCCGCTACCCACCCCTCCGCTCGATTGCATTTCTGGACTGCGGCAACTCCCCGGCGACCGTCGGGACGGGCTGCCACCTTATTTTACTCCAGAAGAAGCCGGTCGCTGTTCCATTCGCCGCCGGCCTCGGGATAGATGAAGGGTCGCTGTTCGTCGATGCGCTTCATCTTCAGATAGGTCTCGTAGAGGTTGATGCCGTTGGCCGAACGGGTGGCCAGCGAGAAGGCAATGACCGACGGATGACGCTTGGTGGTGTGATAGCTGTTCCAAGCGCGTTCGAGGTAGGCCTCTTTCCAGGCCGGATCGTTCGACGGATTGCCGCCCACGCGTCGCGAATCGCCGCTGCGCTGCGTGTCGATCGGCGCCTGGGCGATGACGCAGATCCCCTGGCCGTCGCAGGCATTCAGAAAGTCCTCGGAGACGGGGCCGGGCAGCAGTTTGAAGGTGTTGTACCCCTGTTCGCGCAGCTCGGCGATCTCGTTTTCGGAGATCGTGGCCGGCACCTCGCGCACGCGCAGCGTCATTGGCGTACCGTTCAGCTGCAGCTGCCCCTCGCGGACCTCAACCTGCCGGAATCCGAGCCGCAGCTCCTCATACTCGACATAACGCCCCTCGTACTGCGTCTTAAGGCGCAGGATGTATTGGGTCGGGAGTTCGGGCGACCAGAGCATGTTGGCCGGGATGCGGGCCAGAAAGCGGATCGTATCCTCGCCGCGCATCCTTAGGGTCAGGTCCTTGAATCCGGCGGCGGCATCTTCACCCGAGGGGGCGATCAACTGATAGTGGATGCGCGACGTGCGGGGGTTGAGCGCCTCGCTCTTGACGACGACGGCCACCTCGGCCGTGGCATATCCGTTTTCGCCGACACGACGCGTGCGGGTTTCGACGTCGCGGATGCGCATCGTGGGCTGGCTTTGCAGCCAGATGCCGCCGAGCGTGGGTTCGGGATTCTCCCGCCAGCTTTCGAGCGGCGCGGTGGGCGAGGGGGTGATGACCCGGATCTCGACCTGATTGCGCCCCTCGTGGGTCAGTTTGGTGATGTTGAATTCGGCGGGCGAATTCCCGTCGGCCACGTAGGCGGCCTGGCGGTCGTTGATCCAGACCTCGTAGTCGCCCGACGACTGCCCGACGTGGAGCAGCACCTGGCGGTTGGCCCAAGCGAAGGGTACGGTGAAGTTCGTGGTGAAACGGGTGGCCGTTTCATCGAACGTCCACTGGGTCAGCCGGGTGAAATAGCGGTTGTCGCCTCCGTCGGCTGCCGAAGCGGCCTCGGCCGAGGGGTAGGCGATGAGTTCTCCGCGCGGGAGCTCACGGCCGAACGAGGGCTGGTAAGCCTCCTGGGCCTGAAGCCCGCAGAGGGAAAAAAGCGCGATGGATGCGAGGATCGTCCGCATAAGATTCGTATATTTGTGCTCGGTAAAGATAGACAATTTTTTCGAGACTGCGATGAACGACCTCCCCAAACTCCATTTTCCGCCCATTCGGCTGCGGGCCCGTCAGCGGGGCGAGGCGGTTGAGGTGTGGGATTCGCTGCGCGGCATCTATCTGGTGCTGACCCCCGAGGAGTGGGTGCGCCAGCATCTGATTGCCTGCCTGATTGCGCAGTGCGGGGCGCAGCCCACGCGCATCGTGCAGGAGTATGCCGTGCAGCTCAACGGCCAGCCTCAGCGGGCCGATGTGGTGGTGGTCGACGATGCGGCGCGGCCGCTGCTGGTGGCCGAGTGCAAGGCGCCGCACGTGAAGATCGACGGACGGACCTTTGCACAGGCCGTCCGTTACAATTCGGTGCTCGGGGCCCGGTATGTGGTGCTGACCAACGGTCTGCAGCACTACTGTTGTGAGTTCTGTGACGGGCAGTACCGCCGTCTCGACCGTTTCCCCGACCTGCGGCGGTGACCCTCCCCGGGCGCTGCTCCTTTCATCCGCACCCAGTCGCCGCCCTGCGGCCTGCCGCCTTTCCTGCGGCTCACGCGACCGAACGTTTCGAGGGTCCCTCCTCTCTTGTCAGAGATTCCGGAAATTCTGCCGGATGTAGTTCAGGAAAGCCTCCTTGTAGTTTTCGCCGATCGGTACGTACTCCGAGTCGTTGAGGTAGATGCGCCCCTTGATATAGGAGTGGATGGCCCGCAGATTGACGATGTAGGAGCGGTGCACGCGCATGAACGAGTCGGAAGGCAGGGCCGTCTCCATGTTCTTGAGGCGGAAAAGCGTGGTGATGGCCGTTCCGTTGGCCAGATGCAGTCGGACGTATTCGCCCTCGCTTTCGATGTAGAGGATATCGGCGATTCGGACGAGCGAGACCTTGTAGTCGGCCTTCACCGTGAGGTATTCCCGATCCCGGGGCAGGGCCTCCGTTTCGGGCTCCTGGGCGGGGCGTTGGTTGTGGCGCAGTTCGTAGAGTGAATTGGCCTTGGCTGCCGCACGGCTGAAGTCGGCGAAACTGAAGGGCTTGAGCAGATAATCCACCGCGTCGAGTTTGAAACCCTCGACGGCATACTCCGAGTAGGCGGTCGTGAAGATGATCATGGGTCGTTCGACCAGCCCCCTGACGAAATCCACACCGTTCAGATCGGGCATGTTGACATCCACGAAGATCAGGTCGATCTTCTCCTCGGCGAGACGCTGCTGGGCCTCGAGGGCGTTGTTGAAGCGCGCCACGAGTTCGAGATAGGGGACTTTGGCGATATAGGCGGCGATCTGACGCAGCGCCAGCGGTTCGTCGTCGATGGCGATACATTTAAGCATGGAGCGTGGGTATTTCGAGTTTTACGGTGTAGGTGTCGTCGGTTTCGCGGATATCGAGCGCATAACCCTTGTCGCCGTAGATGAGTGCGAGTCGTTTGCGGACGTTTTCCAGTCCGATGCCGACGGAATGGCGCCTTTCGGGTGCGGCGTGGCGGCTGTTGCGGATTGTGGCATAGACCTTTCCGTCGGCATATTCGACGTGGATGCGGATGAACGAGGGGTGGTTGTAGCTGATTCCGTGTTTGAAGGCATTCTCGACGAAGACGATCAGCAGCAGCGGCGGAATCTGCACCTGTTCGGGCAGGTCGCGGGGATACTCCACGCGAATGTCCACATCGTCCGTATAGCGGATGCGCATCAGTTCGATGTAGTTCTTCAGGAACTGGATGTCGCGGTTGAGCGAGATCAGTTCGTGGCCCGATTCGTAGAGGACGTATCGCATCATCTTCGAGAGTTCGATGACGGCGCTTTTGGCCGATTCCGCGTCGATGTCGATCAGGGCGTGGATGTTGTTGAGCGTGTTCATGAAGAAGTGAGGATTGATCTGATACTTCAGATAATCCATTTCGGCCTGGAGATTCTGGCGTTTGAGGGCCTCCATCTGCTGTTCGTCGCGCATGGACTGGTAGATGAGCTTGATGCCGGTGTTTGCACCGGTCATGAAGAATCCGAGGATGATGTTCCAGTAGATCTCCAGGTTGGAGAACGAAGCCTGTCGGTAGGCTTCCGAGACATTGATGCTGGTCTGTTCGATGAGGTTGTCGGCCAGGTGTTTTTCGTAGATCTGCACCAGCCAGAAGACGCCGATGATCAGGACCAGATCGCTCAGCAGATACTTTCCGTACTTGTGACGGAGCATGTATCTCGGGGCGAGGAACGTATTGTGGATGACGAAGATGATCAGATAGGGAGCGATCTGCCTCCAGGCGATGAGGACGTTTTCCAGATTGATGTGCATTTCGGACATCATCTGGGAGTTGAGCACCGGCACCAGGATGATGGCCGCCCAGACCATCACGTAGAGCAGATTTTCGCCAATGGCTTGCTTGCGGGTGAATTTCATGACCCAAAGATACGGAAAAAGCCCGGTTTTCAAAAACCGGGCCTTGTGACGGATGCAGACCTCTGCGCTATTTGTTGAGCAGCGACGGCTCGTAGAGATAGCGCTTGATGCTGCGCTTGGGGGTCTTCTCGAACTCGGTGGGGTAGATCACGATGTCGGCCACACGCTCGTAGGCGGCCAGCTGCGAGTTGAGTTCCTGCAGATTCTTCTGCATGATCTGCGGCAGGTCGGCCTTGTCCACGCCTTCGGCATCGGCCTGTTCGTAGTCGGGGACCACCAGCGCCTTGAGACGTCCGTTTCCGGTGTCGAGTACCAGCGACTCCAGCACCAGATACATGTTGTTCAGCTTGTCCTCGATCTCCTCGGGGTAGATGTTCTGTCCGTTTCCGGAGAGGATCATCGTCTTCGAGCGGCCGCGGATGTAGAGCGTGCCGTCGGGATCCATCGTTCCCATGTCGCCCGTATGGAGCCAGCCGTCGGGGTCGAGCACCTTTTCGGTGTCCTTTTCATTCTTGTAGTAGCCCTTCATGACGTGTTCGCCGCGGACGATGATCTCGCCGGCGACGTGTTCGGGATCCGGCGAGTCGATCTTCACCTCGAGCAGCCCCTTGAGGTAGCGGCCGCACGACGACTGCTTGAATTCGTTGTCGGGGGCGAAACTGATCAGCGGCGCACACTCGGTCATGCCGTAGCCGATCGTGATCGGGAAGTGGATCTTTCGCAGGAAGGATTCGGTCTCCTGGTTCATGGGGGCGCCGCCGACGATGAAGAGCGAGACGTTGCCGCCGAAGGCGTCCATGAGTTTCTTGCGGATGACCGAGTAGATGGCCGTGTTGAGCAGCGGAATCTTCATGGCGATGGACATCGGGCCCTTTTCGAGCAGCGGGAGGACCTGTTTGCGGTAGACCTTTTCGAGGATCATCGGCACGCAGCAGATGATCGTGGGTTTGACGACGGCCATGGCCTCGATGAGGATCTTGGGCGAGGGAATGCGGCCCAGCAGGGTGATGTGACCGCCGACGGCCATCGGGGCCAGGAAGTCGAAGGCGCAGCCGTAGGCGTGGGCCAGCGGCAGGAACGACAGCGTGCGGCCTCCGCGCTGGAAGTAGAGCTGGCCGGTCTGGGTGTTGAGGGCCGACATGGCGAAGACGACGTTTCCGGTGAGGTTGTTCACCGTGAGCATCACCCCTTTGGAGTATCCGGTGGTTCCGGAGGTGTAGTTCAGGAGGATGACGCGGTCGTTGGGGACGTCGGGATATTTGATGTCGTTGATGCTGAATCCGCGGGGGTATTTCGTGCGGTAGTTCTTGAGGATGTCGCGCTGGAACTTGGTGAGCGACTTTCCGTCGCGTTCGTAGATGACGTGGAAGTCCGTGAGCGAGAAGACAGCCTCGATCTGGCGGATCTGATCCTCTTCGATGACGTCCCAGAAGTTGTCGCCCAGGAACAAGAGGCGGCTTTCCGAGTGGTTGATGATGTGGATGACGTCCGCGGGGGTGAAGTCCTGCAGGATGGGGACGATGACGGCGCCGTAGGTGATCGTGGCCAGATAGGTGATGCACCATCGGGGGTTGTTACGTCCGATCAGGGCGATTTTGTCGCCCTGTTTGATGCCGGCCTTTTTGAAGAGCAGGTGGAGTTTGGCGATCTCCTTGGCCATTTCGTAATAGGAGAAGGTCTCGTCCTTGAAATAGTCGGTCAGAGCCGACATTTCGCGGTTTTCACGGAAACTCTTTTCGTATATTTTCAGTAGGTTCTCCTGTAACATAGGCAGGGATTTGTTTTCGGTTTTATCTCTTGTAGGTGGCTTGTCCCCGTCTGACCTCGTTTGGCCGGTATGTTGCCCGCTCCTTTTCGCCGGGCTCTTTCGCTGCTTCTTTTCGCAGACCCCCCCCCGGGTTATTCGGATTTGGGGGCGTTGTCTTCCGGCTTGGGTCCGGTGGCCGGCTTGTCGGACGCACCTCCCGCTTCGGACTTGATCTTCACGTTGCGGGGTTTCCAGATGTAGATCTTCGATTCGGTTCCGGCCTTGAGTCGTTCGATATTCTTGCGGTGGGTGTAGATGAGCAGGATGGCGATGACGAACGAGAAGACGACGAAGGGAATCGAGCCGTTGACCTTCGGGGAGATGAGCGTGAAGACGGGGAAGCAGCAGCCGGCGACCATCGAGGCCAGCGACACGTAGTGGAAGATCATCAGCACGATGAGCCAGACGCCGAAGCAGAGCATGGCCACGGGCGGGTAGATTCCCGTCACGGCGCCGACGAGCGTGGCGACGCCCTTACCGCCGCGGAAGCCGGCGAAGATGGGGAAGATGTGGCCCAGGACGGCGGCGAATACGGCTCCGATCTTGAGGTTTATAAGGTCGTTGGCTCCGATCAGGTCGTCATACTGCATGAGTTCGATGATCGTCACGGCGACGAAACCCTTTAGGAAGTCGAGGACGAAAACCGGAGCTGCGGCCCGTTTTCCGAGGACGCGGAGCATGTTTGTGGTACCGGCATTCTTGGATCCGTATTCGCGGATGTCGATGCCGTAATATTTCTTGCCGATCCACACGGCGCTCGGAATCGAGCCCAGCAGATAGGCAATGATAATCATGGTGGTAGCGGTATAAATGGTCAGAATCATGGTTGTTCGGGAGTTTGGTTCCTTATGCAAATATAACAAAAAAATCCGGATCGGAAAGGGGAAGAGGAAAAAAGCGGCAGGAAGGGGATAAATCGGAAGATTTTCGTATCTTTGTCCATCCAATAAAAAACGTATGAATACGAAGACCTTACTTGAACCGATGGGATCGTGGGCCTGGTGGCGCTCGTGGTTTCTGATTTTCCTCGGCTGCTCGATCATGGGCACAGGGTTCGTGCTTTTCATCAACCCCTATAATTTTGTGCCGGGCGGAGTCTACGGTATGGGTATTGTGCTCCACAATATTTTCCCCTCGATTCAGGTCGGAACCTTCGGCTATATGTTCGACATTCCGCTGATGCTGACGGCGATGATGGTTTTCGGCGGAGGTTTCGGTACGCGGACGGTGCTGGCGGCGCTCTACACGCCGGGCTTCATGAACATCCTCACGCGGCTGATCTACCCGACCCCCGAGGCGGTCGAATCGTTGGATCCGGCGCTGATGCTGGGCGGACGGCTCGATCTGTCGGACGATCTGCTGCTGACCTGCATCATGGGGGCCGTGGCCGTCGGGGTGGGCCAGGGAATTGTCGTGCGGCAGCAGGCTACCACCGGCGGAACCGACATCGTGGGCATGCTGTTGCAGAAGTTTGCCGGGATCAAGTTCTCGACGGGCATTTTCCTGGCCGACGGATTTGTCGTGCTGTCGGGACTGCTCGTGATCGGTTTCGGACTTGGAACGGGCGATGCGGCCTCGAACGGATGGATGCTGACGCTCTATTCGCTGCTGACGATCTACATCTCGTCGCGTGTGGTGGCCTACCTGCTCGACGGAGCCTCCTATGACAAGCTGCTCTTCATCATCAGCGATCATCACGAAGAGATCAAGCGGTTCATCATCAACGATATGGAGCGCGGTGCCACCTACCTCAAGGGCAAGGGCATGTTCACGGACAAGTCGCGCGACGTGATCTTCCTGGTCATCAGCCGCAAGGAGGTGCATCTGGTTCAGAACCGCATCCGGGAGATCGACCCGCGGGCCTTCGTGGTGGTGACCGATGCCTACGAGACCTTCGGCGAGGGCTTCAAGCAGTTCCCAGACAAGAACCAGATCCAGGCCGAATAGCCCGGGGCGAGAGAAGGGGCCGGAGAAGGGGCGAGAGCCGGAGCGAACAGAGAGGGGCCGGAGACGAGGCTCGAGAGACGAGGCCGGAGCGAATCGGAACTGCTGCGCGAGCTGGAGCCGATGCGAGGGCAGGAGACGAAACGCCCCGTTGCCGCGGCTCCCGAAAAAACGAAAACGATGGAATTGAATACGAATACATTGCGACCCCTCCGGGGCGAGGGGCGGAAACTCTTTGTCGAGACCTACGGATGCCAGATGAATGTCGGCGATACGGAAATTGTGGTCTCGCTGATGCAGAACGAAGGATATGTCTATACGGACCGGATCGACGAAGCGGATGTGATCCTGATCAATACATGCTCGATCCGCGATAATGCCGAACAACGCATCTGGGGCCGTCTGGCCGAGATGAAACGCCTGCGGCGCCAGCATCCGGGCCTCATCATAGGAATTATCGGCTGCATGGCCGAACGCCTGCGCGAAAAGCTGCTCGAAGGCCCCTCGGGCGTCGATGTCGTGGCCGGACCGGACGCCTACCGCGATCTGCCGCGTCTGGTCCATACGGCCGAGTCGGGCGGCAAGGGGGTCAACGTGCTCCTCTCCACGGAGGAGACCTACGCCGAAATTGCCCCCGTGCGGTTGGACCGCAACGGCGTGAGCGCCTTCGTGGCGATCATGCGCGGCTGCAACAACTTCTGCTCCTACTGCGTGGTCCCCTATACGCGGGGACGCGAGCGGAGCCGTGACGCCGAGACGATCGTGGCCGAGGCCCGGAGCCTCTTCGAGAACGGCTACCGCGAGGTGACCCTTCTGGGCCAGAACGTCAATTCGTACCGCGCAGGCGATGTCGATTTTCCGGAACTGCTGCGGCGTGTGGCCTTGATCTCGCCGCTGTTGCGCGTGCGCTTTGCCACGTCGCACCCCAAGGACATGAGCGACCACCTGCTCGAAACCATGGCTTCGATGCCCAACATCTGCCGCTCGATCCACCTGCCGGCGCAGTCGGGCGCCACCTCTATGCTCGAACGCATGAACCGCAAGTATACGCGCGAGTGGTACCTCGACCGCATTGCGGCCATCCGGCGCTATATGCCCGACTGCTCGATTACGACGGACCTGATTGCCGGCTTCTCGGGCGAAACCGAGGAGGAGCACCGGCAGACGCTCTCGCTCATGCGCGAAGTGGGTTACGACTTTGCCTACATGTTCAAATATTCGGAGCGTCCGGGGACCTTTGCCCAGAAACACCTGGGCGACGACGTGCCCGAGGAGGTGAAGTCGCGGCGCCTGCAGGAGATCATCGCGCTGCAGAACGAACTGGGGCTTGAGAGCTACCGCCGCGACGTGGGCCGCGAGTTCGAGGTGCTGGTCGAGGGCGAGTCGAAGCGCAACCCGAACCAGTTGTCGGGCCGTACGTCGCAGAACAAGGTGGTGGTCTTCGATCGGGGCGACCACCGTGTGGGCGAATACGTGCGGGTGCGCATCACGGGCTGTACGGCCGCCACGCTCTTCGGCGAGGCGCTGTAGCCGACCGGGCCGCACGGCGGTCGAAGGGCTGCCATGCCATGAAACAGGAAAACAGAGCGCCGCAGAAGAGATGGACCTATACGCCGGCGCGCAGATATAGATGAATTTAAGAGAGATACGAAATTATGCGATTTGACGAATTGGACCTGGAGGATGAGATTCTCGACGGTCTTGACGATATGAATTTTCAGGAGATGACTCCCGTTCAGGAGCAGACCATTCCGGTGATCCTCGAGGGTCACGACCTGATCGGCTGCGCCCAGACCGGCACGGGCAAGACGGCGGCCTATACGCTTCCGCTGCTGAACCGGCTGCTGCTCGAGGGCAACGAGGAGAATGTGGTGAAGTCGCTGATCATCGTGCCGACGCGCGAGTTGGCGTTGCAGATCGACCAGCAGTTCCAGGGTTTTTCGTATTATGCGCCGATCTCGACGACGGTTGTCTACGGCGGTGGTGACGGCAAGGGCTGGGACCTGCAGAAGAACGGCATGCTGAACGGATCGGACGTGGTGATCGCCACGCCGGGGCGCATGATCTCCCACCTGCAGAACAGCCACGTGGACCTTTCGCACGTCGAGTACCTGATCCTCGACGAGGCGGACCGCATGCTGGACATGGGCTTCAGCGACGACATCATGAAGATCATCTCCTACCTGCCCGAGAAGCGGCAGACGATCATGTTCTCGGCGACGCTTCCTCCGAAGATCCGCCAGCTGGCCAAGACGATCCTGCACGATCCCGTGGAGGTGAGCATCGCCATCTCGAAACCCAACGAGGCGATCGACCAGTCGGCCTACATCTGCTACGAGAGCCAGAAACTGGGGCTGATCCGCGAACTTTTTGCACAGCCTTCGGAGTCGAAGACGATCATCTTCTCGTCGTCGAAACTCAAGGTCAAGGAGCTGGCCCACACGCTCAAGCGGATGAAGCTCGACGTGGCGGCGATGCACTCGGATCTGGACCAGTCGCAGCGCGAGGAGGTGATGCTCAACTTCAAGAACAACAAGGTGAAGATTCTGGTGGCCACGGACATCGTGGCGCGCGGTATCGACATCGAGGATATCGGACTGGTGATCAACTACGACGTGCCGCACGATCCGGAGGACTACATCCACCGCATCGGCCGTACGGCGCGTGCCGCGGCGACGGGCAGCGCCATTACGTTCGTCAACGAGGAGGAGCAGGGCAAGTTCCACCAGATCGAGAAGTTCATCGAGCGGGATATCCGCAAGGCGGAGCTTCCGGCCAGCGTGGGCGAGGGACCGAAATACGAGCCCGAGGAGGCCCGCAAGCGGGGCGGCCGCGGAGGCCGCAGCCGCAGCAAGGGCGGCGACGGTCGGGGACACGGCCGCGGACGGCGTGACCGTCTGCGCGACAAACCCCGCGGCACGAATTCGGCGCCGCGCGACGCACAGCCGGCCGCCGAGACTCCCCGCCCGACGGAGGGGGCGGCTTCGAAGAGTCCGGCCCCTGCGGCCGTTGCTGCGCCTGCAGCAACGGGCGACAAGCCGCGCAAGCGGCGTCACCGCGGCGGACGCCGCCACCGCCGGGGCAATGCCTCGGGCGAAGGAACTCCGACACCGGCAAGCGGCAGCACGCCGAGCGGCGAATAAGCCTCCACCGAAATTGATTGATGAACCTTGAACCTCCTACCCATGCAAAACCGGACCTCTGCGACCTTTGCGGATTCTAAACCTCACTACGAACTGCTCGACGGATTGCGCGGCGTGGCGGCGTTGGTCGTCATCTGGTATCACGTCTTCGAGGGTTTTGCGACGAGTCCCGTCGACCAGTGTTTCAACCACGGTTATCTGGCCGTCGACTTTTTCTTCATTCTTTCGGGGTTTGTGGTGGGTTACGCCTACGACGACCGCTGGCGGCGCCGGAGCCTTACGCTCGGCAGTTTCATCAAGCGGCGACTGATCCGCCTGCATCCGATGGTGGTGCTGGGGGCGGTGTTGGGTGCCGTGACCTTCTGCCTGCAGGGGCGCGTCATGTGGGACGGCACGCAGGTGGCCCTCTCGGCGGTGATGCTCGCGCTGTTGCTGCACCTCTTTCTGATCCCGGCGCTTCCGGGCTCGACGCCCGAGGTGCGGGGCAACGCGGAGATGTATCCGCTCAACGGTCCTACGTGGTCACTCTTCTTCGAATACATCGGCAATCTGCTCTATGCGCTCTTTCTGCGCCGACTGCCGACCCGTTGGCTGGCGGGTTTCGTCGCTCTGGCGGGGGCCGGACTGGCCGCTTTTGCCTTGGGCAACGGTTCGGGATTCGGCCATCTGGGCGTGGGGTGGTCGCTGGCGGGCAACAACCTGCCGGGCGGCCTGCTGCGTCTGTTGTTTGCCTTTCCGATGGGGCTGCTGCTGTCGCGGATCTTTCGTCCCGTGGCCGTCCGCGGGGCCTTCTGGCTCTGCAGTCTGATCGTGATTCTGCTGCTTGTCGTTCCGTATGTCGGCGACGGCTCGAATCCGACCTGGAACGGCCTTTACGATGCGCTGTGCGTGGTGGTGGCCTTCCCGCTGCTGGTGTGGCTCGGGGCCTCGGGCCGGGCGACCGATCCGGCGACCTCGCGCATTTGCCGCTTCCTGGGCGACATCTCCTATCCGGTCTATGTGATCCACTATCCCTTCATGTATCTCTTCTATGCGTGGCTTTGGGAAGGGGAGAAGATCCCCTTTGCCGAGGCATGGCCCGTGGCGGCCGGCCTCTATGCGGGCGTGATCCTGCTGGCCTGGGCGGCGCTGAAACTCTACGACGAACCTGTCCGGAGGTGGTTGACACGCCGCTTCGTGACGCATCATACCCTGTAAAACCTTTCCAGCCCGACTTATGAATACCTTAAACAAATGTTTTTCCACAGCCGCCTTTTCGGTCCTGCTGCTGGGCGGAACCCTTTCGGCCCAGGAACCCGACTTTGACCTTTCGGCACAACGATCCGAAATCCAGACTGTTGCGCCCGTTCCGGGTTGCCGGCTGGATCACGGCGGCATCGTCATCAACCCCACGCCGCAACAGATGGGGATTGATTCCACGCAACGGCTCGACATCTCGCGGGGCCTCTGCCTGAAGGATCCCGCAGGTTGCTTTGCGGAGGATGTCGATTTCGTAAAGTTTGCGGACAAGGGACCCCGTCTGGAGATCCTTTTCGGGGCCAAACGGGCCGCACGTCAGGGGGTCAAACCCGTATCGGGGGCCTATCGGCTGACGGTGGATGCCCGCGGCGTTACGATCACGGGCTACGACGAGTGCGGCGCCTTCTACGGTTTGCAGACGCTTCGGCAACTGATTGCCAGCCCCGCCTCGGCGGGCGGGCGCATTCCCCATGTGACGGTGAACGACTATCCCGATCTTCCGAGCCGCGGCGTGGTCGAGGGCTTCTACGGCACGCCCTGGTCGCACGAGGTGCGGATGTCGCTGATCGACTTCTACGGACGCTTCAAGCTGAATACCTATGTCTATGGTCCGAAGGACGACCCCTACCACAGCTGCCCCAACTGGCGGAAGCCCTATCCCGAACAGGAGGCGATGCAGATCCGCGAACTGGTCGATGCCTGCCGCCGCAATCGGGTCGATTTCGTCTGGGCGATCCATCCGGGACAGGATATCCGCTGGAACGAGGAGGATTACCGGAATCTGGTCGGCAAGTTCGAGCGGATGTATGAACTGGGAGTCCGATCGTTTGCCATCTTCTTCGACGACATCTCGGGCGAGGGAACCGATCCGGAGCGGCAGGTTGCGCTGCTCAACCGCCTGACGGAGGAGTTCGTCCGGGCGAAGGGCGATGTGGCTCCGCTGGTGGTCTGCCCGACGGACTATTCGCGGCTGTGGGCCAACCCTACGCCGCAGGGGAGTCTGTCGATCTACGGACGGAAGCTCGATCCGTCGGTCCGGGTCTTCTGGACGGGCGACGTGGTCTGCAGCGATCTGACGCCCGAGACGCTCGAGTGGGTTGACAGCCGTATTTGCCGCCCTGCCTACTTCTGGTGGAACTATCCCGTGACGGATTACGCGCGGCATATCATGCTGCAGAGCCCGGTCTACGGGCTCGACACGACGCTGACGGCACAGCAGGTGTGCGGCATTGCGAGCAACCCGATGGAGCACGGCGAGGCTTCGAAACTGGCGCTGTACGGCGTGGCGGACTATGCGTGGAACGTCGAAGCGTACAATGCCCTGGACAACTGGGAGCGGGGTCTGGGCGAACTGATTCCCGAGGCCCGCGAGGCCTACCGCACCTTTGCTATCCACTCGGCCGATACGGAGAGCGGCTACCGCCGCGATGAATCGTGGGAGACCTGCACGTTCCGGCTCGATGAATGGACGGCCCCGGCTGCCGCGGCCCTTCGTGCGGAGTTCGAGCGGGTGGAGCAGGCTCCGGCAATCCTCGAGGCCCGGTGCACGAATCGGGCCCTGCTCGGGGAGTTGCGTCCGTGGCTTGATGAGTTTGCCCGGCTGGGAGCCCGCGGACTTCGGGCACTGGATCTGATGGAGGCCTTCCGAGCCGGAGCGGATGATGCCGCGTTCTGGCTGCAGTATGAGGCCAACCTGATGAGCGCGGCCGAACGTCGCAGCTACGGGGCACACCGTTCGGGAACGATGAAGCTGCAGCCCTTCTATCAGCAGGCGATGGACGACATGGGATATGGTTGGATGGAACGCATGCTGGGCCGGAAGCCGATGACGTTGCGTGGGATCGGTTCGTTTGCCAGTGCGCATACGCTGCAGACCCGTCCGATGTTCGACAACGACTCGACGACCTACTACACGTCGGGCATCTCCCAGAAACCGGGCGATTGGATAGGCGTTGATCTGGGAGGCGTGCATGGCGTCGGCGAGGTCCTGGTCCTGCAAGGACGCAACTCGACGAGGGATGTCGACTATTTCGACCATGCCGTGCTGGAGTACTCGGTTGACGGGCGGCAGTGGTCTCCGCTGCTCGATGAACTCGACAAACAATATGTGGTCCGTTGGACGGGCAGCCCGGTCGAGGCTCGGTATGTACGGCTGCGGGGTCTGGATTCGAAACGGACGAACCATGTGGCCATCCGCTCGTTCGAGATCAATCCGCTGCATGCGGATCGGCTTCCTGCCCGGCTGTCGGGCCCCGACGCCGGGGATGAGTCCCGGCTTCCGTATGCATTCGACGAACGTTTGGATACGTCGCTGCCCCTCTCCGGGACGCTGGAGTTGTCCGTTCGGCCCGGTACGGAACAATATACGCTGCTGATGGGAGGATTGGATGCCCCCGTGCGGATCGAACAGTTGTCGGCCGACGGCGAAGTGTTGGAACGGGACGAGACCGGGAACTCTTTCTTCCGGTTTGCCGTTGCGAAGGGGACTGCGACTCTCCGCGTGACGGGAGATGTTGAGATTTTCGAGGTGATCGCCCGATAGCGGGCGTTAGTTGATCGAGTGAGGCGGGAGCCGGGATGTTGATACCCGGTTCCCGTCTTGCTTTTGCGCTCTTTGAGGGGCACAGACGGCGGTCAACGGGTGAGGATGGAGCGGAGACGGTTGCCGAGCTTCCGTTTGCCCGGAGTTGCGTTTACTTTTGCCTGAAATAGATTTGCATCGGGACGCCCGAAAAATCCCAGTGGTCGCGGATGTTGTTCTCCAGGAAACGACGATAGGGCTCCTTGATGTACTGCGGCAGGTTGACGAAAAAGGCGAACTGCGGCGTCGGCGTCGGAAGCTGCGTCACGTACTTGATCTTGATATATTTGCCTTTGGTTGCGGGAGGCGGATAGTTCTCGATGAGCGGCAGCAGGAAGTCGTTCAGCTCGGAGGTGGCGATGCGGCGTTTGCGCGACTGGTAGACGCGGATGGCCGTCTGCAGCACCTCGAGGATCCGCTGCTTGTTGATGACCGAGGTGAAGATGATCGGAATGTCGTTGAACGGCGCGAGCTTCTTCTTGAGGAACTCGGTCCACTCCTTCATCGTGTTGTTGTCCTTTTCGATCAGGTCCCACTTGTTGACCACGATGACGCACCCCTTACGGTTGCGGACGATCAGGTTGTGGATGTTCAGGTCCTGCGATTCCAATCCCTGCTGGGCATCGAGCATCAGGATGCAGACGTCGGAGCTCTCGATGGCGCGGATCGACCGCATCACGGAGTAGAACTCCAGATCCTCCATCGTCTTGCCCTTCTTGCGCATGCCGGCCGTGTCGACGAGGTAGAAGTCCATGCCGTACTTGTTGTAACGGGTGCGGATCGAGTCGCGTGTGGTGCCGGCGATCGAGGTGACGATGTTGCGCTCCTGGCCGAGCAGGGCATTCGTCAGCGAGGATTTCCCGACGTTGGGGCGCCCGACGATGGTGATGTGGGGCAGATCGTCCTCCTCGTCGGAGGTAGCGTCGGCGGGCAGCGCTGCGAGGATGGCATCCATCAGGTCTCCCGTACCGCTTCCGGACATCGAACTGATGCAGTAGGGGTCGCCCAGACCGAGGGCATAGAATTCGTTCGAGCTGAATATCAGATCGTTGGTGTCGACCTTGTTGCAGACCAGAATCACCTTCTTCGAGGTGCGGCGCAGGATGTCGGCCATGAGCATGTCGAGGTCGGTGATGCCGGTGCGGACCTCCACAAGGAAGAGGATCACGTCGGCTTCGTCGATGGCCAGCAGGACCTGTCGGCGGATCTCGTCTTCGAAGATATCCTCCGAGTTGACGGTGTAGCCGCCGGTGTCGATGACCGAGAATTCGCGGCCGTTCCAGTCGGTTTTGCCGTAATGGCGGTCGCGGGTGGTTCCGGCCGTGGAGTCGACGATGGCCTTACGCTCACCGACCAGGCGGTTGAAGAGGGTGCTTTTTCCGACGTTCGGACGTCCGACGATTGCTACGAGGCTCATGTTCTGCGATGTTCTTTATGCTTATTTTGGGGTACAAAGATAGCGCAAATCTCGGGAATTGCAAAACTATACCCGGATGTAGCGGCTCTCGGTGTCGCCGGCCTGCACGGGGTAGAGCAGCACGGAGCTGTAGCCGGCGAAGTGGTGCTCCAGATAGGCCGGGATGCGGCTCATCGAGGGGTGGTAGGAGACGCGGTCGCGGCGGCTCATGACGAACCACAGACAGTCGTCGTCGCGCATGTCGTGTCCAAGCGAGGGCAGGTCGTCCCACTGCGTGAAGGGGACGTAGTCGATGTTGTCCGGGCGTCTGCGTTCCCGCGGGCGGAGGTAGGCCAGCGTCGATTCGGGGGCCAGCAGCGAGACTTTCGCTCCGGAGTTCTCGGCCAGCAGCCGGATCCGGCGCAGCCATAACTTGAAGCCGGCCTCCTGTTCGGCCTTCTCGGGAACGACGATCAGGTGGCGCTTGATGGTGGCCAGCGGCTGTACGGGATGGTAGATGAAGGTGGTCAGGTTGCTCTGCATCAGTACGTCTGCGGTCATCTTGCCGATGCCGGGGCCCGAAGCTCCGGAGATGCCCGGCAGAACCGGCAGTCCCGGCATCGAGGGAGGCATCTGGTGCATACCCATAATGATGTCGGTGATGTTGCGCTCGCGGCTCACGCTGACGATGGCATTCGAGATGTTGACGTCGTAGCGCATCAGCTCCTGGAGATAGATATCGCTGGCGGCGGCCGTCGTGGCGGCGGTTTCGAGGAGCTTCTCGGCCCGTTTTTCGGCCGAGGGGTCCTCGACCTGGTTGTCGATGGCGTGCAGGGCGTAGAGGCGTCCGCCGGGCTCCTTGGCGCGCTTGAGCATGACGCTCAGCGCGACGAGTTCCTCGACCGTCTGTTCGTTGGCCACGGGGATCAGCAGGTGCTCCTCGACCTTGGCGCTCTTTTCGTCCGTATCGGGATGGGTCTGGCGCACGGCGATGTTGTGGGCGCCGCGCTGCGTGGCGAAGGTCGAGACGGTGCACGTGGCCAGGATCATCAGGATCGTGCCGTTCAGGACGCTCTCGTTGAGCAGGCGGATCGGCTCGCCGTCGGGCGTATGGCCGAGGATGACGTTGTAGCCCACCATCACGGCGGCGAGCGTGGCGGCGACGTGGGCCGAACTCAGTCCGAAGATCACCGTACGCTGGTCGCGCGAGAGGCGGAAGCTCTTCTGCGTGAGCCAGGCGGCGATGAACTTGGCGGCGGTGATCAGCACGATCATCACGGCGGCCACCTCGAGGCTCTCCCAGTCGCGGAAGAAGGCGCGGTAGTCGATCAGCATGCCGACGCCGATCAGGAAGAAGGGGATGAAGATGGCGTTGCCGACGAATTCGATGCGGTTCATCAGCGGCGAGGTGCGGGGGATCAGCCGGTTGAGGGCGATTCCCGAGAGGAAGGCGCCGATGATGGGTTCGAGGCCGGCCAGCTGGGCGAGGAACGACCCGAGGAAGACCATCGCCAGGACGAAGATGTACTGCGAGATGTTGTCGCTGACCTGCTTGAAGAACCAGTGGGCGATGATCGGGAATACGAAGACGATGATGGCGATGCAGAGGGCCACCGAACCGGCCAGCTGCCACCAGAACATCTCGTTGACGTTTCCCGTGGCCATGCCGACGATGACCGTGAGCAGCAGCAGGGCGAGCGTGTCGGTGATGACCGTGCCGCCGACGGCGATGGTGACGGCCTTGTCGCGGGCGATGCCGAGTTTGCTGACGATGGGGTAGGCGATCAGGGTCTGCGAGGCGAAGAGTCCGGCGAGCAGGATCGACGAGTAGATCGAGAATCCGAGGACGTAGTATCCGGCCAGGATGCCCAGCAGGAGCGGGACGCAGAAGGTGTAGAGACCGAAGACGAGGCTTCGCCAGCTGTTGTGGCGGAAGTCGGACATGTCCATGTCCAGCCCCGAGAGGAACATGATGTAGAGCAGGCCGGCCGTTCCTGAGAGGATGATGCTGCTGTCGCGCAGCACGAGGTTCAGGCCGTGGGGGCCGATCACCGCGCCGGCGATGATGAGCCCCAGCAGATAGGGGATCTTGAGCTTGTTGAGCAGCAGCGGGGCTGCCAGGATGATGACCAGAATCAGCAGGAACTTGAGGATCGGGTCTTCGAGCGGCAGCGAGAAGTCTATGTGGGCGAACAGATACATGATCGGATGAGTCGACTGCAAGTTTAGAACAAATATAGGAAAAAATGCGCGGAAAAACAAGCTCCCGAGCGGGATTTGTCGCCGGACCGACACCGGGGAGTCGGCTGCCGGTGGCGGATGCGGGGCTTTTCCAGGTGACGGACAGCGACTTTCGTTCGATGGAGAAGCCTTGGCCGCCGGGGGAAAATCGGTGCCGGGACAGCCTTTCGTGCCGAAAAACGCCCGTACGGAGGATCCCCGGGGAGAAATAATCGCACGGCGGAGTGCGTTTTTCCGGAAAAAAACGTAACTTTGAAGAATCGAACAACGTAAACAACAACGCATGACGAACCGTACCCCGATCTCCGCCCGGTTGTTGTGCCCCGTTCTGGCGGGCTTCTTCATCATGGGATTCTGCGACCTGGTGGCCCCCATTACGGGGCGTATCGCCGCGGATTTTCCCGCCGAGGAGCAGACGGCCGTGAGCTTTCTCCCGACGATGGTCTTCCTGTGGTTTCTGGTGCTCTCGACCCCCGTTGCGGCACTGATGAACCGCTGGGGGCGCAAGGCGACGGCGCTGGCGGGTTATGCCCTCACCTTTGCGGGGCTGATGATCCCCTGGGCGGCGGGTGCCGCGTGTCTGCTGAGGTGGTATTTCGTCGGATTCGGCCTGCTGGGCATCGGCAATACGTTCGTGCAGGTGGCCGTCAACCCGCTGCTGGCGACGATCGTCCCCGGCGAGCGGATGACCAGCTACCTGACCGTCGGGCAGATCTTCCGCAACACGTCGCTGTTGCTGCTGGCGCCGCTGGTGACCGCGCTTGTGGCGTGGACGGGCTCGTGGCGGCTGCTGCTGCCGATCTACGCCGGACTGACCGTCGTCGGAGGCGTGTGGCTGCAGCTGACGGCGATCCCCGAACCGCCGTGCAGCGAACGGACCGCCGGACTGGCGGAGTGCTTCCGCCTGCTGAAGAACCGCCGTGTCTTGCTCTCGGCGCTGGGCATGGCCTGCTTCATTGCCGGCGACGTGGCCATCGGATACCTCTCCGTGCGGCTGATTGACAACCCCTCGTCGATCCTTACGACGACGGGCTTCTACGCCTGCCGCATTGTCGGAACGCTCGTCGGGGCGTGGGTGCTCGTGCGCTTCTCCGACGTGAAGTACCTGGCCTGGAACATGGCCGTGGGCCTGGTGTTGGCCGTGGCGCTGATCTTCGTGCGCAACGAGGCGGCGATCTATGCGGCCGTCGGGGTGCTGGGCTTCGTGATGGCGTGCGTCTTCGCCACGTTCTACGCCGTGGCGACGAAGGCCGTGCCGGAGCGGGCCAACGAGGTGGCCGGACTGATGATCCTCGCCATTGCGGCCGGAGCCGTCTCGGGGCCGGTGTGCGGGGCGGTGATCCGTGTGACGGGGAACCCTCATGCGGGAATGATCTTTGTGGCGGTCTGCCTGGCCTACATGCTTTGGGCGGCAATCCGCCTCGGACGGGACAAAAACGGAAAATGACTATGAACAAACTGCTGAAAATCCTCTTGACGCTGCTGCTGGCCGGCTCGGCCGGGAGTGCTGCGGCACAACGCCCCCGCACGTTGGTGGAGTGGG
The DNA here is from genome assembly GCF_002161005.1 of Alistipes sp. An116. NCBI lineage: Bacteria > Pseudomonadati > Bacteroidota > Bacteroidia > Bacteroidales > Rikenellaceae > Alistipes > Alistipes sp. An116. The sequence continues at coordinate 175,984 of NZ_NFLR01000001.1, forward strand.
GCGTGATCGGGGGTATCAACATCCCCGACTATACGACGAACATGGATGCCACGGACATCCGCAACAAAATGGGCTGGCAGGCCGGTATCGTCACGGCCGTCAAGCTGGGCGCCTTCGCCGTCGAGCCGCAGATCCTCTACGTGCGGCAGGGGCTGCGCATCCGTCCCGAAGGGGGCGGCGAGCTGAACCTGAAGTCGAATTCGATCGACGTGCCGGTGCTGGCGTCGTTCCGCCTGCTCAGTCCGCTGCGCATCTACGCCGGACCGGTCTTCACGGTGATGAACGACTGCAAGCAGAAGTCGGGCGGCGATCTGCTCGATTTCGGGCGGATCCGTCCGTCGGTGTCGTACACGGTCGGTGCCGGGGTGGTGCTGCTGCGCCACCTGCTGGTCGACGTGCGCTACAACGGCCAGTTCCGCAGCAAGCACGACGTGGTGCTTCCGGACGGCCGCCAGCTGGACAAACTCCGTACCTACAACGTGGCGCTCAGCGTCGGTTATATCTTCTGATGGCCTATGACGGAGACAGTCGGTAAGGAGATACTCATCGAAGGGGTCGATCCGCGGGAGCTCTACGGCCCGCAGGACGCCTATCTGGATCAGATCAAGTCGCTGCATCCGGCGCTGAAGATCGTGGCGCGGGGGTCGTCGCTCAAGGTGCTGGGCCCGGAGGCCGAGACGCGCCGCTTTGCCAAACGCATCGACGCGCTGGTGGCCTATTACCTCAAGTACGGTCATATCTCGTCGCAGGTCATCGACCAGTGCTTCTCGGGGGCCTCGCTCCAGGAGGAGGGGCCCGTGGACAAGGATGTGATCGTCTACGGCAACAACGGCAACATTGTCCGGGCGCGGACCGTGAACCAGCAGCGGCTGGTCAAGCTCTATGATAAGGACGATCTGCTGTTTGCCGTGGGGCCTGCGGGTTCGGGCAAGACCTATACGGCCATAGCGCTGGCCGTGCGGGCCCTGAAGGAGCGGCAGGTGCGGCGCATCATCCTGACGCGTCCGGCCGTCGAGGCGGGCGAGAAGCTGGGCTTCCTGCCGGGCGACATGAAGGAGAAGCTGGACCCCTATCTGCAGCCGCTGTACGATGCGCTGAACGACATGATCCCGCCCGCCAAACTGCAGAAGTACCTCGAGGAGGGGACCGTTCAGATCGCGCCGCTGGCCTACATGCGTGGCCGTACGCTGGATAACGCCTTCGTCATTCTGGACGAGGCGCAGAACACCACCCTGTCGCAGATCAAGATGTTTCTGACACGCATGGGGCGCAACGCGCGCTTCATTGTCACGGGCGACGTGACGCAGGTCGACCTTCCGAAGAAGTCGGACAGCGGACTGGTGCGTGCGATGGAGATCCTGCGCGGTGTCGATGGAATCGGCATCGTGGAGTTTGACAAACGCGACATCGTGCGCCACCCGCTGGTCAAGTACATCGTCGAGGCCTTCGACCGCAAGGCGGCCGCCGAGTCCGACGAACACGAAACGAATAATCATTCAAAAACCAAAAACGAATAAATCCCGAAAACTATGGATCGCAATCTGACGGCACTGAAGCCGACACTGGTCTGGAAACATTTCGCGGAGATCGTCCGCATCCCGCGCCCCTCGTCGCACGAGGAGCAGATCCGCCGCTACGTGCTTGACACGGCGCACAAACTGGGCCTGGAGGCTCACGAGGACGAGGCGCACAACGTCTACGTGCGCAAGGCGGCCACGCCGGGCTGGGAGAACCGCAAGGGGGTCGTTCTGCAGGCCCATCTGGACATGGTTCCGCAGAAGAACAACGACAAGGTCTTCGACTTCACGAAGGATCCGATCGACGCCTATATCGACGGTGAGTGGGTGACGGCTGACGGCACGACGCTCGGGGCCGACGACGGCATCGGCGTGGCCGCGATTCTGGCCGTGCTCGAGGACGATACGCTGCAGCACGGACCGCTCGAGGCGCTTTTTACGGCCACGGAGGAGACCGGCATGGACGGTGCCTTCGGACTGAAGGGCGGACTGCTGCAGGGCGACATCCTGCTCAACCTCGATTCGGAGACCGAGGGCGAACTCTACGTGGGGTGCGCCGGCGGACTGGACGCCAACATGCTCTTCGACTACGCCGAGGTGCCGACCCCGGCGGAGGGCTACTCGGCCGTGAAGGTGACGGTCAAGGGGCTCAAGGGCGGCCACTCGGGCATCCAGATCGTCTGCCAGCGGGCGAATGCCAACAAGGTGCTGTTCCGCTTCCTGAACGAGGCTCCGTGCGAGGTGCTGCTGGCGTCGGTCGACGGCGGCGGGCTGCGCAACGCCATTCCGCGTGAGGCCGAGGCGACGGTGCTCGTCCCGGCCGAGGAGCTGGGGACCTTCACCGAGGCGCTGGCCGCCTACCGGGAGGTCATTGTGGCCGAATATGCCGGCATCGAGGATTCGATCGAGATGTTAGCCGAGGAGTGCGGACGTCCGGCCGGCATGATGCCTGCGAAGACGGCCGATGCGCTGGTACGTGCCGTGGTGGCCTGTCCGGACGGCGTGCAGAAGATGTCGAAGGCGATGGAGGGGCTGGTTCAGACTTCGACGAACCTGGCCCGCGTGGTTTCGGACGGCCGCACGGTGAAGCTGCAGTGCCTGCTGCGCAGTTCGGTGCGCAGCGAGAAGCGCGCCCTGGGCGAGGCCATCGAGGCGCTGTTTGCCCTGGCCGGCGCACAGACCGAGCTGACGGGCGAGTACGACGGCTGGAATCCCGACATGTCGTCGCCGATCCTGAAGGCGATGACCGCCTCCTACGAGCGTCTCTTCGGTCGGAAACCCCACGTGACGGCCATCCACGCCGGACTGGAGTGCGGCATCATCGGCAGCAACTATCCGGGTCTGGACATGATCTCGTTCGGTCCGACGATCTGCTATCCCCACTCGCCGGACGAGAAGGTGGAGATCGCCTCGGTCGTGAAGTTCTACGACTTCCTGACCGACACGCTGCGTCACATCCCCGAAAAGTAGCGTCGAGGTGGCCGTACAGTCCGACAAGTGGTTCGTGATCGTCAATCCCGTGGCCGGCGGCGGCCGCGGGCTCGATCACTTTCCGCAGATCTCGAAGCTGCTGCGCGATGCGCATATCGTCTGCGAACCGGTCTTCACGGAGCACAAGTTCCACGCCACGGAGCTGACCGTGACGGCCGTGCGCGAGGGCTACCGGCGGATCATCGCCGTCGGTGGCGACGGTACGCTGCATGAGGTGGTCAACGGCCTCTTCATCCAGCAGACGGTGTGTCCGGACGAGGTGCTGCTGGCCGTCGTTGCCGTCGGTACGGGCAACGACTGGGTGCGTACGTTCGGCATCTCGAACCGCTATCAGGATGCCGTGCGGGCGATCAGCGCCGGGTGTTCGTTCCTGCAGGACGTCGGGGTGGTTTCGTACGAGGAGGCCCACTACCGCCAGAGCCGCTACATGGCCAATGTGGCCGGCGTAGGATTCGACGCCCACGTCGTGCGCAAGCTCTCCCACCTGAAGAAGAAGGGCCACAAGAGCCGCTGGCGCTATACGTGGTGCGTGGTGAAGAACTTCTTCCGCTACAAGTCGACGGGCATCAAGGTGTGGGTCGACGACCGTCTGGTTTACAACAACCTGCTGCTGTCGGCGGCCGTGGGCATCTGCAAGTTCAACGGCGGCGGCATGCAGCCCCTTCCGGCGGCCATTGCCGACGACGGCATTCTGGACCTTTCGCTCATCCGCCCGATCCACTTCTGGCATGTGCTCTTCCGCTTCCACTACCTCTTCAACGGCGGGATCTACCGCATCCGCCACATCCTTCAGGAGCGGGGCAGCCACATCCGCATCGAGTCGTCGCCCGAGGTCTCGGTCGAGATCGACGGCGAACCGCTGGGCCATACGCCGCTCGAGTTCTCGATCCTCCACCGGGCCATCCGCATCGTCGTGTCGCCCGACTTCCCGGGGTTGAAGCATCCGGCGTAGCTTCATCCAAGGCTTCGGTGCGGCTCGCGACCGGCCTTCCGGAGGGTGGGACCATCGGGATGCCTGGCACCTGAGGCGGCATCGACCCTTTTGGCTCCGTCCATGAAATCCGACCTGCGGGTCGGATTTTTTTGCTCAAAATCATAAGTGTGTGCGCACACACTTGCGATTTTCGAAAAAAGTACCTACTTTTGTCGGACCGCGGATCCCAAGATCCGAAGCACACGATCATGCAGCGAGAACACGAAGATATCCCCTCGGAGAGAGACGCGTCGCCGACGAAGACGCGGCCGGCCGCCCCGACCCCTTCGGAACGGGACCGCTCCGGGGCGAGGACGTCGGACGCAACGATGAAGCCGGCCGGGGATGGCGGAGCCGTGGCGACGGTGCGGATCGTCGACATCGCCCGGATGGCGGGCGTATCGACGGCAACGGTCGACCGCGTGATCCACAACCGCGGCAAGGTCTCGGCCGGGAATCTGGCCCGGATCCGGGAGGTGCTCGAACGGGTCGACTACCGTCCGAATCTGATTGCGCGTTCGCTGGCTTCGGGACGTCGGTACGCGGTGGCCGTGGTGATGCCCCGTTTTGCCGAGGGCGATTACTGGGCCGACTTCGAGGCGGGCATCGCCCGGGCCGAGGCCGAGGCGCGGCGTTACAACGTTGAGGTGCACCGCTTTTATTTCGATCAGTACGACCGGACGTCGTTCGATGCGCTGCTCGAACGGCTGCGGGCGGAGTCCTTCGACGGTGTGCTTCTGGCCACGCTCTTTGCCGAGCGGGTCATTCCCTTTGCCGGGGAGCTCGACCGGCGGGAGATTCCCTATGTCTTTGTCGATTCCGATCTGCCGGAGTGCCACCGGCTGGCTTACTACGGCACCTCGTCGTTCGATGCCGGGGTGGTGGCGGCGCGTCTGCTTTTCGAGCGGCTGGATCCCGGGGCCGACATTGTCGTGGGACGGATTCTCCATCACGGAGACGGCGGCTCGAACCAGTGCCGCGAGCGTGAGCGTGGTTTTCGGGACTATCTTGCGCGCCACGATTTTCGCGGAACCCTGCACCATGTGTCGCTGCGTCTGGACGACGGGGCGCACAATGCCCGCATGCTCGACGAACTGTTTGACTGCCACCGATCGATTGCCGGCGCCGTGACCTTCAATTCGACCTGCTACATTCTGGGCGGCTACCTGGCAGCCCGGCAGCGTACCGACGTGCGGCTGGTGGGCTACGATGTGATCGCCCGCAACCGGCGGATGCTCGAGGAGGGGGTGGTCACCGCCCTGGTGGCCCAACGCCCCGGGATGCAGGGTTATTGCGGGGTGATGGCGTTGTGCGGATGGCTGGTCGAGGGGCGTCGTCCGGCGGCGGTCAACAACCTGCCGATCGACATTCTGCTGCGCGAGAATATTTCGTACTATGCCAACAATATCAATTGAACCGATCATGAAAAATCTTTTTGACATTCGCGACCGTGTGGTTGTCGTGACGGGCGGAGCCGGTATTCTGGGCCGTTCGATCTGTGCCTACCTGGCCGGGCAAGGGGCGAAAGTCGTCGTGCTGGACCGCGACGAGAAGGCCGGCTCGGAGCTGGTGTCGTCGATCCGCGGGAAGGGCGGTGAGGCGCTGTTTCTGACCACCGACGTGCTGAACCGCGAGGCGCTCGAGGCCAATCGCGACGCCATTCTGAAGGCCTACGACCACATTGACGTGTTGCTGAACGCCGCCGGCGGCAACATGGGCGGAGCCACGATCGCTCCCGACAAGTCGTTCCTCGACCTGGAGGTCGACGCCTTCAGGAAGGTGGTGGATCTGAACCTCTTCGGCACGGTGCTTCCGACGACGGTCTTCGGCGAGGCGATGACGGCCCGCCGGAAGGGTGTCATCGTCAACTTCTGCTCCGAGTCGGCGCTTCGTCCGCTGACGCGCGTGGTGGGCTACGGCGCCGCCAAGGCCGCCATTGCCAACTATACGAAGTACATGGCCGCCGAACTGGCCATGAAGTTCAGCCCCGAGATGCGCGTGAACGCCATCGTTCCGGGCTTCCTGCTGACGAACCAGAACCGCACGCTGCTGACCAACCCCGACGGCTCGTATACCGACCGCGCGCGGACGATCATCGCCCATACGCCGGCGGGCCGCTTTGCCGAACCCGAGGAGCTGCTCGGCACGATCCACTACCTGATCAGCGACGCATCGTCGTTTGTGACCGGCGCGCTGGCCGTTGTCGACGGCGGCTTCGACGCCTTCTCGATCTGAAACACGAATCCCGGAGGAGCCCTTGCCGGCCGTATCGGTCCGGAAGCCGCGACAGGCGGGCCCTCCCCAAATCCAGAAAACATGTATCTTTGCAAACAGTCGTGGCGTTGGTACGGGCCGAATGATCCCGTCAGCCTCGCCGATATCCGTCAGGCCGGAGCTACCGATATCGTCCATGCCCTGCATCACATTCCCAACGGCGAGGTGTGGCCCGTCGAGGAGATCCGCCGCCGTCAGCAGCTGATTGCCGATGCCGGTCTCACGTGGTCCGTCGTGGAGAGCATCCCGGTCCACGAGCACATCAAGACCCGCACGGGCAACTTCCAGCCCTATATCGAGAACTACAAGCAGTCGATCCGCAACCTGGCTGCGTGCGGCATCCACGTCATCACCTACAACTTCATGCCGGTGTTGGACTGGACGCGCACGAACCTGGCCTACGAACTGCCCGACGGATCGCGTGCCCTGCGCTTCGAGCGGGCGGCCTACGTGGCCTTCGACCTCTTCATCCTGAAGCGTCCCGGAGCCGAAAAGGAGTACACCGAGGAGGAGTGTGCCGCGGCCCGGGCGCGTTACGAACGGATGGATGCCGCCGAGATCGAACTCCTGACGCGCAACATGATTGCCGGACTGCCGGGTTCGGAGGAGAGCTTCACGCTGGAGCAGTTCCAGCATGAACTCGACCGCTACAGGGGGGTGACGGCCGAGGTGCTGCGCGAGCATCTGATCGCCTTCCTGCGCGAGGTGACGCCCGTGGCCGACGAGGTGGAATCGGTGCTGGCCATCCATCCGGACGATCCGCCGTTCCCGATTCTCGGCCTTCCGCGCATCCTCTCCACGGAGGAGGATTTTCGGAAGTTGGTCGAGGCCGTTCCGAACGCCTCGAACGGACTGTGCCTCTGCACGGGTTCGCTGGGCGTCTCGCCGAAGAACGACCTGCCGGGGATGATGCGCCGCTGGGGCGACCGCGTGAACTTTGTCCACCTGCGTTCGACGCAGCGTGATGCCGAGGGCAACTTCTACGAGGCGAACCACCTCGAAGGCGACGTGCCGATGTACGAGGTGATGAAGGCGCTGCTCGAGGTCGAACAGCGCCGCCGGATCTCGATCCCGATGCGTCCGGACCACGGCCACCAGATGATCGACGACCTGCACAAGCGGACCAATCCGGGTTATTCGTGCCTGGGCCGCCTGCGCGGACTGGCCGAGTTGCGCGGACTGGAGATGGGCATTGCCCGATCGCTCTTCGCCGACCGGTAGCCACGGGCGGGATACCTGCAAAAGGGGGCTTCCGAGATGCCTCGGAAGCCCCTTTTTGTATGAGCGGAGCCGTTACCGGGCGTTGTCGGACGAGGTTGTTGCGACGGGCTGAGCCGAGGTTGCGGATGCCCCGGCGGCGGGCGTGACGGGCGTAACGGTCTCGGTGATGTCGATCTCGGTCACCTCCCAGTTGAAGAGATCGTTGGCGCACAGGCTCTCCAACTGACTGATCTGCGAGAGGTCGGTCGTGTCGGCCAGAATGGCGTTGAAGAACTGCCCTATCGAGGAGTAGGTGTTGTTGACCTTTGTGGCCAGACAGTTGTAGAAGGCCTTGAGCTGGTCGTGGTCGAGCCCCTGGGGCAGAATTCCCTGAGCCACGAGGACGTTGTAGGGGAAGATGTGGCGCATGTTGCGGGCATCGGCGTTGAGTTCGTCGACGATTTCGGTCACGACGACCATGTCGACCGTATCGTCGACGCCCTCCATCTGGATAAACTCCACGTAGACGGGGTAGGCATTTTCGAGCGTTCCGGCGACCGCGTCGGAGAAGAGCCCGAATTCGGCATCGGTCAGGTCGTCGAGGTAGACCATCTGGCGATACGAGCGCAGGGCTTCGCGCATGGCCTTTCGCTGTTCGTGGTTCCATTGGCGCTGTTTGGAGCACCCGGAGAATCCTGCGGCCACGAGGGCCAGCAGAGTCAGAGAGAGGAGCAGTCTTTTCATGTTTGTTCCGATTAAAGGTTTGATTGTTTCGATTTACCGGCCGTAAGAGCAATCCGTGTGCCAAAAAAATCGTATCTTGCCCTCCGATGGATTTCAATCATTACATAACGGTTGCGGAATTTGCACCGCTGGCCGAACTCTTCCGGACGGAGGGCCACAGCCGACTCTTTCTTCCGGGAGAGCTTCTGGCCCGGCAGGACGAACACAACCCTTGTTGCGGGCTGGTCGAGAGCGGTGCCTTCCGTTACGTGCATCTGACAGCCGAAGGGGATGCCCCGGTGGTAGGGTATTCCTTTTCGGAGGAGTTTGTCGGCGACTATATTTCGATGAGCAATGGTCAGCGGTCGTGGGTCGGGATCGAGGCCATGTGCGAAAGCCGGGTGTGGTGTCTTGACTACGGGCGTCTGGCCTCCTTTTACGCGGCGGATGCGGCCCACGAGCGGTTGGGGCGCCGACTGGCCGAACATCTGCTGGCCGAGGTCTACGAACGGCTGTTGCAATGTTACGTCACCTCGCCGCAGGAGCGCTATGAGGCTCTGCTGCGCCGCTGTCCCGATCTGTTGAATCTTGTCTCCCTCAAGGAACTGGCCTCCTATCTGCGGGTTCGTCCCGAGACCCTGAGCCGTATCCGTCGCCGCATCCGGTGACCGCCCGCATTTCTTGATTTCGATCAGCTCCCTCTCCGGCAGCCTTTTCTATCTTTGCCCGCATGAAACAGGTTGTCATTATCGGGGCCACGTCCGGGATCGGACGGGGCCTTGCCGAACGGCTTGCGGCCGCCGGATGGCGGGTCGGGGCCGTCGGGCGTCGCGGGGCCTTGCTTCGTGAACTGGCTGAGGGTGCTCCCGCGAATATCTTGTATGCCGAGGCCGATGTCACGCATCCGGCGGAGTGTCTACAGGCGTTGTCGGAGTTGGTCGAACGACTGGGCGGGATGGATCTTTGTGTCGTCTGCTCGGGGACGGGCGAATTGAATCCGTCGCTGGATTTCGCCCTCGAGAAGCCGGCCATCGAGACCAACGTGCGCGGTTGGACGGCTGTGGTCGACTGGGCCTACCGCCGGTTCGAAAGCTGCGGTAAGGGGTGCCTTGCGGTTGTCACGTCGGTGGGCGGATTGCGCGGAAACGGCGCGGCTCCGGCCTATAACGCTTCGAAGGCCTATCAGATCAACTATGCCGAGGGGTTGCGCCAACGGGCGGCAAAGACCGCTTCGGGCGTTCGGGTGGTGGACCTCCGTCCGGGACTGGTCGATACGGCGATGGCTCGCGGCGAGGGGCTCTTTTGGGTGATGCCCGTCGATCGGGTGGTGGATCAGATGCTGCGGGCCCTGTTCCGCGGGCGGCGAGTGGCGGTTGTGACCCGTCGCTGGCGACTGGTGGCCTGGCTGCTGCGGTGGTTGCCCGAGTCGTTGTATCTCAAATTGTAGACGGGAACATGAACGGATGGATGCAGGCAGCCGGAGGGCTGCTTCTCGTTGCTTTTTTCGTGCATTCGTTTGCCGGCAACCGGTTCTATTCTCGGCCCGTCCCGATCGGGACAGCATCCGGGCCTGCGATGCGTGGCTGATGGGGCGTTGCGGTATGCAGATGATCGGAGTGGATCTGTTGATGGCATCCGGTTTTCTGTTGGCGTCAGGAAGTGGAGTGCTTCCTCGTTTCAGGGCTCTGGAGTTGTTTCTCGCATTGATTTATGGCGGGTGGACGCTGGGGTGGCTTCTGTCACTGGTTATCGAGAGGTCGTCGGCGCGTCACTATCTGCGATTGTGTCAATGGATGCTTTTTCTCGCGGTTGCCGCTTTGATCGGAATTGGACTTTTCCGCTGATCTGCACTCTTTCCATGCGAAGAGGGGCGGAATTTGCATTCCGTCCCTCTTCTTATTCGGTTCCCTTTACTTGGGACATCTTTTTCAGGGTTTTTTTCCCCCCCCCTTGTCGGCCCCGCGTCAGCAGGTGCCGAAGCGGAAGACGATCTTCTGGCAGTAGAGCTCGCCCGGGTGAAGCAGCGGCGAGGGGAACTCCGGATGGTTCACCGCATCGGGGTAGTTCTGGCACTCCATCGCCACACCGGCATAATCCTCGTAACGGCCTCCTGACTTGGTCTCGGGGCAGCCGCCCGAGAGCCAGTTGCCCGTATAGATCATCACGCTGGGCTGTGAAGTGAGCACCGTCACCGTGCGTCCCGATTTCGGTTCGCGCAGCGTTCCGACCTCACCCAGGATATCGGGCTTCCAGCCGTCGATGACGAACGGGTGGTCGTAGCCGCGGAAGTCGCGGATGTGGTTGAACTCCGAGTCGATGCCCGGGCGGAACGAGCGGAACTCGCGGAAATCCTGCGGCGTCCCCTCGACGTCGAGCAGCCGGCCCGTCGGGATCTGGCGCTCGTTCATCTCCAGCACCTTCGAGCAGTTCAGACGCAGCTCGTGGTCCAGCACCGAGCCGCTCGACTCGCCCGCCAGATTGAAGTAGACGTGGTTCGTCAGATTGACGACGGTCGTCTGCGTCGTCTTGGCCTTGTAGGTGATCTCCAGGGCGTTGTCGTCGTCGAAGTCGAAGACCGCCTCGACATACAGCTCGCCGGGGTAGCCCTGGTCGCCGTCCTCCGACGTGAGTGCCATCACCACGCGGTTGGTCTCCACGCGGCTCTCCCAGACGCGGTTGGCGAAGTTCTTCGTCCCGCCGTGGAGGTGGTTCACGCCGTTGTTGATCTCCAGGTGGTACTCCTTGCCCTCGACCGTCATGCGGCCGTAGGCGATGCGGTTGGCGCAGCGGCCGACACTCTTGCCGGCGGCCGCACCGTCGAAGAAGTAGCCTTCGGGGTGTTTGTACCCCAGCACGACGTCGGCCATGCGGCCTTCGCGGTCGGGCATCTTCACGGAGACGATGGCCGCTCCGAAGTTCGAGAGCTGCACCTCGGCCCCGCGGTCGTTGCGCAGCGTATAGAGGATGATCGCCTCACCCTCGGGGGTCATGCCCCATACGTTCTGTTCAATATTGACCATCTTTTCATGCAGTTTTAAGCGGTTTCAGTTTCATTTGGCCGGCCGGTTCCATTCAGCATGGCTTTGTTCCGTCCGGTCTGCCCTGCCCCCCCCCTCGGATTGCTACTCGACCGGGGGCAGCACCTCGAGGATGCGGTCGATGCGGCGCAGACACTCCTCCTTGCCGATGAACGACGTGACGTCGTACATGCCGGGGCCTTTGCCGGCGCCCACCAGTGCCAGACGCAGCGTGTTCATCACCTGGCCCATGGCGTATCCCTTCTCTTCGATCCAGGCGTGGACGATGCGCTCGGTGTTTTCGAGCGAGAAGTCGTCGATCGAGGCCAGCACCTCGCGCACCTCGCGCAGGATGGCCGGGTTCTGTCCTTTCCAGTACTTGCGGGTCTGCTTCTCCTCGTACTGGGTCGGCGCCACGAAGAAGAACGACGTCAGGTCCCACAGATCGGTGATGAACGTGGCGCGCTCCTTCATGATGCCGGCGGCACGTCCGGCCACCTCGTCCGAGACTTCAATGCCGTGCTCGCGCAGGATGGGCTGATAGAGAACGGCCAGTTCGGCGTCCGTCTTGTGGTGCATGTACTGGGCGTTGAACCACTTGGCCTTGTCGGGCTGGAAGCGGGCTCCGGATTTCGAGACGCGTTCGAGCGAGAAGCTGTCGATCAGCTCCTGCATCGAGAAGATCTCCTGCTCGGTGCCGGGGTTCCAACCGAGCAGCGCCAGCATGTTGATGAAGGCCTCGGGGAAGTAGCCGTCCTCGCGGTATCCGCGGGCGGTTTCGCCCGTTGTGGGCGACTTCCAGAAGAGCGGGAAGACGGGGAATCCCATCTTGTCGCCGTCGCGCTTCGAGAGCTTGCCGCCGCCCGTGGGCTTGAGCAGCAGCGGCAGGTGGGCGAAGGCGGGCTGCGTGGCCTCCCAGCCGAAGGCCTTGTAGAGCAGGTAGTGCAGCGGCAGCGAGGGAAGCCACTCTTCGCCGCGGATGACGTGCGAAACCTCCATCAGGTGGTCGTCGACGATGTTGGCCAGGTGGTAGGTGGGCAGCGCATCGGCCGACTTGTAGAGTACCTTGTCGTCCAACGTCGAGGTGTTGACTTCGACATGGCCGCGGATCAGGTCGTCCATCTCGACCAGTTGGTTTTCGGGCATCTTGAAGCGGATGACCCACTGGTCGCCGCGGTCGATGCGGGCCCGAACCTCCTCGGCCGGGAGGGCCAGCGAGGTGGCCAGTTTTTCGCGGACCTGATAGTTGTAGGCGAAAGCCTCGCCGCGGGCCTCGGCCTCATGGCGCAGGCGGTCGAGCTCCTCGGCCGTATCGAAGGCGTAGTAGGCCCAGCCCGACTCGACGAGCTGCAGGGCGTATTTGAGGTAGATTTCGCGGCGTTCGCTCTGGCGGTAGGGGGCGTGGGGGCCGCCGACGCCGACACCCTCGTCAATCTGGATGCCGCACCATTTGAGCGACTCCAGGATATACTCCTCGGCACCGGGAACGAAGCGTTGCGAATCGGTATCCTCGATGCGGAGGATCATCGTGCCCTTGTGCTGACGGGCGAAGAGGTAGTTGTACAGAGCCGTGCGGACGCCTCCGATGTGGAGCGGCCCGGTGGGGCTGGGTGCGAAGCGCACCCGAACAGGTCTTTCCATGGACATTTATGTTTTTTGTCGTTTTATCTCTTTTCGCGGAGGTTTGTGGCTGGCCGGTTTGTTCTTCCGGCAGCGCCCCCCCTCCTCTTGAGGGCCCCGGTTATTTCACGCGGTATTCGATGCGCATGGTGATGCGGGCCTTCTTCTGGCGGCTTGCGGTGTTGAACGAACCGCCGGCCGAGAACTCCTCGTTGGTATTGGCGCCGGTGATCTGGAAGACGCCCATGCGGGCCGAGGCCACGCGGCCGATCTTCGTGCCGGCGTTGACGGCGATCTTTTCGGCGCGCATCCGGGCGTCGGCCGAAGCGGTCTCGATCAGCCCCATCTTCACGTCGTCGAGCTTCGTGTAGTAGTAGTCCGGGGCGTAGGCTTCGATCGAGACGCCCTGGGCGATGAGCGAGGAGATCTCGCGCGAAATGGTCTCGACGCGCTCCACGTCACGCGACTCGACGGTGAAGCGCTGCCGCAGCTGGTAGCATTTGAAGCGCTGCCCGGCCCAGTTCCCGTTGGCGTTGTAGACCGGTTCGAACTGCTTGTCGACGTTGACGAACTCGAAGACCACGGCATCGACCGGCAGCCCCTTCTCTTCGAGGTATTTCTGCACTTTGGCCTTGCTCTGTTCGATCTGGGCGTATCCGGCGGCGACCTGCTGGGCTTCGGCCGTGAGGGTGGCCGACCAGACGATCAGGTCCGACGTGAACTCCGTTTCGCCGAGGCCCGTCACGACGATCGTGTCCTGCGAGCGATACTTGTAGGTGTAGGCGCGGGCGAGCACGGCGGCGCAAATGATGGCCGCGATGCCCAGAAGGAGGTACTTTGCGTTTTTCATGGTCAACAGTTTTTTAGGTTTTCCGTTGTCTTTGGGGCGCATCCCGAATTTTCGACGTGCGCCGGGTTTGCTTTTGGTGCCTTGGCGGGGTGGTCTCTTCTTGCTGTGTGGTCTGGAGCCGGCTTGTCTGCGCGGGTCGTTAATTGCTTCTCAGCGGGACTTCGGCCCCATCACTGCGGATGCCTGCCTCGTCTCAGCGGGCCTTCGGCCCCATCACCACCCCCCCCCGCTCGGTCAGACGTTGAAGAGGAAGTGCATGATGTCGCCGTCCTGCACGACGTAGTCCTTGCCCTCGATGCCGATCTTGCCGGCGTCGCGGCAGGCCTTCTCCGACCCGAGCGTGACGTAGTCGTCGTACTTGATGACCTCGGCACGGATGAATCCCTTCTCGAAGTCGGTGTGGATGATACCGGCCGTCTGGGGGGCCTTCATGCCGCGGGAGTAGGTCCAGGCGCGGGTTTCGTCGGCTCCGGTGGTGAAGAACGTTTCGAGATTGAGCAATTTGTAGGCCGCTTTGATCAGCCGGGCCACACCCGACTCCTCCAGCCCCAGATCCTCGAGGAACATCTGCCGTTCGTCGTAGCTCTCGAGTTCGGCGATGTCGGCCTCGGTGGCGGCGGCGATGATGAGCATCCCGGCCTTTTCGTCGGCAATGGCCTTCCGTACGGCCTCGGTGTAGGCGTTGCCCGTTGCGGCGCTCTTTTCGTCGACGTTGCAGACGTAGAGCACGGGTTTGTCAGTCAGCAGGTTGAGGTCGGCAACGAGCTTGCGGTCCTCCTTGTCGAGCTCCACGGTGCGGGCGCTCTTGCCCTGCTCGAGCACCGACTTGTACTGCAGCAGCAGTTCGACGGCGCGTTTGGCGTTCTTGTCGCCGCCCGAGGTGGCCTGCTTCTGGGTCTTGGCCAGCCGGTTCTCGACCGTCTCGAGGTCCTTCAGCTGGAGCTCCGTGTCGATGATGTCCTTGTCGCGCACCGGGTCGATCGAACCGTCGACGTGGGTGATGTTTCCGTTGTCGAAGCAGCGCAGCACGTGGATGATTGCGTTCGTGTTGCGGATATTTCCGAGGAACTTGTTGCCCAGGCCTTCGCCCTTCGAGGCGCCCTTGACCAGACCGGCGATGTCGACGATCTCGATGGTGGTGGGGATGACCCGTTTGGGGTGGTCTATTTCGGCCAGGCGGATCAGCCGCTGATCGGGCACGGTGATGACGCCGACGTTGGGTTCGATGGTGCAGAAGGGGAAGTTGGCAGCCTGAGCCTTTGCGTTGGACAGGCAGTTGAAAAGCGTCGATTTGCCCACGTTCGGCAGACCGACGATGCCGCATTGTAATGCCATGTATTTCGAATTTTTTTGTTCGCAGCGCAAAGATACGAAAAGTCGGGGGCAAAAAGACAACTTTGCCGGCAATTTTTACCCCGTGCGGTCTATTTTCCGCTGCGGGTTTGCGCTGCGGACCGGAAAATGGTCGGCAAGGCTCCTCCTGTGCATGCGAGAGGCCTCCGGGCGGGCTTTGTGGAAAATTATCGCCGTGATTTTTTGCCGAACGGCGGTTTATGCGTATCTTTGAAGGTCTAAAATAAACGGACGATGGATTGGAAAACAATGCAAACCGATCTGCAGCGACTCGCCGCATTGATCGACGGGTGGTCGCAGACGGATCAGATACCGGATGTGGAGCGGGATCTGGCTCTGCAGAAGTTGCGCGACCTCTACGAAGCGATCCGTTTTGCCGGGCCCGGAGCCGTGCAGGCGAAGGAGGTCTCCGCCGAGGCGGTGCCCGAAGTGCCGGAAGAGGAGCTTCCCGAATCGCTTGATTTGGGGGCGGTTCTTTCCCTGGACGGCTTTCCCGATCTGGGGGAGCCCGAAGGACCCATCTATGCGGAACCCTCGGCACCGTTCGACGCTGAAGTTGGGCCGGGGCCTGCCGAACCGGAAAAGGCCGAACCGGGGCCTGCCGAGACTGTAGAAGAGCAGTCGGTGGAGCCTGCTGAGACACAGCTTGCCGAACCGGAAACGACCGAGCCGACCGAACCGCAGACCGCCGAACTCACTGAACCCGCTGCATCGACTCCGGTTGAATCCGTTGAACTGCAGCCAGCCGAATCCTCCGCATCGACACCGACCGAGTCTGTTGAAGAACAGCCGGTGGAGCCTGCTGAGACACAGCCAGCCGAACCGGAAACGGCAGAGCCGGCCGAACCGGCAGAGCCGGCCGAACCGCAGACCGCCGAACTCACTGAACCCGTTGCATCGACTCCGGTTGAATCCGTTGAACTGCAGCCTGCCGAATCTTCCGCATCGGCACCGACCGAGTCTGTTGAAGAACAGCCGGCGGAGTCTGTTGAGACACAGTCAGCCGAATCGGAAACGGCCGAGCCGGAAATGGCTGAGACTGTAGAAGAGCAGTCGGTGGAGCCTGCTGAGACACAGCCAGCCGAACCGGAAACGGCCGAGCCGGAGACCCCCGAATCGGTGACACTCGAACCGGATGCTCCGGAGGCGTCCGTTACGCTGGATTCGTCCCGGAGTGCCGAACCTGCCGCCGCGAAATCGCACCATGCCGCTTCACCTACGCTTTTCGGGATGGAGGATGAGGAGACGGTCCGCCACCGTCACAAACAGCGGGTCATCATGTCGCTCTACGGGCCTTCGCCCGAACCGGAACGGCCTGCCGTATCGGGTCGTCGCCCGTCGCCGACGCCGGGTGCGTTCTCTCCGGCCTCATCCACGTCGACCGACGTCTCGCAACCCTTCGAGATCATCGAGGTTGAGCGCGGCTCCGAAGCCTTTACCGAAAAAACAGCGTCGAAACAGACGGATGAAGGCCCGACAACCGCCGAGCCGCACGCTGCACCTGCCCGGGCCGACCAGCCTTCCGAAGAAGTGTCGGAGAAGACGTCAGCTCCGGCCCCGGTTGAATCGGCTACGGTGTCGACTGCCCGGACGGCATCGGCCGAACCCGAATCCGAACCTGAACCCGAATTCGAAGCCGAACCCGAGCTCGAACCTGAACCCGAATCAGAACTCGAATCCGAATCAGTTCCGACCGCACCGACCCCCGCACCGGAACCCGAATCGAAGCCGAGGACATCGGCCTTTGATCCCGCCTTCGACGACACCGATCGCCGGACGGAGGGCGGAATGCCGATTGCGTCGGCCGGTGCGGTACTGGGCGAGGTGATCAACCCCCGCGTGCAGACGCTGGCCGATACGATTGTGCCGCCGCGTGACATGGCATCGGAGATCCTTCACAACGAACCGATCACGGATCTTCGTCAGGCCATTGGTCTGAACGACAAGTTCCTGTTGATCCGCGACCTGTTCGGCGGTGACGGTGCGGCCTTCGAGCGTGCGATCGAGACGCTCAACGGCTTCGACGACCTCGACGACTGCATGATCTTCATTGCCGAGCATTACGCCTGGAACCCCAATTCCGACGGCGCCAAACTCCTGATGGAGCTTCTCGAACGCAAATTCGCTTGACGGCATGGCCAAACTCTATATCGTACCTACGCCGATCGGCAATCTGGATGACATCACGCTGCGCGCGGTGAAGGTGCTGCGCGAGGTGGATTTCGTCCTGGCCGAGGATACGCGCACGACGTCGTTTCTGCTCAAACACCTCGGCATCGAGCAGAAACTCCGCTCGCACCACAAGTTCAACGAACACGCCACCGTGCAGATGGTCGCCGAGACGATCGCTGCGGGATACGACGCAGCCCTGGTCTCGGATGCCGGCACGCCGGGCATCTCCGACCCGGGTTTCCTGCTCGTGCGCACGTGTGTCGAGGCGGGCATCGAAGTCGAGACGCTGCCCGGCGCCACGGCGCTGATCCCGGCGCTGGTGCAGAGCGGATTCCCGTGTGACCGCTTCTGCTTCGAGGGGTTCCTCCCGCAGAAGAAGGGCCGCATGAAACACCTGCAGAGCCTGCGCGACGAGGAGCGCACGATGATCTTCTACGAATCGCCCTACCGCGTGGTCCGCTGCCTGGAGCAGTTTGTCGAGTGCTTCGGGGCGGATCGCGAAGTCTCGGTCTCGCGCGAACTGACCAAGAAGTTCGAGCAGACCGTGCGCGGCACGCTGGCCGAGGTGCTCGACCATTTCCGCACCCACGAACCCAAGGGCGAATTTGTCCTGGTCGTGCGCGGCAAGTCGCGCCGCCGCCCGTCGGAGGCGGATGGAGCGGAGAGCGGGGCGGAGAACGATGCCGACGATCGCGGCGAAACCCATCCGAATGAAAACGACCATGAATAACCGGAACGACACCACGCATACCGACCGGCAACGTTCGTTTGCCGCCTGGCTGGGCGAGATGCGCGAATTCCTCCGGGGGCGGTTCAACCTGGAGGACGACAAGGCGCAGCGCGACGAAGTGGTGGCCAACATCTCCAAGGGGGTCGAATTCCGCGGGGTGAACCTCTGGGTGCTGATCTTCGCCACGATGATCGCCTCGCTGGGGCTGAACGTCAATTCGGCCGCGGTGATCATCGGCGCGATGCTCATCTCGCCGATCATGGGGCCGATCATGGGTGTCGGCCTCTCGCTGGGGATCAACGACTTTGAACTGCTGAAGCGTTCGCTGCGCAATCTGGCGCTGATGTTCATCGTGGCCATCGTCACCTCGACGGTCTACTTCCTCATCTCGCCCCTGTCGTCGAACAGCAGCGAACTGCTGGCCCGGACAACCCCGACGACCTACGACGTGCTGATTGCGCTGTTTGGCGGTCTGGCGGGCATCGTGGCCCAGACGCGGCAGGACCGCACCTCGACCGTCATTCCGGGTGTGGCCATCGCCACGGCGCTGATCCCGCCCCTCTGCACGGCCGGTTTCGGACTGGCCTCGGGACAGTTCCGCTTCTTTTTCGGGGCGTTTTACCTTTTCTTCATCAACTCGGTCTTCATCGCCCTGGCCACCTACGTGATGGTCCGTTTCCTGGGCTACGAAAAGAAGGTCTTCATCGACAAGGCGCGCGAACGCAAGGTCAAACGGCTGATGATGGTCATCACGCTGGTGACCTTCATTCCGAGTGTGGTGATCGGCTTCCACATGGTGCAGGTTTCGCTCTTCGAGGCGGCGGCGGACAAATACGTGGCGCAGGTCTTCAACTTCCCGCAGACGCGCGTCATCGAGTGCAACAAGCACTACGCCCACAAGGGGTCGCGGATCGAACTGCTGCTGGTGGGCGAGGCGCTGGGCGACGAGGTGATCGAGAGTGCCCGGGCGCAGCTGGACGGCTACGGCCTCGACCGTACGGAACTGGTCGTGCGGCAGGCCAATACGGAGGATCGCGTCGATGTGGTGTCGCTGCAGCAGAGCTATCAGGAGCTGCTGGCCGAGAAGAACCGCCGCATCGAGGAGATGTCGTCGCAGTTGAAGCGTTACCGTGTTACGGAGGATGTCGGGGTGAACGACGTTTCGCGTGAGATCGGTGCGCTGATGGAGAACGTGCGGGCGGTGTCGCTGACCAAGGGCATTACGTTCGATGTGGAGGGTGTGCCGCAGGATACGGCGCTGATCTGCGTGGTGACGCGTCGGGACAGCCTGCGACCGCTCGATGAGACGACGCTTCGCAACTGGCTGCGGCTGCGGACGAAGGTCGCGGACGTGAAAATTTTCGTGGAACCCTGACGATCTGTAGGCCGTAATGAAATATCCGAAGATGAATATTTGGCAGCGGATCGGTCTGGAGGCACTCTGGGTCGGGGCACGTCTCTTTGCGGTGATGCCCCGCTGGTTCAAGTATCACATTGTCGAGAATCTGCTCTATCTGCTCTTATACTATGGTATCCGCTACCGGCGGGGTGTTGTGGCCGCGAATCTGCGCAATTCGTTCCCGGAGAAGAGCGACGGGGAGCGTGCGGAGATCGGGCGCCGCTTCTACCGGACGCTGGCCGAGATCTTCGTCGATACGCTCGATCTGGCCCATCTCACCACGCACAAATGGCACCGTTCGCTGACCATCCGCGGACTGGAGGAGCATCGCCAGCGGGTCGAGGGACGCGACTGGATCGCCATGACGGCCCACTTCGGATGTTGGGAGTACAGCTCTTTCTGGGGGCTCTACGTGCCGTCGCAGATCATCGTGGCGGTCTACCACCCGCTGCGCAGCAAGATCATGGAGGCCTTCTACCAGCGGCTGCGCAACGGCGACCATGCCACGACGGTCTCGATGAACGAAAGCCTGCGCTTCTTCCTGCGCAACCGCGGCAAGGGGCTTCATGGCAGGAATCTTGTGATGGGGCTGATCGCCGATCAGAATCCGCCGCGGCGTCCCGACAGCCATTGGTTCCGTTTCCTGAACCAGGATACGATCTTCTTCGACGGCGGTGAGAAACTGGCCCTCCGCTGTCATCTTCCGGTCTATTTCGTGAAGATGGACCGCCTGTCGAGGGGCCGTTACGAGATGTCGTTCGCACCGATCTACGACGGTGTGGAGCCGGTGGCGGAGAATGAAATTACGGAGCGTTACGTGCGACTGCTCGAGGCGGAGATCCGCCGTCGTCCCGAACTGTGGATCTGGTCGCACAAACGCTGGAAACACAAACGGGATGTCAATTGTTAAGATCGTCATACTGAATTGGAACGGCGTAGCTCACCTGCGTCGTTTTTTGCCTTCGGTGGTGGCTGCGGCGCCGGCCGGTGTGGAGGTTGTCGTGGCCGACAACGGCTCGACGGACGACTCCGTGGAGGTCTTGCGGAGCGAGTTCCCCTCGGTGACGGTGCTCCGCATGGACCGCAACTACGGTTTTGCCGGCGGCTACAACCGGGCGCTGCAGCGCATCGAGGCGGACTACTACGTGCTGCTGAACTCCGACGTGGAGACGCCCCGGGGGTGGCTCGCCCCGTTGGTGGAGGCGCTGGATCGGAATCCTGACGTGGGGGTTGTCTCCCCGAAGCTGATCTCCTCGGAGGATCGGCGGATGTTCGAGTATGCCGGAGCTTCGGGCGGATATGTCGATTGGCTGGGTTATCCCTTCTGCCGGGGTCGGATCCTGCGCACGGTGGAGGAGGATCGGGGTCAGTACGACGATGCTCGCGACCTGTTCTGGGTGAGCGGGGCGGCCTTCTGCTGCCGGGCGGAGCTTTTCCACCGGTTGGGGGGCTTCGACGACGACTTCTTCGCCCACATGGAGGAGATCGACCTCTGCTGGCGGATGCAGCTGGCGGGCTACCGCGTGCGGGTGGTTCCCGAGAGCCGGGTCTACCACCTGGGGGGCGGGACGCTGCAGACCGACTCGCCGTCGAAGGTCTTCTACAACCACCGCAACAACCTGGCCATGCTCTACAAATGCTCCTCGCCCGGACAGCGGATACTGGTTGCCGTGGTGCGTCCGGTGCTGGACCTGCTGGCGGCCCTGTCGTATCTGGTGCAGGGGCGTGCCGACAATTTCCGGGCCGTCTTCCGTGCCTGGCGGGACTTCCTGCGCTGGCACGGCGCGCTGGCCGAAAAGCGGCGGGCGATCCGTTCCTCGCGCAAGGCCGAGGCCCGGCACATCTATCGCGGTTCGATCGTGGTGCGCTACATGCTGGGCGGCCGCACGTTCGGGCGGATGATGTAGGGTTACGGGCCGAAACAGCGGATTTTATAGACAGATGTGCGGGTGAAGATCTCGGAGGGGCTTCCACCCGCACTTTTTTGTGGAGGGGATTGACTGTCCGGCGAAAAAAGCATAACTTTATTCCGACCGAACCAACCAGAAGAGTCATGAAACGGATCCTTTTCCTGCTGGCGGCATTGTGGATCACGGTGCCGTCGTTTGCCACGATACAGATGTCTGAACGCCTGATTGTGGGACGCGATACGCTGTCGATGTTTGCCTACCCGCTTGAGT
Source organism: Alistipes sp. An116 (assembly GCF_002161005.1). Classification (NCBI taxonomy): domain Bacteria; kingdom Pseudomonadati; phylum Bacteroidota; class Bacteroidia; order Bacteroidales; family Rikenellaceae; genus Alistipes; species Alistipes sp. An116. Next base: position 197,483 of record NZ_NFLR01000001.1, read on the forward strand.
ATGCCGACAGTACGATGCGGATGCGTCTTGACGCGCGTCTGGAAGAGGCCGATGTTCCCATCAGTACGGCCTGCTGGCGCGGCTATGTGGGTTGTTGGCGGCTGGAGGAGGGACAGCTGTGGCTCGAACGGGTGTATACCTGTACGGATAAACCCCTTTTTACGGCCGAGGAACTCTTTCCGGAATGGGCCGAAGGGGGACGGGTTCGTGCGTCGTGGTTCAGCGGTGAGATCTGTTACGGCCGGGGCGAGGTGATCTGTTACGAGCGTCGAGCCATTTTTGAAGAGGAGTGGACAGCCTCCGTTGAAGCGGGTAAGATCGGCCCGGCCCGCCATTTCCGCAACCGGGCGTATAAGCGAGGCGTCGATTTGCAGGAGAATCAACGCCGATTGTCCGAGGCGTTCGACCAGCTCGGACCGACGGATTCGCTGCCGCCGTTTTTGGCCTTTTCCGTGCATTTTGCCGCGGATTCCACGGGATACCCGGTCCGGATTCTGAGATCTACGCTTTTCCTGTCGGGAGATACCATTCTTACGGATCCCTCCGACCCGCTGGTGCAACGGGCCCGGAGGGCATTCATGGAGTCTACACGCTGGAATGCCTGCCGGATCCACGAAGCGTGGCAGGTGTTCTGCTATGCTCTTCCGTTGCGGCGGAACGGAGCTCCCTGGAAGTCTCGGGAAAATACGCGCTGACCGATTCCCGGTATGACGTAAAGAGGCGGAGATTTTCTGAAAATCTCCGCCTCTTTACGATTGAATGGCCGTCCGGCCGATCCTATTTGTTGATCTTGGCCCAGGAGTCCTTGAGCGTCACGGTGCGGTTGAAGACCAGATGGTCGGGCGTCGAGTCCGTATCGGGGCAGAAGTAGCCCACGCGTTCGAACTGTACGGCCTGTCCCACGGGGATGTCGCGCAGCGAGGGCTCGAGGTAACCCTTGATCTTGACCATCGACTCGGGGTTGAGGTTGTCCTCCCAGGTCTGGCCCTCCTCGACGTCGTCGGGGTTCTCCTTCGTGAAGAGCGGGTTGAAGAGCCGGATCTCGGCCTCCAGCGCATCCTGGGCCGATACCCAGTGGATGACGCCCTTCACGCGGCGGCCGTCGCTCGACGAGCCGTTTCCGGACATCGGGTCATACGTGCAGCGCAGCTCGGTGATGTTGCCCTGGGCATCCTTGACCACCTCCTCGCACTTGATCAGGTACGAGTAGCGCAGGCGTACCTCGCCGCCGGGCTGCAGGCGGAAGAACTTCTTCGGGGGATTCTCCATGAAGTCGTCGCGCTCGATGTAGATCACGCGCGAGAAGGGAACCTGACGCGTGCCGGCGGCCTCGTCCTCGGGGTTGTTCACGGCGGTGAACAGTTCGGTCTTGCCCTCGGGGTAGTTGGTGACGGTCACCTTCAGGGGGTTGAGCACGGCCATGCGGCGCTCGGCGACCTTGTTCAGATCCTCGCGGACGCAGTATTCGAGTTTGGCCAGATCGATGACGTTGTCGCGCTTGGCCACGCCGACCATCTCGGCGAAGTTGCGCACCGATGCCGGGGTGTAACCCTTGCGGCGCAGGGCGCAGATCGTCGGCATGCGCGGGTCGTCCCAGCCCATGACGACCCCCTCCTGCACGAGCTTCAGCAGGCGGCGTTTCGACATGAGCGTATAGGTGAGGTTCAGCCGCGCGAATTCGTACTGGTGCGACGGGAAGATGCCCAGCGCCTGGATGAACCAGTCGTAGAGCGGACGGTGGACGTCGAACTCCAGCGTGCAGATCGAGTGGGTGACGTGCTCGATCGAGTCGCTCTGGCCGTGGGCGTAGTCGTACATCGGGTAGATGCACCACTTGTTGCCCGTGCGGTGGTGTTCGGCGTGGATGATGCGGTACATGATCGGGTCGCGGAAGAGCATGTTCGGATGGGCCATGTCGATCTTGGCGCGCAGGACCTTCGAACCGTCGGGGAATTCGCCGGCCTTCATGCGCTGGAACAGATCGAGGTTCTCCTCGACCGAACGGTCGCGCCAGGGCGAGGGCTTTCCGGGTTCGGAGACCGTACCGCGGTTTTCGCGGATCTGCTCCTGGGTCTGGTCGTCGACGTAGGCCAGCCCCTTCCTGATCAGGACGATGGCCCATTCGTAGAGCTGGTCGAAGTAGTCCGAGGCGTAGCGCTCCAGCGCCCAGTCGAAGCCCAGCCAGTGGATGTCGCGCTTGATCGAGTCGACATACTCGACATCCTCCTTGACGGGGTTCGTGTCGTCGAAGCGCAGGTTGCACTTGCCGCCGTATTTCTTGGCCAGTCCGAAGTTGATACAGATGCTCTTGGCGTGGCCGATATGGAGGTATCCGTTGGGTTCGGGCGGGAAACGAGTCTGTATTTCGGTGACGCCGTTGGCGATGGACTCTTCGATGATCTCTTCGAGGAAGTTGCGCGGCTTCTCTCGGGTTTCGTTGATTTCGCTTGCCATATTTTTCGTGAATTTGCTTGTGCGTGAATGAATGGTCGGTCAAACGGGCTGCGGATCAGTAGCAGCAGGGGCGCGGTGCGGGCCCCGGACGGTGGGGCGCCGGCTTTCGGGGGCCGATGTCAAAGAGCCGCTGGATGTCGACCGACAGCTGGACGACCTGCTGCGTGCCGAGTCCCGTTCCGTCGTAGTGGAAGACCATGCCGGCCTCGACGTGCATCGTGTCGTGGAAGAATTTGCGATCGTAGCCGACCCACGTGCGGTTGTAGATGTGCTTGGTGGTCGCGTAGAACGACTCTCCGGCATAGAGGCCGTCCTGGCCGTAGGTAAGGCCCCCCCCCGTCAGGGGATTGGCCACGTAGTTGCGCAGCGGCTGGAGGTTCTTGCCCAGATAGAGGTTGTTCTCGATCTTGAGGCCCCAGCGCGAGATGGTGACGTCCAACTGACCGCCGTAGGGTTTGCGCCAGGTGTGGTCGACGCTGCGGCCGCGCTGCGGGGCGAAGAGCAGACCTCCCTGGATGTCGAAGTCGAAAAAGGCGTTGAACTCCCAGCCGATGTAGGGGTTTATGAGCAGGTTGTCCGAGACGTTCTCGTTGAGCTTCGAACCGGCGAAGTGGAACATCGAGAAGGCGTATCCGACGTAGAATCCGGGGCGGGTGGTGTAGCGGCCGGCCGAAAGGATGCGGAACATCTCGCGCGAAGCCTCGGAGTACATCCCCTCCCAGTCGATGGCCATCTCGACGTAGGTCTTCTCGCGCTGCGACGAGACGTAGCGTCCGAGGAATCCCGAGAGGCGGTTGTGGTAGAAGCGGGTCGAGTCGCTGAAGAAGGCCGTCGAGTAGTCGCCCATGAGCTCCTTGCGGTTGAAGATACCGGCATTGGCCTGGACGTTCGCGGTCTTGAAGCGGTAGTACATCAGCGGCTTGACGTCGCTCAGGAAACGGTCGCCCTGGGGGTTGTACTGGCCGAAGTTCTGCATCATCTCGACGCCGACGACCAACTGGTTCTTCTCCTGCCATTCGATCCCGATGCGCGGGGTGAGGCGGGCGCTGAAGAGTGTCTGCGATTCGTTGAAGTCGTTGTTGGCGTATTCGCGGTTGTCGAATCGGGTTTCGAAGTCGGCGCCGACGAGGATTTTCTGGGCGAACAGACTGCCTCCCGAAATGGCGAGAGCGGCGGCCAGAGCGAAGACTTTTTTCAGAGACATGGTACTGTTGAATTGAGGCCTCAAAATTAGATAAAATATTTTTTATTTGCTTACTTTTGCCGCCGAAATCACTCATTTCGACCCGATATGCGTAAAATTACGAACGAAGAGTTGGGGCGTCCGACGCCCGAGGAGTTTGCCCGCAGCCGGAAGATGGCGGTGCGGGTGGTGCTGGACAACGTGCGTTCGGCGCAGAACGTCGGTGCTTTTTTCCGTACGGGCGACGCCTTTGCCGTGGAGCGCATCGAGCTGTGCGGCATCACGGCCGTGCCCCCTTCGCGCGAGATCCACAAGACGGCGCTCGGTGCCGACCAGACGGTGTCGTGGGGCCATTGGGAGTCGACCGCGGCATGCGTCGAGGCGCTGCACGGCGAAGGCTACCGGGTGCTGGCCGTCGAGCAGGTCGAGGGGGCGGTGATGCTCGATGACTTTGCACCGGAGTCCGATGCGAAGTATGCGCTGGTTTTCGGCAACGAGGTTGACGGGGTCGACCAGCAGGTGGTGGACCTCTGCGACGGTGCGCTGGAGATCCCGCAGGCCGGGACGAAACATTCGATCAACGTCGCGGTGTCGGGAGGGGTTGTTCTGTGGCAATTTTTTTGCCAAATCTATGCAAAGCGTTATCTTTGCCGCGCTGAAAATCCTAAAAACTGAAAGAAATGTCCGTAGAAAGTACAGTTCGGGTGGTAACGACCTACCGCCTTACGGAGATGAAACAGCGCGGCGAGAAGATTGCCATGCTGACCTCGTATGACTATTCGATGGCCAAGATCGTTGATGCCGCGGGTGTCGACGTGATTCTGGTGGGCGACTCGGCGGCCAACGTGATGGCCGGTTACGAGACGACGGTGCCCATTACGCTCGATATGATGATCTATCACGCCCGTTCGGTGGTGCGTGCCGTCAACCGGGCGCTGGTGGTGGTCGACCTTCCGTTCGGCACCTACCAGGGCAACTCGAAGGTGGCGCTCGATTCGGCCATCCGCATCATGAAGGAGACCGAGGCCGATGCCGTGAAGATGGAGGGCGGCGAGGAGATCCTCGAGTCGGTGCAGCGCATCCTCTCGGCCGGCATTCCGGTGATGGGGCACCTGGGGCTGACGCCGCAGTCGATCCACAAGTTCGGCACCTACGCCGTGCGGGCCAGGGAGGAGGCCGAGGCCGAGAAGCTGCTCCATGACGCCCATCTGCTGAGCGAGGCGGGCTGCTTCGGCATCGTGCTCGAGAAGATCCCGGCAGCGCTGGCCGCGCGGGTCACCCGCGAGATCCCGACGCCGACGATCGGGATCGGAGCCGGCCCGGGCTGCGACGGCCAGGTGCTGGTGATTCACGACATGCTGGGCATCAACAAGGGCTTCTCGCCGCGTTTTCTGCGCCGCTACGCCGATCTGCATACGGTGATGACCGAGGCGGTCGGGCGGTATGTGCAGGACGTCAAGTCGTGCGACTTCCCCAACGAGAAGGAGCAGTACTGATCCCGGGAGCCGGGGGCCTGGAGCCTGAGGCCGCAAGAGAAAACGGGTGTCGTCCAACGACGACACCCGTTTTCTCTTGTTGGGGCAGGTCTCGGGCAGGATGCTCCCGCTCCATGGCGAGGATGCGCACGACCTCGAAGACGCCGGCATATTCGGCGGCAAAGCCCTCGTCCGAAGGTCCCTTGTAGCGGAGCGTCGTGAGGGAGTCGATGCGCAAGGCCGCGTCGGAGCACTCCTGCCTGTCGGCGAGTTTGAGACCGGGGGCGGGCCGGCGGTCGGGCGATGCTTCGAAGACGGCGGTGGCGGATTGACCGGAGGCGTCGGCCGGCTTTCCCGACGGTCGGGTTCCGCAGCCTGCGGCCAGAAGCAGCCGGGCGAGGGCCGGATAGAGATGGCGTGTTTTCATCCTTGCGGGGTTTGTCGGCTATGGGGCAAAAATGGGGAAAAAAGCGTACCGGCCAACTTTCTTGATAAAATGTTGATAAAAAGTCGACGTTCGGGAGGCTGATTTTAGGCCGTTTCGAAAAAAATGATTACTTTTGCGAGCAACAAAAATCCACGTTCATTATGTCTTTTATCAATGAAAGGGTTCAGCCCGAAGGACTTACGTTCGACGATGTGCTGCTCGTACCCGCCTATTCGGAAGTGTTGCCGCGAGAGGTCAATGTCCAGACCCGTTTCTCGCGAAATATCAAGCTCAACATCCCCATCGTTTCTGCGGCGATGGATACCGTGACCGAGGCTCCGTTGGCCATTGCACTGGCGCGTGAAGGTGGTATCGGCGTGATCCACAAGAACATGACGATTGCCGAGCAGGCAGCTCAGGTGCGTCGTGTGAAGCGAGCCGAAAACGGCATGATCTACGACCCGATCACCATCTCGAAGGACAACACCGTGGGCGACGCCCTGAATCTGATGAAGGAGAACAAGATCGGCGGTATTCCGGTCGTGGACGGCGAGTTCCGCCTGATCGGCATCGTCACCAACCGGGACCTTCGCTTCCAGCCCGACATGTCGCGCCGCATCGAGGAGGTGATGACCCCGGGCGACCGCCTGATCACCACCCACCGCACCGATCTGGCCCACGCCTCGGAGGTGCTTCTGAATAACAAGATCGAAAAGCTCCCCGTGGTCGACAACGAAGGCCATCTGGTGGGGCTTATTACGTATAAGGATATCACCAAGGTGCAGGATCACCCGAATGCCTGCAAGGACGAGAAGGGACGTCTGCGTGTAGCTGCCGGCGTGGGGATCACCAACGACGCCATGGATCGTGTGGCAGCCCTCGTGGCCGAGGATGTCGATGCCGTGGTGCTCGACTCCGCACACGGACACTCGCGCAACATCGTGCGCACGCTCCAGGAGATCAAGGCGGCCTATCCGACGCTGGACGTCGTGGTGGGCAACATCGCCACGGGTGAGGCCGCCAGGTTCCTGATCGACGCCGGTGCCGACGGTATCAAGGTCGGTATCGGTCCGGGTTCGATCTGCACGACGCGTATCATCGCCGGCGTGGGTGTTCCGCAGCTGTCGGCCATCTACGCCGCCGCCTCGGCCGCCAAGGGTTCGGGCGTTCCGGTGATCGCCGACGGCGGTCTGCGCTACTCGGGCGACATCGTCAAGGCGCTGGCTGCGGGCGGCGACTGCGTGATGATCGGTTCGATGTTCGCCGGTACGGAGGAGGCTCCGGGCGACACGATCATCTACAACGGCCGTAAGTTCAAGGCCTACCGCGGCATGGGTTCGATCGACGCCATGCGTGCCGGATCGGCCGACCGCTACTTCCAGAAGGGTTGCGAGGGCAACATCAGCAAACTCGTTCCGGAGGGTATCGTGGCCCGCGTGCCGTTCAAGGGTTCGCTGAGCGAGACGGTCTATCAGCTGATCGGCGGTCTGCGTTCGGGTATGGGCTACTGCGGTGCGAAGGACATTCAGACGCTGCAGAAGGCGCAGTTCATCCGCATCACGGCTTCGGGCATGCACGAGAGCCACCCGCACGACGTGACGATCACGAGCGAGGCCCCCAACTACTCGAGCGAACACTAAATCCGGGACGACCATGAATCCAGAGGTTGCGGCTTGCGGTCTTTTTTGCGGAGGATGCCGCAAGTTCGGTAAGGGAGTTTGTCCGGGATGCCATGCCAATGAGAAGGCAGCGTGGTGTGAGATTCGGTCCTGTTGCCTCGAACACGGATGGCAGAGTTGCGCCGATTGTACGTTGATGCCTTTGGACGAGTGCCGCAAATTCAACGCTTTTATCGGCAAGGTTTTCGGCTTCCTCTTTCGTTCCGACCGTCGCGGCTGCATTGAACGCATTCGAGAAGCGGGCAGTTCGGCATTTGCCGAAGAGATGCGTCTGGCAGGCTCCTTCAATCGTCCGGTGAAAAAATAGAGCATAAACCTACTATCATGCAGGAAAAAATATTGATTCTCGACTTCGGATCGCAGTACACGCAGCTCATTGCGCGGCGTGTGCGCGAGCTGAACGTCTATTGCGAGATTCACCCCTTCAACAAGATTCCGGCGCTGGACGAATCGGTGCGGGGTGTGATTCTCTCGGGCAGCCCCTATTCGGTGCGCGATGCCCAGGCCCCGACGCCCGATCTTTCGGCCATCAAGGGGCGTCTGCCGCTGCTGGGCGTCTGCTACGGCGCGCAGTTCCTGGCTCACGCCTTCGGGGGTGAGGTCAAGCCGGCGCCGAGCCGCGAATACGGCCGGGCGATGCTCACGGTGGGCGATCCGGCGGATGCCCTCATGCAGGGTCTTCCCTCGCCGACGCAGGTGTGGATGTCGCACGGCGATACCATCACGCGCGTCCCCGACAACTACAGGATCGTCGCCAGTACGGAGGATGTCCGCGTAGCCGCCTTCCACATCGAGGGCGAGCAGACGTGGGGCATCCAGTTCCACCCGGAGGTTTACCACTCGACCGACGGTACGCACCTCCTGAAGAACTTCGTCGTGGGGATCTGCGGCTGCTCGCAGTCGTGGACCTCGGAGAGTTTCGTCGAGTCGACCGTTCGGGATCTGCGCGAGAAGCTGGGCAACGACAAGGTCGTGCTCGGTCTGTCGGGCGGTGTGGATTCGTCGGTGGCTGCCGTGCTGCTGCACAAGGCCATCGGGAAGAACCTCTACTGCATCTTCGTCGATTCGGGGCTACTGCGCAAGAACGAGTTCGACGAGGTGCTGGCCTCGTACGAGAACATGGGGCTCAATGTCAAGGGGGTGAAGGCCGGAGCGAAGTTCCTGGGCGATCTGGCCGGGGTCACCGATCCCGAGAAGAAGCGCAAGATCATCGGCCGTGATTTCGTGGAGGTCTTCAACGAGGAGGCCATGCAGATCAAGGATGTCCGCTGGCTGGCTCAGGGGACGATCTATCCCGACGTGATCGAGTCGTGCTCCGTGAACGGGCCTTCGGCCACGATCAAGTCGCACCACAACGTGGGCGGACTGCCCGAGAAGATGAATCTGCGGATTGTCGAGCCGCTGCGGCTGTTGTTCAAGGACGAGGTGCGCCGCGTAGGCCGTTCGCTGGGCATCTCCGAGCATCTGATCGGCCGCCATCCCTTCCCGGGACCGGGCCTTGCCATCCGCATTCTGGGTGACATCACCCCCGAGAAGGTCGAGATTCTTCAGAACGTGGACAAAATTTATATCGACGCCCTGCGCGCTGCCGGACTTTACGACAAGGTTTGGCAGGCGGGAGCCATCCTGCTTCCGGTGAAGAGCGTTGGCGTGATGGGCGACGAGCGCACCTATGAGAGTTGTGTGGCGCTGCGGGCCGTGACCTCGACCGACGGCATGACGGCCGACTGGGTTCACCTTCCCTACGAATTCCTGGCCGATGTCTCGAACGAGATCATCAACAAGGTCAAGGGGGTCAACCGCGTAGTCTACGACATCTCCTCGAAACCGCCCGCAACGATCGAGTGGGAGTAACCCGACTAAGAGTCGGGTTTTAGGGGCGGCCAGAACTCCCCAGGTTTCCGGTCCGGTTCTGCGCTCCCGGCTAAGAGCCGGGTTTTAGGGGCGGCCGGAACTTTTCGGGGTTACCGTTCCGGTTCTGCGCTCCTGACTAAGAGCCCGACTAAGAGTCGGGTTTTAGGGGCGGCCGGAACTCCCCAGGTTTCCAGTCCGATTCTGCGCTCCCGACTAAGAGCCCGGCTAAGAGCCGGGTTTTAGGGGCGGCCGGAACTTTTCGGGGTTACCGTTCCGGTTCCGCCGGACAGTTTCAGTGTGCCTTCCGCAGCCTTCCGCAGCCTCCCGCGGCCTCCTGGAGCCTCCCGCTGCCGGCCGGTCTCGCGGCCCTCTTCATGTGGACTGTCGTTCTGATCAACCGCCTGCGCAATTACATCGTCCTCTGTCGTTGATCGTGCGGAGGCTTCATCCGAGAATCCGGAGCCGGAACCGTTGGGGGTCCGGCTCTCTTTTTGTGCCGGGGCCGCTGTCGGCAGGGGTGTAACGTTTTTGCAACGGATCGTTCGCGGGGTTGTCACAGGGGCGTATCGGTGTTGAAACAGCCGTGGGGTAGTTTTGCAGCGTGATAATGAGAGAAAACGACTGCATGAACAGAATCCGACGAAACCTTGCTGCCACGGCAGCGCTGCTTCTACTTTCGATTGAGACGATCCTTGCCCAGGGCTCCATCTCGGGCGTGGTGACCGACGCGTCCACCGGCGAGCCGGTGCTGGGTGCCACGGTGCTGCTGGCGGGGACGACGCGCGGCACGGCCACCGATGTCGACGGTACGTTCCATCTGGGGAACATCGAAGCCGGCACCCATACCATTGAGGTAAGCATGCTGACCTACGCCACGGCGCGCCTGACGGGAGTCGAGGTGCGCGACGGCGCGGATACGCGCCTCGAAGTGAAACTTACGGAGACCTCGGAGCAGGTCGGCGAGGTGGTCGTCACGGCCGTGCGACGGTCGAACACCGAATCGGCCGTCAATATCGACGTACGGAACTCGCTGCAGGTTGTCAGCGGCGTTTCGAGCCAGACGATTGCCCGCACGCAGGACAGTGATGCTGGCGAGGTCGTGCGGCGCATTCCGGGCATCTCGCTCATCGACGACAAATTTATCATCGCCCGGGGGCTTTCGCAGCGCTACAACAACGTGTGGGTCAACAACGCGGCCGTTCCGAGTTCGGAGGCCGATTCGCGGGCCTTCTCGTTCGACGTGATCCCCGCCGGGCAGATCGAGAACATCCTGATTCTGAAATCCCCCTCGCCGGAGGTTCCGGCCGATTTCACGGGCGGCTTCATCAAGATCCAGACCAAGGACCAGCCCGACGACAACGCCTTTGCGGTTCAGTATTCGATCGGTCTCAATACGGCGACCCACTTCCGTGACTTCCTCTATAACAAGGGGTTCGCTTCGGAGCTGTTCGGCTTCGGCAGCTCGCGGCGCATGGTCGCCGGGGGCATCGACGGCCGTTACGACAATTCGGACGCCGACTTTGTGACGCGCATGACGCGCAACGGCTTCAACAACGACTGGCAGGTGCGCACGCGGCGGCCGGTTCCCGATCAGAAGCTCTCGTTCTCGTTCGGGCGGTCGTGGGACCTCTCCGGGGGGCGCCGCCTGGCGATGAACGGCGCGGTGAACTACAGCTACGTGCAGCGCACGATCAACGACATGGAGAACTCGCGCTACGGCGTCTACAACAAGCGTGAGGATACGCCCGAATACCTCTACAAATACACCGACGACCAGTACCGTACGGACGTGCACCTCGGAGCGATGTTCAACCTCTCGTACCTGCGTCCGCACAGCCGCTATTCGCTGCGCAACCTCTTCAACCAGATCGGGCAGGACAAGTATACGTTCCGCGACGGCTGGCAGAACATCTCCTCGCACTACGACCAGCAGAAGGCCGAGTACTACCACTCGAGCCGCACGACCTACAACGGCCAGATTGCCGGTGTCCATACGCCCGACGGCCACCGCATTGACTGGAACGTGGGCTACTCCTACGCCGACCGCCACCTTCCCGACCGCCGCATCATCAACCTGCTGCAGAACGACATCTACGGCGACGAACACTACGGCGAGATGCGTCTGGACCAGAACGAGATCCAGCGAGACTTCACCTCCCTGGTCGAGCACATCGCCTCGGCATCGGTCAACTACGAACACACCTTCCGGGAGGGAGAACGCTTTGCTCCGATGCTCCGGGCGGGTCTCTACGGCGAGTACCGCACGCGCAACTACCGCACCCGGGCCTTCTACTACCGCTACAACGTGCAGAACCTCCCGGCGGACTTCCCCTACGGGGACGTGGTCGACGAGATCCTGCAGGATGGCAACTACGGCTTCGACCGGCTCTATGTCTACGACGATACGGACAACCGCAACAGCTACAAGGGCGAGAACCTGCTGACGGCGGCCTATGCGGCTCTTCAACTGCCGCTGGGGCCGGTGAGCCTCTACGCCGGGGTCCGCTTCGAACACAGCGACATGGACCTGACCAGCTATACGCGCGTTTCGGAGTGGCGCACGAAGGTGACCTCCTACACGTACGACGACCTCTTCCCGTCGGTCAACCTCACGTGGCGCATCTCCGACCGCCACCAGCTGCGGGCCGCCTACGGCATGTCGACCAACCGGCCCGAATTCCGCGAGGTGTCGTCGTCGGTCTACTACGACTTCGACCTCTTCAGCAGCGTGATGGGCAACCCCGACCTGACGGCGGCCTACGTGCAGAATGCCGACCTGCGCTACGAGTGGTACCCGACGTCGGGCGAGACGATCTCCCTGTCGCTCTTCTACAAGCACTTCCGCAATCCGATCGAGACGGCGATCCTCGATGCCGGCGGCAGCTACACCTATACCTTCGAGAATGCCGACCGGGCCAACGTCTACGGCGTGGAGCTCGACATTCGCAAGGATCTGGCCTTCCTGGGGCTGAAGAACTTTTCGCTCTCGTTCAACGCATCGCTCATCGAGAGCGAGGTGAACTTCGCCGAGGGTTCGATGGAGCACGACCGCCCGATGCAGGGGCAGTCGCCCTACCTGGTCAACGGCGGCCTCTTCTACCAGCCCGAACGGTTGGGGCTCTCGGTCGGGGTGCTCTACAACCGCATCGGCAAGCGCATCGTCGGGATCGGACGTTCGGACCTTTCGTCGGGCGGTTCGATCGACAACGACATCCCCGACATGTACGAGATGCCGCGCAACGCGCTGGATCTGGTCGTCAGCAAACGGCTGGGCCGGATCTGGGAGCTGAAGTTCAGCGCCCGGGACCTCTTGAACGAGGAGATCCGCTTCTGCCAGTTCCCGGAGTTCACCGACGCGTCGGGCCGCACGCAGACGCGCGAGCAGACCACCAAACGCTATCGTCCGGGGCGCGGCTTCATGCTGGGTGTTTCGGCCCGCTTCTGACAACAAATCAATTCACACTTCATAGTCAAAAAGTATGATGAAACATGCAATTCTGGCAGCCACGGCTGCCCTGGCACTCGCAGCGGCGGGTTGCAACGACGACAACGGCGGCAACGCAGACCCGCAGGCGGGCGGCACGTTGAGCGACATCCTCTTCGAGGACGGCACGCAGATCGGCAACGGCGACCAGGAGTTCACCATTCCGGTCGGCAAGTATACGCTTCCCAAGGGTACCTACGAACTCTGCGGATGGGTCTACATCCCGTCGGGAGCCGAACTGACCATCGAGCCGGGTACGGTGATCAAGGGCGTTTCGGGCACGAAGGCGTCGCTGATCGTCGAGCGCGGCGGCAAACTGCACGCCGTGGGTACGGCGTCGTCGCCGATCGTCTTCACGTCGGACAAGCCGGCCGGATCGCGCCGTCCGGGCGACTGGGGCGGACTGATCCTGCTGGGCAAGGCCGTCAACAACATGGGTGAGATGACCATCGAGGGCGGTCCGCGCGCCAACCACGGCGGTCAGGACAACGCGGACAGCTCGGGTGAACTGTGCTACGTGCGAGTCGAGTTTGCCGGTTACCCCTACCGCGAGGATGAGGAGATCAACGGCATCACCTTCGGATCGGTCGGCTCGGGCACGAAGGTCAGCCACGTGCAGGTCTCCTATTCGAACGATGACTCCTACGAGTGGTTCGGCGGAGCGGTCAACTGCGACCACCTGGTGGCCTACCACGGCTGGGACGACGATTTCGATACGGACAACGGCTTCTCGGGCAAGGTCCAGTTCTGCCTCGGGGTACGCAATCCGCGTCTGGCCGACACTTCGGTGTCGAACGGCTTCGAGAGCGACAACAACGCCGACGGTTCTTCCGCCACGCCGCGTACGTCGTGCGTCTTCTCGAATGTGACGTTCGTCGGCCCGATCGGTCAGGACGCCTCCTTCACGAACACCTCCGACTACATCAACGGCGGCAATCTGAACCCCAACAACGGCTCGAAGCTGGGGCAGTTCCAGGCCGCCATGCAGATTCGCCGCAACTCGAATCTCTCGTGCTTCAACTCCGTGGCGATGGGCTTCCCCGTAGGTCTGATCGTCGAGAACGACAAGGGCTCCGACACGCAGGGTGACGCCACCAAGGGCAAGTTCAAGATTTCGAACGTCGTCTTCGCCGCCATGACACAGCTGGCCAGCGATGCGAACAAGAAGTTTGCGGAGGATCAGGGCACCTTCTCGGCCGCCTATTTCCGGACCGAGGGGCTCAACAACCGCACCTTCGACAACATCGCCGATCTGAAGCTCACGCAGCCCAACAGCCTCGCTTCGGGCTTCGACTGCCGTCCGGCCTTGGACAGCCCGCTCCTGACGGGGGCCTCGTTCGCCGACGCCCTGGTCAGCGAGGGCTTCGAGAAGGTCAGCTACATCGGCGCCTTCTCCGCCACGGACAACTGGACCGAAGGCTGGACCGAGTTCGATCCGCAGAATGCGCAGTATTGATTCTCCGTTATACCTGAACCTTCTGACTTCACCGGTCCCACCCGCGAGGGTGGGGCTTTTTTGTTTCGGGGTGCGGACCGCCGAATCCCCGAAATTTCTATCTTTGCAGACGAAAAACAGCAAAAGACCCTCCGGAGGGAGGGCCCGGACGAAACAAACTGACCATGCAGGATTTTGCAGCCATCGATTTCGAGACGGCCAACGGCCAGCGGACGAGTGTCTGCTCGGTGGGTGTGGTCGTCGTGCGGGGCGGCGAGATCACCGATACCATCTATCGGCTGATCCATCCGCGCCCGAACTACTACAGCCGCTTCACGACGGCCATCCACGGGCTGACGCGTGCGGATACCGATTCGGCGCCGGATTTCGACGAGGTGTGGCGCGACATCGCCCCGCGTATCGAGGGTCTTCCGCTCGTGGCGCACAATTCGCCCTTCGACGAGGGGTGCCTGCGGGCGGTCTTTGATCTCTACGGGATGCCCTATCCCGGCTATCGGTTCTACTGCACGTGCCGGGCTTCGCGGCGCGTCTTCGGACGGCAGCTTCCCAACCACCAGCTGCACACCGTCTCGGCGGCCTGCGGCTTCGATCTCGAACACCACCACCATGCGCTGGCCGATGCCGAGGCCTGTGCGCGTATCGCTCTGAAGATCCTATAAGCCGAGTTCGACCTGGAAGCGCAGCTCCCAACCGTTGCGCAACCCTGCACCGACCGTATTCCCGAGTCGGTCGTAGGAGTTGTACGAGAGGTCGGCCTGCACCTTGAGCGAATGGCCGATGATGTATCGCGTGACGCCGAAGGTCGTCTGGTTGTGGGTGCGGTAGCCGGTCCAGGCGTGAATCTCCCCGTCGGGGAAGAGCGTCGAGTTGCGCAGGGCGATCTCCCAGCGTTTGTTGAAGAGGTAGCTGGTCTGGACGTTGAGGCCCTGCCCCGTATAGACGAATGCCGCGGGGTCCGTCGTTCCGAAGGTCGGCTGCGGGCAGGTGCGGCCCATGAAGTCGGTGTAGAAGGCCCATCCGCGGTACTTGAGGATCAGATCGACGAAATAGGAACCGATGTTGCGGGTCTGGCCCGCGGGCATGAAGCCGCCGCGCTGTCCGCTCAGCCGCGAAGCCTTGTGGTTGAACGACCAGGCTCCGGCCACGAGCAGACGGGGCCGCTCCTCCCCGGCGAAATCACCCTCCATGACATCCCCCTTTGCGGCAAAGTGGCCCAGCGGATAGAGCTCCAGTCGCCCCGTATAGGCCAGGCCTCCGTTGTCGGTCGAGCCCCAGTTGCGGCCCTCGCCGAGCGTTACCGAGCCCTTGAATCCCAGGTCGAACCCTTCCTGCCGGTCGAGGTTGTACTCGCCGAAGAGGCCGAAGTCGCGGTCGAGATGGAACTGGCTGTTGACGATGCTGCGGTCGACGAACTGCAGGGCGCTCGACGAGTTGATGCGGGCGCGGTTGGCCTTGATCTTGGTCTGCCCGAATCCGATGTTCCATTTGGGGCTCGGAACGTAGTAGACGATGGCGTCGCGGACGATGTTCATGTTGCCGTTCGGGAGCACCTCGGCGTCGTAGGCGGTGAATCCCAACTGAACGGAGTAGACGAGTTTGGGCGAGTAGATGAAACCGTCGAAACGCAGCCGCAGCCGCTTGACACGGGCGTCGGTCTCGGAGAGCGAGAGGTTGTCGTCGAACGAGAGGGCCAGCAGGTTTTGCATGCGGAAACGCATCGTCATTTCGAAGCGGTCGTTTTTGGGGCGGAAGGTGATTCCCTTTCCCACCTCGATATTGGGCATGTTCCGCAGCCGGGCGAGGAGTTCGCCGGTGGAGTCGGCCAGGATCTCGATGGTATTTTTGAGGGGTCGTTTCCCGGATTCACGGGCGAATGCGGATCCGGCGATCAGCAGGGTCAGCAGGATCAGGAGGCAATGTTTTTTCATCGGACGGTTTTTTCTGTTTGTCAGGGAGGGCCCGAGGAGGGGAGATTGGCTCTTCGGAGTCCCGGAATCCTGTTGCAAAGATGAAACGGGATTCTGAAATGAATTTGAAATATCGCGACAATTCCGCATGGAGACTGGATTTTCGCCCCCCCCCTCGCGATGAGTCATCCCGGGGCGACATCTCCGTCGGAAACGGATTACAATGGTGTAAAAATAGCGGGGAAAGGATTGCATCTGCGAAAAAAATCACTATTTTTGTCGAAAAGGTTCGGCTTATGGGGTGGATCGTCAGTCTGCAAGTGAAAAACCAGTAAAACCGAACTTTATGAAGTATCTTGTCCGTGCAGCCGTAGCTGCGATTCTGACGGGTCTTTCGATCGGAGGATGTTCCGAATCGCCGAAGTCCCCCTGCCGTCTGTTGCAATACAACATCGCCGACGGCATGTGGTATGATCAGTTTGACAATTATGATCGTTTTGTCGGGTGGATGCAGCGTCAGCAGGTGGATGTCGCGGCCTTTTGCGAGACGGCCACTCATTGGAATGCCGAACAACAGTCGTTGCCGACCGACGATTCCACCCGGTACCTGCCCGCTCATCTTCAGGAACTCTCTTCACGGTGGGGCCATCCCTATGTGGCTCTCGGCGCCTTCCAGGACAACTATCCGGTGGCGGTGACCTCGCGTTTCGAACCGGAGCTGATCCGTCCGCTGGGCGGCGATTCGCTCTCGCACGGAGCGCTTCACGTGAAGATCCGCGGCATCAACTACGTGGTGGTCCATCTCTGGCCGCAGCGCTATTCGCTGCAGGACAAGGACAAGCGCCGCTCGGACAATCTGGGCGATACGACGCGGGTCCGCGAAATCCGTCATATTCTGCACGAAACGCTGCTCAATCCGCGCTTTGCCGATGAAACGTATTGGGTCATGCTGGGCGATTTCAACTCGTTGTCGCCTGTCGACAGCACCCGCTACAGTCCGCAGCCCGACTATGGGGTTCACCGCCTTGTCCGCCGTTATTATCCGTGCGATGCAGTTGCGCATTTCCATCCCGGAGCGTTTGTCCCGAGCGAGAACCGCAACCGCAAACGAATCGACTATGTCTATTGTTCGGAGGCCATGTCCCGCCGGTTGATCGGTGCCGAGACCCTCGACGACGACTTCACCCGCGAAGCCTCCGACCATAAACCGACCCTTGTGCTTTTCAACAACTAGTCTCCGTTTCGGGGACCCGTTTTCCGCACCATGAGAAACGAATCGACGTATAACCTGCAACGGCGCATTGCCGACGGTGACGAGGAGGCTTTCCGGCATCTGTTCGACACCTATTTCGATCGGGTGATGCAGTTTCTGAACGGATTTCTGCACGATCGGGAGGCGGCAGAAGATCTGGCGCAGGAGCTCTTCGTGAAGTTGTGGTGCCATCGGGACGTACTGCCCGACGTGCAGTCGTTGAACGGCTATATCTATCGGTCGGCGCGCAATGCGGCGCTCAATGCGTTGCGGGGGCAGGGACGCCTTGTTTCGTTGACTCAGGCTGCCGATTTGAGCGGATCGGTTCTTCCCGATGATCTCTACTATGCTCTTGAAAAGCAGTTGCTGGTGGACCTGACGGTCGATCAGTTGCCCGACCGTCCCCGCCAGATTTATCGGATGAGCAGGGTCGAAGGACTCAGCAACGAGGAGATCGCTCGTCGTCTGTCGATCTCCGGAAAGACGGTTGAGAACCATCTCAATGCGGCGCTGAAACGGATTCGAATCATGCTTCGGAATTTCAACGCCCTGCTTTGTTGAACCGAAGCATGAGTCGGGCGGTCGCCCCCCCCCGCTTCTCCTTCTCTATCCCGAAAAATAGGAAAAAAGGTCGGAAATCTGTTGGGTGCAACGGGGTTCCGATGTGTCATATAGTCAGAAGAAGCCGAAATATGAGCCGAGCCAAACAGATCATTCAAGCCTTTTTTCAACGACGTCAGCGTCCCGAAGTGACCCGTCGTTTTGCCGAGTGGTTGGAGCATCCGATCGATCGCGACCGGAAAGAGTCGTTGCTGCGGGCTCAATGGGACTCGATGCCCCTTGATGCGGATCCTGAGGCCCGTGAGCGGTCGTGGCAGGTGGTCGAGCGGCGCATCCATGCCGGAGTTTCGCGGAAGAAGGTTCTTTGGCGGCGTCGTGTGGCGGTTGTTGCAGCCGTCGTGGTGCCGTTGGCGATCCTGCTTGCGGTCTATGTCCGGGTACATGATCGAAGCCGTTTCGAGGAACGGTTCGAGATGCCGCAGTTCGTCGAGCGCGTGACTCCTTACGGTCGGACAGAACGGGTCGTGCTGCCCGATTCGACGGTGGTGATGCTCAATGCGGGATCGGTGTTGATCTATCCCGAACGGTTTTGCGGTCAGACCCGCGAGGTTCATCTCAGTGGCGAGGCCAGTTTCCGGGTCCGTTCCGATGCCCGTCATCCGTTCATTGTCCGGACGGCCGATTTGCGGACCGAGGTACTGGGTACGGTCTTCAACGTGAGCGCCTATGCCGACGATTCCTTTACGGAGGTGACTCTGTGTGAAGGGTGTGTACGGGTCGGCGGCCGTAGTTCGGAGGAGTTTACGCTGCGTCCGGGCGAACAGTTGTGTTACGATCGGCAGAGCCGGGTCTATTCGCGCCGCGAAGTGTCGGCCGACGAGATCGTTTCGTGGGAGAAGGGCGCTCTGGTCTTTCAGCGCGATGGAATTCATGCCATCATTCGCGCCCTCGAACGGCGTTACGGCATCACGATCTACCTCTCGTCGGAGCGTTACGACCGGGATCTGCTGACGCTGCGCATTCCGGCCGAGTGTACGGCCGACGAAGCGATCCGGCTCATTGCCCAACTGATTCCGGGTCTGCATTTCCGCTTCGACAAGAAAAACGTATATCTGGACTGACAACCCCGTATACCGAACACCCAAACTTCAATCGCCTATGAAACAAAAAGATCGGAATGCGGCCGCAAACTCGACATCCCGATCCGAACGACAGAACCAACCGTAGCTATAAACACGATTAACTAATTCTATCGAACCTTATTACGAAAGTATGAAAAAAATTTGCAATCTGCAAATGCTCCTGCTGTGCGGGATCATTCTGCCGCTCTGTCTGTTAGGCCAGGGAGTGCTGGCTCAGGAACGGGGCAGGATCCGATTTGCGGAGAAGAGCATGCCATTGAGAGAGGCCTTTGCCCAGATCGAGGAACAGAGCGGACTCGGAGTGGCGTATAACGAGGCGCATCTGGATCTGACCCGGATCGTGCCGACCGATATCGGTCCGGTGTCGGTCTCCGAAGCGTTGGATTACATTCTCAAGGGTTTCGACGTTTCGTACCGGATCGTCGGTTCCCAGATTTTGATTGTCAAGCGGCCCGCAGCCAGAAGTTATCGTTACCAGGGGGTGGTCACCGACGAACGGGGCACCCCGATCATCGGAGCCACGGTGCTGATCAAGGGGACGACCAACGGAACCTCGACCTCTCAGGACGGATCGTTCCGGCTGACGGCCACCGAAGGCTCCGTATTGGAGATTTCATTCCTGGGCTACGAATCCCAGGAGTTCAAACTCGGAAAGCGGCTGCAGCTTCAGGTTCGTCTTGCGGAGGACAGCAAGATGGTCGACGAGGTGGTGGTTGTGGGATACGGCACGCTGCAGCGCCGCGACGTCTCTTCGTCGATCGGGACCTACAAGCCGCAGGAGATCAGTGCCCGCAAGGTGCTGAGTGTTGACGAGATGCTGCAGGGGCGGATTCCGGGTGTGACGGTCACCTCGTCATCGGGAGTTCCGGGCAGTCAGAACCGTGTCAGCATCCGCGGTATCGGATCGTTGACGGCGGGCAACGAACCGCTCTACGTGATCGACGGGGTTCCGATCAGCAACTCGTCGGGCGATACGGGAGCCTGGGGCGCCCAGTCGATGAACGGTCTGGCCGACTTCAACCCGAACGACATCGAGTCGATCGAGGTGCTCAAGGATGCGGCTTCGGCGGCCATCTATGGCTCGCGTGCCACCAACGGCGTCATCCTGATCACGACCAAGAGCGGCCATAAGGGCAAGGCCCGGGTGTCGGTCAATGCCTCAACGGCATTCTCCTATCTGCCGCGACTGGACCGGCTGGACATGGCGGATGCGGATCTCTATCTGGAGGTGATGAACGAGGCCATCGACAACTGGAATCTGCAGTCGGGCGAATCGGTGGCCCGCATGACCGATCCCTTTCCGGGCAAGCAGCAGGTCAAGTGGCTTGATCTGATTCTGCGCACGGCCAAAACCTACGATGTCGGGGCTTCGGTTTCGGGCGGTACGGATGCGCTGAACTATTACGTATCGGGCAACTTCAAGCAGAACGAAGGCGTCTTCATAGAAAACGAGCTGACCAAGTACAATCTCAAGGCCAATCTCAACGGCCACGTCCGCAAATGGCTCGATCTGGGGACCAACATCACGCTGGGCTATACCGACAACAACCGCGTGCCGACGGGCTATAACATCGGAACGAGTCTGATTCCGCGTGCGCTGGAGCAGTATCCGTGGGACGGGCCCTACAGCCCCGACGGCGAGTACAACATCAACGGCGATCCGCTGCTGAACCACAATCCGCTGCAGGCGATCAAGGAGGAGAATGTCTACGTGCGCAACTATCGGGTGCTGGGCAACGCCTACCTGCAGTTCAACATTGCCAGGGGACTTACGTGGAAGACCTCGTTCGGCGGTGATTTCTCCTACACCGAGGAGCACATCTACTATACGGACAAACATGTCTACGGGAGCAACGTCGGGCAGTTGACCGACGGCCGGCGGACGCTTACCAATCTGCTTACCGAGAGCGTAGTCAACTATACGCATACGTTTGCCGATCGTCTGAAGCTGAATGCCATGGCCGGATACTCCTATCAGCTCTATCAGACCTCCACGGCTTCGCAGACCGGAAACGGTTTTCCGTCGCCGTCGTTCGACGTGAACTCCGTGGCGGCCGAATTCTCGGGTATCTCCACGGGCATGAGCGCCTATGCGCTTCAATCGTATTTCGCCCGAGCCAATCTGAATTACGGCGACCGCTATCTGCTTACGCTGGCTTTGCGAGCCGACGGATCGTCGAAATTCGCACCCGGCAACCGGTACGGATATTTCCCCTCCGTATCGGTGGGGTGGAACCTTTCGGAAGAGAAGTTCTGGAAGGCCTCCGATATCGGGCTGAAGTTTCGAGCAAGCTGGGGATCGACCGGTAACCAGGCGGGTATCGGATCCTATGCCTATCAGGCGCTGGCCAGTGGCGGGTTCAACTACAACGGGTCCAACGGTTTGGCACTGACGGCCATGGGAAATCCCGACCTGCAGTGGGAGAAGGCCAACCAGACGGATGTTGGTGTCGATGTGTCGTTCTTCAACGGTGCGCTGACATTCACGGCTGATGCCTTCATCAAGGATACGAAGAACCTGCTCTATTCGAAACCGACAGCCGCTATTTCCGGTTTTACGAGCTATACCTGCAACATCGGATCGATGCGCAACAAGGGTCTGGAGTTTGCCATCAGCGGGACACTGGCTTCGCAGGGCGGATTCGTGTGGCGTTCGGATTTCAACATGTCATTCATCCGGAACAAACTGACCCGGCTGCTCGATGACAGCGAGGTGATCACCACCAGCAGCATGCACGCCCTGAAGGTGGGCGAGGAGGTGGGCGCCTTCTACATGATCAAGGCATTGGGCATCTATCAGTCCGATGACGAAGTGCCCGAGAAGCTCTATGCACAGGGCGTGCGGGCCGGAGACGTGATCTACGAGGATGTGAACGGCGACGGAGAGATCGACACGACGAACGACCGTCAGTTTGTCGGATCGCCCAATCCGAAATTCACCGGCGGATTCAGCAATACCTTCACCTGGAAGGGCTTCGACCTGAACATCTTCTTCACCTTCTCCTACGGCAGCCAGCTCTACGAACTCTGGACGGGAGGCTACCGGATGGGCAACGGCAAGTGGACGATGCTTGAATCGCAGGCTAAGGGGCGTTGGACGGGTCCCGGGACGAGCTACACCATTCCGCGTGCGATCTACAACCAGACGTGGAACTCCACGAAGTTCGTCAATACGCGTTTTCTGTACGATGCCTCCTATCTTCGCTGCCGCAATCTTTCGCTCGGTTATACGCTGCCCAAGCGTTGGATGAGCCGGATCGGCGTGGAGAGCCTGCGGCTCTACGTGCAGGCGGACAACCTCTTCATCCTGACGCCCTATCCGTTGCTCGATCCCGAGGTGAACGTCAGCCTTTCGGCCACGACGCTGGGCTATGACTTCCTCTATCCCTCGCAACCGCGGACCTTTACGGTCGGATTAAACCTTAAATTCTGAAAACCATGACAATCAAACATATCATCATCGGCCTTGCCGGCAGTGTGCTGCTTGCCGGCAGCGGAGTGCTGCTGACGGGCTGTACGCTCGACGAGTTTCCGCACAACGCCGTTTCGAGCGACAATCTGACCGAAAAGGATTGCGAATTGTTGCTGGTCGGGCTCTACAACATCGTTCAGTACAAACCGACCAACAACGGGTATGCGGCCTTTGATATCTGCGGTGGCGATCTGATCCGGGCCGGAGCCTCAAGTACGGGATCGGCCCAGCAGTTGATTCGTGATCTGGTGACGCCCGACAGCGGGTTCATCAGCGGTCAGTGGGACGGATACTATACGGCATTGTATCAGGTCAACAAGTTTCTCCTGGCCTTGAACGAGATGCCCGAGGGGGATCGTCGTGACGAGATGCTGGGTATCGCGTCGTTTTTCCGGGGACTGCTCTATTTTGATCTGGTGAGCCGATGGGGCGAGATTCCGATTCTGGAGGTTCCGGCGACAGGAGACGTGGCGGCCTCGAGCGAAGCCGACGGCTGGGCCTTTGTCGAGCGGAATCTGCAGACGGCCATTGATCTGGCGCCCGATTTTACCTCGCGGTACGAGGTGTCGCGTCAGGCGGCCCAGGCGTTGATGGCCCGGGTAAAGCTGGCTCAGGGCAAGAATGACGAGGCGGGGATTCTGGCCGAATCGGTCATTACGAGCGGATACTTTTCGTTGGACGGTTTCGACAAGATCTTCCGTCGGATGGACAACACGGAGGAGATCTTCACGTTCAGCAACCTCACCGAGGAGACCTCGGTCAATCTGAGCGGGGCGTTCTACTATTCGCGCTCTTCGGAGAACGGGGGCAGTTACGTCTACATGCCGACGACGGAGGCCATTGACATGTATCTTCCGGAGGATCTGCGTCGGGAGATCTCCGTGGCTCAGCAGGGCAGCAACAATGTGATCAACAAGTATCCGGGGGGCGAATTGAACAGCGATCCGCTGCCGATCGTCCGTCTGGGCGAGATGTATCTGATCAGTGCCGAGGCCAGCGGGCGGAGTCAGGCGGGGCTTGACCGTTTGAATGACCTGCGTGAGAAGCGGGGTTTGACGGCTCTGGCGATGCCTGCCGACGATTCGTCTTATCTGACGGCGCTGCTGAATGAGCGGCGGCTGGAGTTTCTGGGCGAAAACCAGCGTTGGTTCGATCTGGTGCGTACGGGACGTTTCGAGTCAACGCTGTCGCTCGAGCGCAAGTACAATCGTTTTCCGATACCCTCGCGGGAGATTTCGCTCAACGGATTGCTGACGCAGAACAGTTATTGGACGAGTGCGCCTGCCGGGCAGAATTAACCTCAAAAACGTAGCAACATGAATCTTCTGAAATATTCGCTCTGTGTGCTGCTGCTGGCGGCGGGCTGGAGCTGTACGAAAGAGTACGAGATCGAGGATACGGATTATCGTCCCGTAACGGAGATCGGGCGTCGTCTGGCGTCGGATTGTCCGGCTGTGGCGCGTATCTATGCGGATACGACCTTCCTGTTGGGGCTGGGGGTCGAGCAGACCGATCTGCATCTTCAAAAGATGAACGGCGAGGTGATGCGCGTCTATCTGACGCGGGTGGATCTGAACCAGCCGGGCGTCTCGCTCGAGGTGGGCATGCCCTACGACGCCGACGTGACGAGCAATTTCCAAAAACAGACGTTGAGCGGGATCGCCTCCTACTGCGACCGGCCGGGACATCGCATTGCCGCTTTGGTCAACGCCGATTTCTGGGATATCTCGACGTTGGAGATCCGCGGTCCGATCCATCACAACGGCAAGATCCTCAAGGATACGTTCATCTACACGGACCGGCTTCCGCAGCAGGCGCTGAGCTTCTTTGCCGTGACCAACGACGGCAAGGCGCTGATCCGCGATTCGGTCGAATACCGGAGCCTGGCCCCGACGCTCAAGGAGGCGACGGGCAGCGGAGTGATCGTGCTGCGCAACGGTGTGCTTTCGGGTCAGAACTATGAGGGCACCGATCCGCGGACGGTTATCGGCTACACGGAGCAGAACGTCGTCTACATGATGGTGGTCGACGGCCGTCAGCAGTTGTGGAGCTATTACGGCATGACCTACGAAGAGTTGGGGCAGTTCATGCAGAGCCTGGGCTGCCGGTGGGCGGTGAATTTCGACGGCGGCGGCTCGTCGCAGCTGGTGATCCGGCATCCCAATGCCGATCTTTTCGAGGTTCACAACCGCCCCTCGGACGGCAGTGAACGGGCGGTGGTCAATGCCTGGATGGCCGTTGTGGATGAACCCTGATCAATCGACTAAAAGTTGTTGAAACCATGAAAAATCTGATTCACATATTGATATGCGCTGCCGGACTGTTTCTGGCGGGCGGCTGCAGCGACGACTCGGACGTGAGCGGAGGAGTCTCCGCGCCGGAGTTGTTGTCGATTATTCCGAAAGCGGGGTATGCGGGTAATGTGGCGATTATTTCGGGCAGTCATTTCAGCCCGGAGGCCGATCGGAACACGGTGATGATCGGTCAGACCCGGGCCGAGGTCACCGCGGCGACGTCGACCCGTTTGACCGTGCTGCTTCCCGAGAACACTCTGGGCAGTTATTCCGTGCGGGTGACGGTGAATGGGTTGAGTGCCGAAGGTCTGTCGTTCACCTATGCGCCGGCACCGGATCCTGCCGAGTTGGCGCTGGTATCGGTGCTTCCGACGAAGGCCTATGCCGGGGATCGGGTGCTGATCCGCGGGACGGGCTTCAGCAGCGATCCGGAGCAGATACTCGTCGAAATCAACGGTGCGCGGGCCGAGGTGGTCGAGGCTACGGAGACTACCTTGCAGGTGGTTCTTCCGGAGAATCCCGCCGGCACCTATCCGTTTACGGTGAGCCTCGGAGACAAACGCACCGAGGGGCTTCTCTTCACCTACGTGCACAAGCCGACCCTGTCGCTTGCGTCGGTTGCGCCGCAGCGCGGATATGCCGGTAGTGTCCTGACGATCACTGGCGAATGCTTCTCGGAGACGCTTTCGGAGAATCTCGTGGAGATCAACGGCCGGGTGGCTGTGGTGACGGGGGCTACGACGACGACCCTCACGGTGGAGGCTCCGGAGAATCCGGCGGGAAGCTATCCGATTCGCGTGACGGTGGACGGCAAGACGGTCGAAGGGCTGATGTTTACCTACCTGTTCGGCAAGTATACGCTTTCGACGTGGCTCGGTACGGCCGGTCGGGATATTGACAAGGCGTTGGTTGACGGAGCTCCGGATGAGGTCCGCTTCAACATGCCTCACGGACTGGCGCTTTCGCCCGACGGCACCTCGCTCTGGATTATCGACCGCGGCAACAATGCCATTCGTCGGACCGATCTGCAGACGGAGATGACCACGACGATCGTCCGTTCGGGACAGAACGGCGTGACGGTCAATGCGCCGTGGCGGGGCAGCTTCAACTCCCGCGGAGACTTCTATTGTGCCAACAAGGCTGCGCGGAATATCCTCCGCGTGACGCCCGACTATACGGTTTCGGTCGCCATATCGGGGTTGAGCGATCCCCTGGACGTTCGTTTTGATGCCGGAGACAACCTCTATGTGGTGGATCGCGGCGTGAAGTCCGTCCTGAAGTATGCGGCGCCGGACTATACGCAGTCGAGCACCTTCGCGACCTTTACGGGAGGTCCGTTGGCCGCGGATTTCGATCCGGCAGGCAATCTGCTGGTCGCGCTCAATGACTGTACGATTGTCCGCGTAGCTCCGGACGGCAGCCAGCAGGTTGTGGCCGGCAACGGAACGGCCGGAACGGATGACGGTACTCCCGGAGAGCCGACGACGGCCCGGTTCCAGGCCGAGTTGTGGGGTATTTCGGTCGATGATACGGGCAATGTCTATATCCTCGACTCGAAGAGCCATACCATCCGACGGCTTGCGCCCGATGCGGAGGGAGATGTGGCCAGGGGTACGGTCGAGACGGTCATCGGTACGGCCGGCAAGAGCGGAGCAACGGACGGAATCGGCAACGAAGCCCTGCTCAAGACGCCATACGACGTGCTGGTGGCATCGGACGGCAAGATGCTTTGGATCTCCGACTGGGGGAATTTCCTGGTCCGGAGGGCAACGGTCGAATAATGCGAAAAGAGAGAAACCATGATACGAAAAAGCATAATTACGTGTGCCGTACTCTGTATGGCCGCATTGGGCTCGGCCTGCCGGCAGGAGGATCCGACCCATCATATCGAAGAGCTCCGATTGATCAACATCAAGCCGACGACCGGCATGAGCGGTGAGGTTGCCGTCATTCAGGGAACCAATTTCGGGGCCGAGATCTCGCAGAACCGCGTTACGATCAACGGGGTTGAGGCCCGGATCCTGAACGCCTCGAGCGGGGAGTTGCGCATCATCCTGCCCGAGAATGCACCGGGCGCCTATCCGGTGAAGGTGGAGGTCGGCGACCGGCAGATCGAAGGGTTGAAATTCACCTATCTGAAGGCCTCGTCGAGAACCTTCCTGGTGAGTACGATCGTGGGCATGACGGGTAACAAGAGTACGGTGGACGGTATCGGGACCAGTGCCACGACCTGGTTCCCGACCGGCCTGGCCTATGCTCCGGACGGCAGCATCTGGTTCACCGAACGCGGTAACCGGGCCATCCGCCGTCTGTCGCCGGGCATGAGTGTCGAGACGCTGGTCTCGAGCACCGAACTGGATAATCCCTGGCACGGCGGATTCGACGCCGACGGCAATTACTACGTGGCCAGCAAGGCCAACGGCCGGGTGATCCGGATTACGCCCGATCTGAAACTGACGACCTTTGCTTCGGGTATCAACAACCCGATGGCCTGCCTTTGTGACGAGGCTGGAAACGTCTACGTGGCATCGCGCGACCATCAGAAGATCATTCGTTACACGCCCGACGGTGCGGCTTCGGATTTCATTCTCTTCGACGAGTTGAAGCCGAACTGCATGTGCCGGGATGCTGCAGGCAATTTCTTTGTCGGCGGAACGGACTTCGGCCGGATCATGATGGTGACTCCGCAGGGTGAACAGCGGATCATTGCCGGGGACGGGGATCCGGGCAGCGGAATCGACGACGGAGAGCCGGGCAATCCGCTGACTGCTCATATCGGCAATATCTTTGCGCTGGGGCTCGATGCCAACGGCGTGCTCTATATGGCCGACTGTACGTATCATACGATCCGTATGCTGACCCCCGACGCTTCGGGCGACTACACGAAGGGTACGCTCGAGACCATTGCCGGCACGGGTTCGGCCGATTGCCTCGACGGCGAGGGACTGAAGGCCGCTTTCAACAATCCGTACGGCATTCTTCCGTCGGCTGACGGCAAGACGATTTATGTGGCCGATGCGACGAACTGTCTGATCCGCATGATCACCGTCAAATAGGATTTCATCCGGTCGGGGCCGGTCTCCAACGTATCGGAGCCGGTCCCGACTTTTTCTCCTGCGCCATGAAATATTTGTCTCTTCTGTTT
Organism: Alistipes sp. An116; assembly: GCF_002161005.1. Lineage (NCBI taxonomy): Bacteria > Pseudomonadati > Bacteroidota > Bacteroidia > Bacteroidales > Rikenellaceae > Alistipes > Alistipes sp. An116. Next base: position 225,268 of record NZ_NFLR01000001.1, read on the forward strand.
TTCCTATGCTGTATGGGTACGGTCCGGGCCCAACTGCACTATGTCGAGGCCTCGACGCTGGGTATTTTGCACAAGTGCTGCTCGACGGAGCAACCCTACCATCGCGTCGATACGAGCCGCTATCCGACCCTGACTTCCGCACAAAAGGAGTTGTTGAGCCAGGGTGCGGGACTGGCCGTCGGCTTCACGACCGACAGCCGGACGATCGGCGTGCGCTGGCAATGCCGGCCGCGCAAGCCGCTGCACAATGCCAGTGATATTGCGCAGAGCGGTCTGGACCTCTATGTGCGTGATTCGGGACGCTGGGTCTATGCCGGATCGGCCGTACCGTCGGCTGCGGAGACCCTTTCGGAGTCGGTCCTGGTTCGTCGGACCGGCACCGAACCGTTGGAATGCCTGCTCTATCTTCCGTTGTTTCGCGAGGTCGTGTCGCTGCAGATCGGAGTCGACCGTGGCTCGCGGCTATCGGCGGCCGACGGATGGCCGGGCAACCGGATAGTGGTCTACGGTTCGAGCATCACGCATGGCATCGCCGCGAGCCGTCCCGGAATGGCCTATGTAGCCCGTCTGTCACGTGCCATGGGGCTTGATCTGTGCAATCTGGGACTCAGCGGCAACGGGACAATGACCCCGACCCATGCCCGAATCCTGGCCGAAACCCGAGCCGACGCCTTCCTGCTGGACTGCTTTTCGAATCCGTCGGCGGAGGTGATCCGGCATCGGCTGCGCCCCTTCGTCGATACGTTGCGACGTGCGCATCCGAACGCTCCGCTCATCTTCCTGCAGACGCTCTACCGGACACACCGTCCGTTCAATCCATCGCTCGATGCGGCCGAGTCGGCCAAGCGGCGTGCGGCCCGTGAGGCCTTTGCCGGGTTGCAGGCCCTGGGATATCGGAATATCTGGCTGCTCGATCCGGGGCTGGATACGGGCGTCGACCGGGAGGGAACCATCGACGGAACCCACCCCAACGATCTGGGAATCGAGCGGATCGTCGACAGACTTCTTCCGCAGCTGACAGCCATTCTTTCGCGTTGCGGGATCGGAACTGCGGCCGTAAACTCCCCAACGGGGGATTGTCCGGGCGGGGAATTGAGGAGATGGCCGGCGACTGATCCTTCCGTGCGCTATGTGGGGAGGGTGGTGCGTAGCGGCAACGGGAGTGTTTCGTTCGACTGGACGGGAAGCTACCTGACGTTGTGTTTCACGGGCAGCAGCCTTCGGATGCGGGTCTCCGATACCGGTCGCAACTACTACAACCTGCGGATTGACAACGATTCATCGCGGGTGTTGTCGACCTTTGGCCGCGATTCGTCGATTCTGCTGGCCTCGGGGCTTGGACCGGGCATCCACCGTCTCTGGCTGCAAAAACGCACCGAGGGGCGTGAAGGTCGGACCACGATTCACGAATTCGCCACCGAAGCCGGGGATTCCCTGCTTCCTGATACGTTGCGCCGCAACCGGCATATCGAGTTCATCGGGGATTCGTACACCTGTGGTTACGGCGTTGAAGGACGGAACCGCCATGAGCATTTCCGGGCCGAGACCCGGAACAGCGATCGGACTTACGCCTGTCTGACGGCCCGCTCTTTTGATGCGGACTATACGCTTGTTACCCGTTCGGGGCGTGGTGTGGTTCGGAACTACGGAGAGAAACGTCGTCTTTCGCCGGTTGCGGGTACCATGACGGGGCGTATGATGCATCTTTACGATGAGGTTGATTCGCTGCTTTGGGATTTTTCGCGCAGTCCGTGGCATCCGGATGCCGTGGTGTTCAATCTGGGGACGAACGACTTTTCGCGAGGTCCGCATCCCACCGACCGTCAGTTCCGGCGTGGGTGTGAGCGTCTTCTGGCGCAGATTCGCCAGGTCGGACGACCATCCCAACCGTTCGGGCCAACGCAAGATTGCCCTGCAGCTGATTCCCTATGTTGCCACATCGACCGGTTGGCCGATGCCGCCCAATGCGATTGAATGATGGATGGTAAGATGTTGAAAACCGTCGGGTTGCTGCTTTTTTTCATGTGGTTTCCGTCGGTCTGGTGTGAGGCGGGAATCGTTCCCAAACCCTTGTCGGTCATCGAGCGGCGGGGAACCTTCCGAATCACGCCGCATACCCGGCTCTATGCGGCGGAGGGCCTGGAATCCGAGGCTCGGCTTTTTATGGCCGATATCGTTCCGCTGCTGGACCATGGAATTGCACGGTCGGAGCAGCTGCGGGGGGCGGATATCGTGTTGAGACTCGATTCGGCGCTCGAGGCCGAGGAGTACCTTTTGCAGATAGCTCCCGGCCGGATGACGCTGAGCGGGGGTACGCCGTGCGGAGTTTTCTATGCGCTGCAAAGTCTGCGGCAGTTGATTGCCGAACACGGAGCCTCGATCCCTGCTCTGGAGATTCACGATAAACCCGATATGGTCTACCGGGGGGCCATGTTGGATGTTTCGCGTCATTTCTTTCCGGTTGAGGAGGTCAAACGGTTCATTGATCTGCTGGCGCTGCACAAACTCAACCGCTTCCACTGGCATCTGACCGATGATCAGGGGTGGCGTATCGAGATCCGCCGGTATCCCCGTCTGACGGAGATCGGGTCGCAGCGCCGTGAAACGCTTGTGGGGGTTATGCGGGAGGGGGAAACGATGCGTTTCGACCACATCCCCTATGGAGGTTACTATACGCAGGACGAAGTGCGGGAGATTGTCTCCTATGCGGCTGCGCGGCATATTGAGGTGATTCCCGAAATTGACATGCCGGGGCATGGAATGGGGGCTTTGGCAGCCTATCCGTGGCTGGGGTGTACGGGCGGTCCCTACGAGGTCTGGACCCGATGGGGTGTCAGCGAGGATCTTTATTGCGCGGGCCGGGAGACGACCTTCACCTTTATCGAGCATGTTCTGAGTGAGATCCTGGCACTTTTTCCATCCCGGCAGATTCATATCGGCGGCGACGAATGTCCGGTTACGCGATGGCAGGATTGTCCGCAGTGCCGGCGTCGGATGCAGACGGAACGGTTGGCCGACGAGACGGCTTTGCGAAGCTATTTCGTACGACGCATCCAGCAGTGGCTGCAGGCCCGTGGACGGGAGATCATCGGCTGGGACGAATTGCTCGAAGGGGAACTCTCCTCCGAGGTGACCCTTATGGTATGGCGGGATCCGGCTCATGCCTACGAAGCCATCCGACGGGGCTGCCGCGTCATCCTCTCTCCCAAACAGTATTGTTATCTGGATTACAGTCAGACGGCAGATCCCGTTCGTTACGAACCTCCGTGCCATGACACGCGATACGTGCCGTTGCGCCAGGTCTACCGTCTGGAGCCTTTCGATCGCCTGCGCCCCGAAGAGCGGTCGCAGGTCCTTGGAGTGCAGGGAAATGTCTGGACGGAATATATGCCCGACATGGAGTGTTTGGAGTTTATGATTCTGCCTCGTTTGGCCGCTTTGGCCGAGGTGGGGTGGGCCTGTGAACGGAAATGCTATTCCGATTTTATGACTCGGATGCCGGTATTGATTGCTCTGTACGAGAAATTGGGATATCGGTATGCGGATTATGTTTTTCGGGGAATCGAGTAGGCCGGCGAAGAGCCGCGTATGACTGGGCTGCCGGCCCCGAAAGACCGGCAGCCCGGAAAGTCATTGGCGGACGAAACGGATGACACATCCGGCATTGGACTTAAGGGCGACCGGAATGGGTGTGTCGGCCTTTAGCGTACACTCGGAACGGAGGAATCCGTTTTTGCCGTCGTCTTCGAGGATTGTCGCTCTCCAGAGCCCCGGGCCCAGAAAATCAAGCGAGATCTTGCCTTGAAAATTTATGGCGGCAGCGGCTGCCAGATACCAGGTTGCCCCCGAACGGCGGGCCATCAGGGCCAACTCTCCGATGCGGCTCTGAGGCAGTACGACGGTTTCGTCCCAGCATGTCGGCAACTCCCGCAGAAACTCGACCGCTGGCTGCAACCGCTTCTCCTTCAACAGATAGAATGGGTTTTCGGCCAATGTAATCAATGGAGAGCCGATCAGATAGGCACATGCGAGTTGTTGGGCAGGGAGGACGTCTCCCGGCATGGAGAAGGCGACCGGAGTATAGTCGGCCGGACCCGTTACGCACCGTGTGAAGGGGAGTGTTGCATTGTGGGAGGCCGGGATGTTGCGGTTTTCATCGCCCGGAAGGGTCTTTCTGTCGGAGACGGAAATCCCGGCAGCCCGCATGCGTTCCAGATAGTTTGCCGTAATTCGATTGAGCTCCAGACCGCGAACGCCTTCCCGGGTAAGTTCGTTGGGATAGGTGCGGCTTTCTCCCGAGGGCTTCTGACAACCGTGGAAGTTGACCAGCAGATGCCTTTGGGCCGCCTGTTCGAGTACCGCCGTCGTGAAACGGATCTGTTGTAGCCTTTCTCCATTCATGAAGTCAATCTTCACGCCCCGGATGCCGCACCCGGCGACACTGTCCAGAAAATGCTGCAGTTCCGCATAATTGTCCGCCGGATCGTTGAGTCGTTTCCAGTGCCGCCATATGAAGAGCCCCACCCCTTTTTCGGCGGCATGGTCGGCCAGCTTTCGGAGTGTATTCCATTTGTCGGGCAGCTCTTCCCATCCTTCGTCCAGCGTGGAATATTCGTATCCCATCGAGGCGGCGAGGTTAATGACCTCCCGCTCTCCTTCGAGCGTCATGTAACGTCCGTCGATGCCGCTCCACCAGCTCCACAGCGAACGCCCCGGACGGATCCACGACGTATCGGCAAAGAGGTCCGGATTCGGGGCCGGATTGAGATTGGTAATCAGGTCCGTGTTGACGAGCTGGTTGAGGTTCTCGGCAACGATCAGAACCCGCCAGGGTGTCATGACGGTATCGTGGAGCAGGAATCCCCCTTTTTCCGTGAAGTCGGCATGGAGACTCCCGTCCGGGTCGGCCTGCAGACGCATTCCGCTGTATTCGTAGAGTGCTGCCTCGGTCACCATCAGGTAGAGACTGTCTCGGGTCTGGTAGAGCAGCGGCATGGTCTGTACGGGGCCTTGTTCGGAGATGGTGGCCAGTTCGGAGGCCGGCGCCTGGATCCATTCGCCGGCATAGGTGAGCAGTTTCCAGTTTGAATTGCGTTCCGCAAACCAGACCCGGCTGTCGAGCGGCAGTCTCCATTGGGCCGCTTCGCCCGCCACACGACGCTCTCCCTGACCCGGCAGAATGAACCGATAGGCAAAGCCGTCGTCATAGAGCCTGGTTTCAAGCGTATAGCGGTAGCCGGTCGGATGGTGGGTTACCTCCCAGCGATACTCCCGGGCATGGTCGCGGGCCTTGGCGTGCGCACCCCGTACTGGGTAGGTTTCGTTGCGTTCGCGGCTGTCGGTGAGTCGGAGGCGTACGTCGCAAAAGATCTGTCTGCCGTCGATGGTAACACCCAGAGCCGAGGTGTCGCAAAGTATCCGTCCGTCCCGGGAGACGGTATAGGCCAGGGATCCCTCTTTTGTTGTGAAGATTTCGGCAGCGATCCTGCCGTTTGGGGACACCATCGAATGGGACCGGCTACAGGCGGTCGGGAAAAGCACCAGCAGAACTGGGATCAGGAATCGGAATTTCATATTTTTGCAAATCAGTGTGTTACGCAAATGAAGTTGTGCCCGGAACGAAATCTACCGAAGGAGGACAACTCTCCACGGGTCGAGGAGAAGAGCACCCGGCTGATGATTTCGTCCGAAAATCCCTTTTGGTTGATATACCAACCCTGTGTAGCCGACGTACTGCCGTTTTCGTCGAAGTTGGGATAAAAGTAGGGTTCACGGGCCGTATCGGCTTCAGCGATTGGTGTACACCAGACACTGATGGCATCCTTGTCGAATTTTCCATGTCCGGATTTGGCCGTAATACGGCATACGAGCAGCATCTTTTCATTCTCGGGAACGAGCTGTTTGCCCTGAACCAACGATGCCGCCACCTTGCTTGAGGTGAGTTTGGTGATTCCGGTCAGCAGGGAGCCTTCCGTATCGACGATAACCTTTCCGACGGGCGATCCGTCCGCCTGAACGAACGTGAGGGTCAACTCCTCTCCGGCCTTGCGGGTAATCTCCGTGCTGAAATAGATACGGTCCTCATCGGCCAGGCTGTAGGTTCGGTCCAGCGTCACCTCGGCCGTCGGTTGCGCAAGATCGGTGTCCGGCGTGGAATCAAGCAGCATTTCGGGCTTGTAGATACGTACGTAGTCCACGGCCATCCACGTGCCGTCGGCCTCTTCGTCTACGAGCGGTGACCAGGACGATCCCCAGGGGATATTGGCCAGAATGATGTGCATCAGATCCCCGTTGTATCCGGCCATGTAGTTCCAGTCGTCCTGTCCATACTTGCCGTAGGCCCGCTGTTCCTCAAGCGGATTCCAGACCGGGGCCTTCCCGACCCCCGTATAATATTGGTCGGGATAGCTCGAACTGGTCTGGCGGCGCCACATCTCCTGACCGTCGAGGTAATAGATCATTTCGTTTTCGCCGTACCAGAGTCCCCAGATGTGATAATCCTCGAAACTGTGTTTCACGGTGATTCCGGCGGCGATATCGCACTTGTTGCCGTTCTTGTCCAGAGCATAGGGATAGGTCTTCCAGTCGTGATAGGCCAGATGGCCGTTTCCGAGACCCGAACGGACATCCTTGCGGGCCTCCACGATATCGACCTCATACTTGTTGCACCAGGTGGTGTTGGGCGGTGTTTTGCAGGCCAGCCAGAAGGCGTTGTTCACGCCCGAGCATTGCCCCGAGCGAAAACGGCATTCGATGTAGACGTTATGCTCCAGCGGTTCTTTCAGGTAGACGTATCCGGCAATCCATTTGACCTTTTCGCTGCGGTTGACCTTGCGTACGTTCAGACGCAACTCACCGTCGCGGACCTCCACGGCTTCAGGTCCCCGGCTGGTTTCGTGTTTGATGTTGTTCGGATCGTCGGCTGCCCAGAGATCCCAGTTCATCCGTTTGCCGTCGAATTCATCGGCGAAGATCAGACGGTAACCGCTCAGGTCGATAGTCGTGCCCTCGTCGGAGCGGTTGTCGGGAGCCGGCCCGGCCGTCGTATCGGAGGCCTCTCTGGCGCAGGAGGCCAATACGGTAAAATGCAGGGTAGCAATCAGGAACAGAACTTTCAGTTTCATGGTCGTATGTCAGTTTTTCGAGAGTTTGAAGGGTTGGCTGCGGACAAGCCGGCCGTCGGGAGTGATGCCCGAAAGCTCGACGACGATCTGTTGCGCATCGGCCGGCAGCGGTACGGTAAACTCGTAGGGATACGAGGTGTCGTTCAGTGCCTGCGGAGCGGTACCGTCGATGCTGTAGGTCATCGAGACGTGGCGGAAGCAACTGTCGTCGTCCCGGAGATAGATGTAGCAGCTTTTCAGATTGCGCCCCATGTTGAGAATCTGGGCCCGGGCCCGACCGAAGTCCACCTCGCCGTAGTCATGTCGCCAACCTTGCCGGTCGTGCTCGGTGAACAGTTGCTGGAAGCGGGGTTTGATCGGCACATTGCGCAGGATGAGAGCCGTGATGCCCTCCGGAGCGACCGATATGCGGACCTGCCCGTCAACGACGGCCATTTCTCCGCTTTTTCGGTTTTCGGACCAGATCTCAGCCTGAATCTTTTTTCCGGAGAGCATCGGCAGCAGCTCTTTGTTGAAAAGGATCTGCGAATCGACCCGACGTTTGGATTGGTTCGTGAAGGCGATCATCAGTTCACCGTCTGCGCGGGCTGCCAGGTAGTTCAGCTCGATATCGGACGTGCGGAGCAGACGGCGCGGCATCCAGAGCCAGACCTCTTCCCGGTCGTAGAAGCGCCCCGGACGGTTGCCGTAGAATTTGGCCTGAAGATAGCCGTATCCCTCAATGTAGTCGCCCGGGAAATTGATGGCTCCCCGCGAACGATAGGCGGCATCGGTGACCAGATAGTCGTACAGCACGGAGAGCAGCGGGAAGGGGTGGTTGTAATGGAACGACGTGACGCTCATGCTGTCGTGCGGGTGCAGCGGGAAATCGGGCTTTTCATAGACCGTCGTACGAGCCGTGTTCATGTGGTAGCCCGGGAAGTTGGCGTAGCGGCCCACAATGGCACTGCGGGCAATGTCATGCAGGAACGAATCGCCGGTCAAACGGGCGATGCGCAACATGTACGGGGCGTGGTGGGCCATGAAGACGGCACGGTGGCCGATGCAGGTGGTCGAACTCTCGGGGACGAGGCCTATTTCGGAGAGTCTCCAGGCCGGAACCTGCTCTTCGGGACAGTGTTGCTGCGGAATTCCGCGACTCTTCAGATACCAGTACCAGGGGGCCAGACCGCCGCGGTTCACCGTTATCGAATCCTGCGGGATGGTTGGAACCATCCATACAAACATGGCATATTCGCGGGCTCCCTCGTGTGCGGCATCGAGATAGCGCTGTTCCCCGGTCTCTTCGTAGAGTTCCAGCAGATTGACGTAATACGGGGCATAGCGATTCCAGAAGAAGGCATTCTGGAACTTTTCGGGTTGCGTGCGAATGACCTTTTCAATGTAGCTGTCGGCCTGCCTTTTCGCATGATCGAGGTAGGCGCTTTCGCCCGTGGCGCGATACATCTCCAGAGCATCATACCAGTTTCCGCCGGCTCCGGGAGTGCGTTTTTCGACGGGCTTGTGCTTGTAGTATTTCTCTTCGGCCAGATAGCGCAGGAACGGACTTTTCCCGCCCGAAAGCCGGAAAAGTTCCGCCAGCTCGCTTACCGGAGCGCACGGACCGTTCAGTTCGCGAGACGGCGACTGCACCTTCTGTGTGGTGTCGAGGCAGAAGAGGGTGTTTTTGCGGGAGAGCATGTATTCCAGAATCGGATAGGCTCTCCGGCGGTAGACCTCTTCGTCGTCAGCCACCAACGCTACCGACAAGGGGTTGAGCGAACTAACGTTTTTGGTCGATCCCGGTACGTCGGTCGAATAGGAACAACCTTTCAGACTGTCGATGAAGTTGCTGTACGGGCTTAGGGTATAGTCGATGATGTTGTCGATGGTGTTGTTGAGCGTCGAGATGGTATTGCTGCGGTAGTCGTGAAAGTCGTAGAGGTTGCGGGCCATGGTCTGGAAGGCGATGTTCAGGGGGTTCTCTTCGACCCAGAGCCGCATTCGGAAATCGAAGACTGTTCCAGGTTCCATTCTGGAACCGCAGTGCCCGAGAACCGGAGCGAAGAGCATCGACTGCGCTTTTCCGTCCGGATTGTGCAGAGCCACTCCAAAGCGGTTGTTGTCGCGAGTGGGCAGCGGCTCGAACGGCATTTCGGAGGTATCGGCGGCAACGCCGACCGTAGCCTTCCCGACATGGACAAGCGTGGCGGGAATCGGACAGGTATAGGCCAGCGTCATATAGGACTGGGACGGAAAGATGCGCCGTTGCCAGACCATCGGCTGCCACAGTGCGGCGACCCGGGAAAGATCATAGGCCGGAGCCCCGAGATATCCCACCGAATAGTAGCCCGCTTGGGAGGGGGCGAAGCGAAACTCCATGCAGGGTGCTGACCCCTCGACCGCGAAGAGCCGGCATTCGAATCGTCCCCAGATTGATTCCGGGTAGATGAAACGGATGGTATCTCCCTGTTGAACGACCTCCGACGGGGTGAGGTCGATCGAGGGGGCTGCGGCGAAGAGGTCGAACGTACGCCCCTGCACGGATCCGTTTGCCGAATCGTCGATACCGTCACCGCCCATGCTTTGATTGTGTTTGATCCGTGCGATCGTCTTCTCGGGCGGAAGATTCTCGGCAACCCACGAGGGGGCGAAGTAACGGCAGTCGGGCAGTGTCCGGAGCTCCATCCGGGGATCTTTCTCGGCGCGGAACAGGCGGAAGTCGCCACGGAACGGAAAGCTGGCCTTGCCGTTCGAGACCGTGATTTCCGTCTTGTTCAGGTCAATGGTCATCTGCTGCGGCTGTCGGGGCGAGCCGTTAACGTTCGAGACGCAGAGTATCAGTGCGGGGGTTAACAGAATGTGAAGGAGTTTTTTCATGGATGGATCTCTTTTACGGAATAGACGGGACTCCAGTCGCTGGCATAGCCATAACGGAGTCGTTTGCGGATTCGCAGGAAGTGTTGTGCTCCGGGTTCGACGACCGGCAGGCGGCAGGCGCCGGTCACCGTCGTAAGGATCCGACGATCGAGCCGTTCGGGGGAGAGCCCGTATTCGAATTCGTAGCAGAAGTCGCCGAAATCACAGGCATATCCTACCTGAATGTATGCTCCATCCTGGGACAAATGCCGCAGGACGGGAGGGATTTCGGCGGCGCGGGTGCGTGTACGGACCGCTTCGGCCGAGGGTGTCTCGCCTGCATTGTTGACGGCATACAAGCGGATGCGATACTCCTGTCCGTAGACGAGTTGGGGGAGTTCGACATAGGAGTTGATGGTCATCGGGCTTCGTTCGCTCAGTGAATCCGTTCCATAACGTACATACCATTCGCGGGCCGAGGGGCTCCGGTCGAACCACACGCGGATGATCTCCTGTCCGCTCTCCACCCGACTGATAACCGGTGCGGAAGGCGGTGTGAGACTGCGGATGTCGTCGTGTACGACGTAGCCCGTCGGGGAGAGAAGTTCAGCGATCAGTCGGCAGGCATCCGCCGTTTCGAGGGACAGTCTTATTTCGAATGGCTTGTCACCGGGGCAGATGACGGGCAGCGGTCTTTGAATCTGCCGCAAGGTGTCTCCGTCAGCTCCCAGGGCACAGATGCGCACGGCATACCCCTCCATCCGGAAGGCTGGTAGATCGAGTCTCCCGCGCGGTTGGATCTTCACGCCGGAATCCGCCAGCGAAAATCCGGCAAGCGGGGAGTTCTGTTGTTGAAGCTCTCGATACCCTCGTTTTATCGTGCCGTAGACATCGACCACACCCCAGGGACGGTTGCCGGTGGCTGCCGTTCCGCTGTCGCGATAGTTGGTCCTGTAGTCGTTGAAGGTCCACACCGAGGCCCCGATCAGGTATTCGCGCCCCCGCATCGAGCCGACTAGTGCCGCATAGTCGACGATCCGGTTGTTGGGATCCTCACTGTTGGCATGGATTCCGTATTCGGAGTAGAAGATCGGTTTGCCCGGATAGCGGCGGTGTACCTCGTCGGCGCGATCGCCGTGTGCTCCGTATTGGTTGAAGAGAATCAGATCCGACAGCAGAACCGGTTCATCGTACTGCTTGGCCGCCGTGTGGGTGACGTAGACGGCCAGACGCGTCGAGTCCAGCGAGCGGATGTGGCGGAAGGCCGACGTAAGGTAGCCTCCGATATCGGGATTGTCGCTCAACCGACCGATCTCGTTGCCGGCACTCCAACCGATGATGCAGGGATGGTTGTAGCGTTGCGAGATGAGCTCCGAAAGCCAGTGCATGGGTACGGGATGTCCCGTGCGGATGTACTGGTTGCGGTTCCAGAGCGGGATCTCCTCGAAGATCAGCATACCCTTTTCATCGAGATAGTCCAGCACGTCTTCGGGCAGGGCCAGGTGGCTCAGTCTTGCCATGTTGCATCCGCAGCTCTTCATACGGTCAATGTCGCGGCGGTAGATCTCCGGCGGCAGAACATTGCCGTGGAACGGATCGTAGGGGACCCAGTTTGCTCCGTTCAGGCGGACACTTTCACCGTTGAGCAACAGCCGGTATCCGTCGACTTCGATCTTGCGGATGCCGAAGCGTTCGCTGAGTATCCGACCGTTTTTGTCGGTGACCGTAACGGTGTAGAGATTTGGATGGTCGAAATTCCACAGTTGGGCGTGTCGGAGCCGGAATTCGACGAGTTCTTCACGTTGTCCCGCAGTGAGGACGTTTCGTCGGGCCACGATTTTGCCCTGCGGATCGGATACGGAGATCCGTACCCGTTGCGGGTCCCCGCCGCAAAGCAGGAGCTTGATTTTCACATCGGCCGATCCGCTGGAGAGATCGGGCAGAGCGGAGATCCGGATGCTGTCGACCCGTTCGCGGGGTAGGACCCGTAGACGTACCGGACGACGGATGCCGCCCCAGTTCCAGGTAGCGCCGAGTTTGAAACTGTTGTCCACCCGAAGTGTAATCCGGTTTTTGGCTCCCGGGACGAGTCTCCGGGTGATGTCGAATCCGAAGGTTGTGAATCCGAAATCGTGGCAGCCGAGACGTTCTCCGTTCAAATAGACCTCCGTGTCGGAGTAGACCCCCTCGAAAACGAGCTGAGCTTCGTGGTTTGCTGGGATCTTGTCCGGGATGAATTCCGTGGCATACCAGGCCGCGCCGGTATAATCGGCATATTCGAGGCGGGTATTCCAACATCCGGGGACTTCCATCGAGTCCCATCCGCAGAGGTTCTGGTCCGGATCGTACCATCTCTCCCGGACTCCGAGGTTGAGAGGGTCGGTCCGAAAGTCCCAGGTCGGATCGAGCGGGATTTCGGAGGCCGGAGAGATCAGATACGATCCGAGAGCCAGTGTGACGAACAGTCGTTTCATGGTGTCAGTATCGGAGCATGGTTTTGACGGGGTAGACGATGATGTTCCCGACTTCGAACGATTGGTCGAGCCGGACCCGGTTTCCCTGTTTGTCGACGAGCCAGACTTTCCCCTTTCGGACCGATGCGGTTACCGGATTGCTCGGAAAAAGCGTGTAGAGTGTTTGTCCGTCACGGAATGAATCGAGCGGGAACCGTCCTTTGAGGATGTTGTATTTGATCGTGTTGCGCAGCCGGGGCGGATTTCCGTTGACGGATCCTTCGGAGCGATAGTAGACCTCGATGGCCACGTTGTCGGGGACAATGACCGTATATTTTTTACGGTCGGTGAGGTAATCGGCGAAGGTTCCGTCTCCGACATACATGGCATATATGCGTTTGTATTCCGTGGCATATCGTTCATATTTGCCGTTGTCGGCCTGGGAGATTTGACGAAGAACTTCGCCTCCCAGTTCTCCGCTCTGTTGGGCTTGTGTTGCAGGAACGGCTCCCAGCAGGGCAAGCAGAATTAATAGGCAGATTCTCATGGTTGTAGGTTTTTGGGTTGCAGATGGAAGATGAACGGAGGCAATGGAAGCCCACTGCGATGATAGATGCCGAGCGAGTTGAGATTGCCCCAGGCATAACGCACGGCGGTCGGCGTCGGTGCCCTGTCGGAGACGATCTCCAGTGAATTCCCGCGGATCCGCAGATCGGCCGGATACCAGATCCCGCCTCCGGTGCGGACCTCGATCCGGGACTCTCTTCCGCGCAGGGAGAGTCCCCCGCGTATTCCTTCGACGGGAATCCGGATCCTGTTGCCGTCAACGACCGGGTCTCCGGGCATCAACCATCCGGGGCGCTTGTCGCCGTAAACGAGGTGCAGGGCCGCCGCCGTGAACCGATCGCCCACGGGACGCTTGTTCTTGGGATGGATGTTGTCCGGATCGCCGCAGTCGGAAGTGACGACCAGAGCCGTGTGAGCGGTTGTTCGTGCCACCTCCAGTTGGGCCTGCCGCAGTTGAGCCCAGCGTTCCCCGCTTTTGTCCCAGGCGGGCCGATAGGCCGGAAGCTGGGCAAAGATGAAAGGCAGTTCATCCCGGTCGAAGAAACGCCTCCAGTCGGCGATGAGCCCCGAAAAGAGTCTGGCGTAACGTTCGGGGAAATAGCCGTTGCTTTCTCCCTGATACCAGATGACGCCGCGCAGGGAGAGTCCGTGGAGCGAGCACAGCATTTTTTCGTAGAGCGTCGACGGATTCTTGTAAAGAGCTCCGATTCCCGAGTAGTTCTTGCCGATTGCCGCCCTCAGAGCGGAATCTGCGGCAAAGGCCTCGGGGCTGATCCAGGCTTCGGCCGTGGAGCCTCCGTGCGAACAGTTGACAATGCCGATCGGGACTCCCAAGCGGCGGTGCAGTTCCCGGGCAAAGAGATAGGCAATGGCGCTCCAGTCGTAGATCCGTCGTCCGCGGGCGGCAGACCAGAGGCGGTCTGCCGTGTGGAGGCGCTTGCCGCCGCTGACGACATTGGCGCGGTAGTAGCATCGAATCTCCGGATAATCGGCGTCGCGAATCAGATCGAGACGTTCGTCGAACTCCATGCCCCGGACCTTGAAGGCCATGTTCGACTGCCCGCCGGCCAGCCAGACCTCTCCGACCAGGACATTTCGGATCTCCAATTGTTCATCGTCGCAGCGAATCTCCATCGTGCGGTTCTGAGCCGAGGCTTTCAGTGCCGGAAACATCACGACCCATCGGCCCGACGTATCGGCTTCGGTCGATACCTGGTGGTCGGCGAAGGTGATCTCGATCCGGCTTCCGGGGCGGGCCGTGCCTTCGATCGGCAGCGGCATGTCGCGTTGCAGCACCATGCTGTCGCACAGGTACGGGGCTGTGGTCAGGTTTTGCGCCTGGAATGGACTCGGTCCGAGGAGCAAAAGACACAGCAGGATATGGAACGTGGTTTTCATGAATTGCTATTTTTCAAGAACGAGGGGCTCCCACTGCATGACGGATCCATCCTTTTTTCGGGCTGAGGCACGGATCTCAATCCGCCGGTCGTCGGTCGGGAAGGTGAATTCATAGGGATAGTGAGTCGACTGCTTTTTCGATCCGTTTACCTCGGCCGAGACCGCTGCATATTGCGTGTCGCTGATATCGAAATAGAGATAGACCCGGGACTGGAGATCATCCGTATTGAGCAGCATGCAACGCACGCGCCCGTCGTCGGAGACCGCATAATCTTTCTGCCAGGCATCGGGAATCGACAGCAGATGCAGCTGAATGTCGGGACGAGGACGTACGCCCTCGATGCAAACGGCAGTCAACGAATTGGGGGCCACCTCGACGGTGAATTGCCCGTCGGACCACTCCCCGCACGCTCCGTCGGGGCTCAGAAGCCGGACCCTGCATTCGGTTTGGCGATCGAACTCCAGACGTGCGGGATTCAGTCGGACGCTGGCCCTGACCGATCGGCCGCATTGGTTCGAAAAGGCCAGACAGAGCCCTTTTTCGCTGCGGGCCGCCACGTAATTGAGTTCCACGTCGGAGCATTGAACCAATCCCGACGGCATCCAGAGCCAGGCTTTTTCACCATAGAAGGTTCCGGGACGATGGCCGTAGAATTTGCTTTGGAGATAGGCGTAGGTCTCGATGAACTCGTCGGGGAAACGGATGGCACCATGGCTCCGATAGCATGCGTCGGTGATCAGATAGTCGTAGAGCAGCGTCACGTGCGGCATGATATGGTTGTAGTGGAACGAATTTACACTCAGCTCCTTGTGCCCCTGTAGCGGGTAGTCCTCCTTTTCGTAGACAGTCGTGCGGGCGGTGTTGATGTGGTATCCCGGGAAGTTGCGATAGCGGCCGATAATGGCATTTTTGGCAATTGTGGCCAGAAAGTCGTCTCCCGTGTAGCAGGCCAGTCGGAGGAACCAGGCGGCATGATTGGCCATGAAGATGGCCCGGTGTCCGGTGCAGGTGCCCGACGATTCGGGCGAGAGACCGATTTCGGAGAGCCGCCAGGCCGGAACCTCTTCGCGTGCGGCATCCATTTGAGTATGCCCTTTTTGTTTCAGGTAGAAGTAGTAGGGGGCTTTGCCGTCGGGGTTGACGACAATCGAGGAGTCGGGCACCTGCGGACAGAACCACAGATATTGAGTATAGAGCCTGGCTCCGCGATGGGCTGCCTTCAGGTAACGCTCCTCTCCGGTTGTTTCGTACAACTCCAGCAGGTCGATCCATTTGGGCGCGAATCCCGTCCAGAAGAAGAACCCGCCGGCTGCGGGGTCCGAGAAGTCCGTGGCCGGTGAATCGATCCGGGCGGCAATGTAGGCGTCGGCTCCGCGCATGGCTTCCCGCAGGAAGGTCGAGTCCTGCGTTGCCCGGAAGAGGTGCAGGGCATTTTTCCAGGTCCGCCCCTCTTCGCGCACGTCGAGATTTCGCACGCGAGACGTTTCATACTCCTGCCGGGCGAGCCGCACGAGGAACGGATCCTTCTCTTGAAAGACCTCGTAGAGGGTCGTCAACTCCGAGATCGGAGCACAAGGTCCGTTGAGCCGTCGCGACGGATACTGAATCCGCTGTGTGGAGTCGGCCGAGAAGAGGAATTTCTCCCGGGAGAGCATGTACTCCAGAATCGGGCGGGCACGGCGTTCGTAGATGGTGCGGTTGTCGTTCAGCAGAGCGATTTCGAGCGGGTTGAGCGCCGATACGTTCTTCACGGCTCCCGGCACATCGGTCGAATAGGCGCAGCCCTTCTGTTCGTCGATGAACCAGCTGTAACGGCTCGTCGTGTAGTCGATGATACGGTCTATGGTGGCATTGAGTGTCGAGATGTCGTTGTGGCGCAGATCGCGGAATCCGTAGATTTTCTCGGCCACGTGCTGCAACGCATCGGTCGTGTTGCCCGGCGAGGCGAAGAGCAGGACGTCGAAATGCCACTCTTCTCCGGCCTGCATGCGGGATTCCGCACCGCCCGGGACCGGAGCGAAGAGCATCGGCGAGGCTTTGCCTTCAGCCGTGCGCAATGCGACACAGAAGCGGCTGTTCTCCATGACGGGCAGCGGATCAAAGGGAAATTCCGTTGGAGCGGCTACCACACCGCGGCTCGCGCCGTCGGACATGACAAAAGCCGACGGCACCGGACAACGGTAGGCCAGTGTGGCATAACTGCGGTCGGGGAAACGGCGCTCCTGCCAGATCATCGGTTGCCAGAGCTCCTCGACCCGGGCCGTATCGAGCGGTTCATACCCGGTGAATCCGACGGAATAGTATCCGTCGATGGCGGGCCGCAGCGAGCCGCGCAGACGGGGATAGCCCGAAGCGGAGTCGATGCTCAGTTCGGCGGAGAGTTCGAAATCCTTTTGAGCGGGATAGGAGAATCGAATCCGGGAGCCGTCAGACGTTATTTCCGAGGGCTTGAGGATGCACTGCTCTCCGACGTTGAAGATGGAAAAGGTTCTGGCCTGGACATCTCCGTTGAGGATTTCGGCATCGAATCCGTCTCCAATCTGGTCGTCGGTCCGAACGACCTGCCGGGCATCGCCCTGCTCCGAATGCCAGGAGGCTGCATTGTAGAGCACGTTCGGAATGCCGGCCGGACGCATCTTCAGTCCCGGATCCGTATCGGTCCGAATGACGGTGAACGACGGCGTATAAAGACTTCGCACCCCTTCCGAGCGAAAGACGATCACACCTTTGCGGGTAATCTCAACCTCGCCCGTCGGCGTGGACAGCCGCATCGGGGAGTTGCATCCCGTCAGGCAGCATATCGACGCAAACAGAACGAGGAAGGATCCGTATTGGACTTTGAAAGATTTCATCATGCAGTTCTGAGGTTAAAAATTCAACCGAAAGTCTCAACTTGTCCCGGTTCCGGGATTTTTCTTCGGATCGGAGCCGTTCCGGAATTGCGGCAGGCAGTCGTCGGATCGACGGCAGCCTGCCCGCATTCGGTGTCGCTGTGGGCGGGATTAATATCCGGGGTTCTGGTCCGCAGCGTTGATGTAGGGATTGGTGTTGATCTCGTTCTGCGGAATGGGCCACAGGTAGTCCCGATCGGGATTGAACGAACGTGTGTCCACTTTGTAGGGAATGTATTCCGGAACGGCAAGAGCCGCCTTCGAGACTGTGTATCCATAAGCGTCGGTCATCACCTCGGGCCCGATTTTCCAGCGATGAATATCCGACAGACGCGTTCCTTCGAAGGCGAACTCCACCCGACGCTCATGCCGGATGATCTCACGCAATGCCGCCGCATCGAGTCCCGTTCCTTCGGCATCCTCGACCTTGGGCATCATCACCGAAGGACGCTGGCGGACTCGGTCGATCAGCGCGCGGACCTCCGCCTCGTCGAACGATCCCGATTCCACAAGGGCTTCGGCCCGCATGAGCAGCACGTCGGCAAACCGGATCAGGATGATATTGTGCTCCGAATTGTTCTTTTCGGATTCGGTGTAGTCGTTCCATTTGCGGATCTTCATGCCCGTATGGTTTGCCGAGTTGGGTTTGAAAATCGTACCGCGGCCATTGTCCGTGCCGGGCATGATGATCGACTGGTCGAGTCGCGGGTCGCGGTTGTTGTAGGGATAGGTGGGGTTGAATTCCGGGTCGTCGCTCTTGTAGAGCTGCGTTGCTTCGTCCCACGTGACGGGATATCCGTTTTTGGTATAGTAGCTCTCTGCCAGCGAGACGGTCGGGCAGTAGGAGTTCCATTCGTAGGTAAAGGTGTACATCTGATGGGTCAATCCCTGCGAATAGGCGTTTTTCATGTACTGAATGTCGAAGATCACCTCGCAGTTGTCCTCGTATTCGGGCAGGAACATCTCCCGATAGAGCGGATAAAGATCATAGCGGAGAGCCCCGTTTTCGTCTTTCAGTTCGATCACCTGCTTGAGCGTCTTGGCAGCCTGGCTGTACATGCCGTTGTAGAGCTCGATTTTCCCTTTCAGCGCCAGAGCCGCGCCTTTGGTTGCACGTCCCGTGTCCTCGGCGGGGTAGGTGACGGGCAGGTATTTGGCCGCCTCATCCAGATCGCCGAGAATCTGCTTGATGACCTGAGCCTTGGGTGTTCGGGGTTTGCTGTCGGCCAGGTCAACCTGATCGAGGTACATCGGGACGTCGCCGAACAGATCGATCAGTTCGGCGTAGAAATAGGCCCGCAGGAAGAGCGCTTCGCAACGCAGCCGGTCCTTGATGTTGTTGGTCGGCTGGGTCAGTTCGTAACAGTTGTCGAGCCAGGCCAGCAGGGTATTGGCCCGGGAGATGCCCCGATATCCGCGGCTCCACATGTTCAGGGCGTAGGTGCTTGACGCACCTTGGGTTCCCTGGCCGAACTCCTGGGTATTCTGATTGCGCGAATAGTTGTACATGTTGTCGGTCATGCAATCGAAATCGATGGCATAGGTACGGCCCTTGACCGGCTCGAGGGCGGCGTTGTAGATGCCGTTCACGGCAATGATGGCATTCTCCTGGGAGGAGAAGAAGGTGGCCGGGTCGAGCGCATCCTGAGGCTCGCGGACCAGGTAATCGGCACAAGAGCCCAGCATCAGTGCCGAACCGATCAATATGGCTATTTTATGATAAGTTTTCATCATGATCCGAATTTAGAGTTAGAAACCGATGTTGAGACCGAAATTGTAGATGCGGACCTGCGGGTAGACCTCCGAGGCGATGTTGGTCGAAGGACGTTCGGGATCCCATCCGGGGAAGTTGGTCAGCGTCCAGGCGTTCTGGATGCCGGCATAGATACGGATTTTCGACATGTGGAGTTTGGCCGTCCATCGTTCGGGCAGCGAGTATCCCAGTTCGATGTTCTTCAGACGAAGGAACGAAGCGTCGAAGATGTAGTAGCTCGAACGGGTGTTCGCCGTTTTCGAATCGTAGTTCAGACGGGGGTTGCTGTTGGTGGGGTTGTCGGCCGTCCAGCGTTTGTCGACCATCTCCTTCCAGACGTTTCCGTTGTCGTTGTAGAACGGGACGACCATCGGCCCCTGATTGTACATGTCTCGTCCCAAAACCGTTTGCCAGAACATGTTGAAGTCGATACCTTTCCAGCCCCAGTTCAGGTTGAGCGACATGGAGACATCCGGGAATGGATCGCCGATGATCTCGCGGTCGTAATCGAGATCGATCTTGCCGTCGGGTACACCGTCGGGACCCGAGAGGTCGGCGAATTTCAGATCGCCCGGGCGCGGGCTGCCTTCGCTCGGAACGGGACGATCCTCCTTGAGCTTGTAGACGCGCTCCTCGAGCGGAACGGAGGGATCGCTGTTGTTCTGCCACGAAAAGTCGTCGAACTGGTAGACTCCGGCCATGCGATAGCCGTAGAAGGATCCCACGGGAGCACCTTCCATGTGCACGATCGGGAGCGATGCATTGATGACGGGACTCACCCCGCTCAGATCAAGCACCTTGTTGCGCAGGAACGAGGTCGTGAACGTGGCGTCGAAATACATCTTGTTGCGATAGGTCTGGCGGTAATTGAGCGTCAGTTCGAGACCCTTGTTCTCCATGCTTCCGGCATTCTGGTAAGGGCCGCCGTTGACGTTGCCGATCAGCGAAGGCGGGATGGGCAGTTTCATCAGCATGTCGGTGGTCTTCTTGTAGAAGATGTCGGCCGTAAGCGAGAAGCGGTTCCAGATCCCGATATCGATACCGATGTTGGTCTGTTCGGAGGTCTCCCACGAGGTGTCTTTGTTCGACAGCGAGGTGATGGCGGCTCCGGCCACCTGGGTGCCGTTGAAATCGTAATAGCTGTCGGTCGAGAGCGTGGGGTATCCCGTGTAGTTGGACGAGATGTATTCGTTTCCGAGGCGACCCCACGAAACCCGAAGTTTCAGGTTGTCGATGTAGTTGGAGATACCAGTGTCCTTGAAGAAGGTCTCCTCGGAGATGCGCCATCCGGCGGCTACCGACGGGAAGAGGCCCCATTTCTTGTTGTAGAAGCGCGAGGACCCGTCATATCGGGCGTTGACTTCGAAGAGATATCGGTCATCGAAGGAGTATCCGATGCGTGCGAAGAGCGAGCGGGTGGCCCGTTCGTTGATAGCATTGTCGTTGACCTGCGTGGCCGGATCACCCATGTTCAACGAGGGGGTGAACGACGACATGTTGTCGCGGCGGGCCATCTCCCATTCGTTGCGCCACCAGTATTGCGAGGCACCGATCAGGGCCGAGATGTCATGGCGCTTGATCCGCTTTTTGTAGGTTGCCGTGAGTTCGGTGGTTGTGGAGAGGGTCGTCGAGTTCTTGATCTCGATGAAGCTGGCGACCTTGTTCTGTACATCGCCGTAGAGATCCCCGACGGTGTAGATCGGCGCCACGAACTGGTCGTTGCGCGAATTGAAGTAGACCGTGGCGAACGATCCCTGGATCTTGAGGTCCTTGACGGGCTCGATTCCGACGGAGATTTTGGCCGTCAACTGGTTCGAGATGTTTTTCGTGCGGCCACCGGCTTCGAGTTGTCCCATGTGGCGGCCGTAAAAGCCGTAGAGACCGTTGTAGGCCTTGAAGATGCTGGTCGGACCGGCGCGGTGAATATCCTGAATGGTCTGATTGGTGCCCATGGCTGTCGAGGTCATGTCTTTGCGATATCCCGAAAGGTTGAGTGTCGCGAAGAATTTCCGGTTGTTGGAGTACATGCTCGTATTCGACCGGAAGGAAATTTTTTCGTTGTCCGTACCCTTGAGGACACCGTCCTGTTTGCCGTATCCGATCGAGATGCTGCCGTTGTAGTTTTTGCCGCCCATCGACATGTTCAGATAGTGATCGTGCATTGGCGCGATTCGGAAATGCCGGAGGTAGTAGTTGACCGAGACCCGTTCTCCGGAGATGTATTTTTCGCGGTCGCTGTCGAAATTCTTGATCTCGCCGTTATAGAGAAACATCTCCTCTTTCAGGTCGAGATATTCGAGTACCTTGACGGGTTCGGGCAGAGCCGTAGCCTCCTGCAGGGAGAAGCTGCCGTTGTAGGTTACCTTGAGTTTTCCGGATCCCTGCCCCGACTTGGTGGTGATCAGCACGACGCCGGCAGCGGCCCGGTTGCCGTAGATGGCAGCCGACGAGGCGTCTTTTAGCACCGACATGGACTCGATATCCTTGGGATTGACCAGGTTGATGTCGCCCTCGACGCCGTCGATCAGCACGAGCGGTTCGTTGACGTTCTCGATCGAGGATACGCCGCGGATGCGGATCGAGCCCTGGTCTTCGCCGGGTTGGCCCGAATTCTGCACCACATCGATACCGGCAATGGTTCCCTGCAGGGCCATCGAAGCCGAGGTGAGCGGGCGGTTTTCGAGGTCCTTGACCGAGACATTTTCGGCCGATCCCAACAGGTTGACCTTTTTCTGGGTGCCGTAACCTACGACCACCACTTCGTCGAACAGCAGGTTGTCGGGCGATAGTTTGATGATGTCGAATTTGGCCTTCGGATCCCCAGCCTTGAGCTTCAGGGTCTTATATCCCATGAACGAGAAGGATATCTCTGCCTTGGGACCGGGAACCTTGATCGAGTAGTTACCTTGGCTGCCAGTGATCGTTCCGGCGCCTGTTTCAGGAACGTACACGGTGACTCCTGACATGGGCTTGTCGTTTTCGTCGTGTACCACACCTTTGATCTCCCTGATTTGAGCCATGGATGCTACGATCAGGAAGAGCATCACCAGGGTTGAGTAGATTTTTTTCATAGGTTCATAGGTTGGTTTGTTGGTAATTTGGTTTATTCGATGATGATTCCCATCAGAGCGGGGCATATGTTGCCGTCCGGGCGAGAGATCCGGAGATTCAGTCCGCGGACCGCAACTGCAGGGCTAAATGTCAGCGTATTGATTGTCTGATGGTTCCCGGTCGCGAATGCCAGTTCATTCCCCCGGTCGTCCGACAGCCGGTAGTCGCGGATGCAGCCCGGCATGACGGAGTCGTAGTGACCCATCTGTACATTCTCCATGGCGTGATCGGCGTCCGTGTCGAAGAAGAGCCGCATACGCGAAATCGTGACGGGACTGCTCCAGTCGATCCGTAATTCCGGATTCGGATCTTCGCATTCGGCTATCCATCCGTTGGGGGCCAGGTAGGGACGGAAATAGTTGTTGCGCAGGAATTCGGCGCCGAATGCGTCGATTGCCGGAGAGAACCGCAGAGCAAGGTTTTTTCCTTCGGGGCGCCGTTTCGGGCACCAGAATTCAAACGTTTCGACACCGATCCCTTCGGGCGGGGTCTGCCGGCCGAAATTCGAAACGGCCGGATTCATGTGGTTGAAGACCGAGGTCAACCCCGACACGTAACGTCCGCTCAGCGGAAGGGATACCTGCTTGTTGGTCATGAAGCAGACAAAGACGTATCGGGGCGAATCGTAGGTGACGCCGAAGTCGATGTCGAGGATATTTTCCCCTTTTGAGAGTCTTCGCGTCACGACGGCATCGATCCGGTCCGGCGTATAGTTCTCACATCGCTGCGAGCTGCGCAGTTCGATCCTCAGGTCGGTAGCTTCGTCGGCCCTGACGGTGAGGTTGATTCGCGGGACGGAGCCGTTGACCGGAATAAGCTCTGCTGCGGGGTATTCGAGTCGGAACCAGCTTCCGTCGTGAGGCAGTTCGGTCAGATGGAGCTCACTCGACGGATGAAGCGAGGCGCGGTCGAGCAGATTCCGCCCGTCCGAAAGATCGAGCCCGGGAATGAACTGTCCCCGTTTGATCAGTTCGGTCTGCAGCCGGACGATTTTCTCGGGACGGGCCAGATCCGTGGGCGTGCAATGCTCTTCAAGGCAGAGAGCGGCGGCCATGCCGATGGCCTGGCCTCCGAGTGCCGCCGTGCACATGACGCGGGTCGAACCGTTGGCCACATGGCTCGAGGACATGATCCGGCCGCCGATGAAGAGATTGTCCAGATCCGGGGTCACGTAGCAGCGATAGGGAATCTGGTAGACTCCCTTGCTGTGCCATTGGTTGCAGGCATTGCTGGAGCTGTAGACTCCGTCCGAGGGGTGCAGGTCGATCGACCAGCCGCCATACGCCACGGCGTCGTAATGCGTATGCTGTTCGATGATGTCGCGCTGGGTGATGGTGTAGAGTCCCGTGAAGCGGCGGCTTTCGCGCTTGCCCGGGAAGAGCCCGGCCCATTCGAGGGTAAGAGTCTCGGCCTGCGGGAATTTGCCCGAGTTCTTGATGTAGTCCCAGACTCCATAAACAACACTCCACAATTCGAATTTGATCTGTTCGGTGTCGGTGACCGTATCCAACCGCCCGCCGTACTCCAGCCACCAGTACTTGCATCCTTGCTGTC
The DNA here is from genome assembly GCF_002161005.1 of Alistipes sp. An116. Lineage (NCBI taxonomy): Bacteria > Pseudomonadati > Bacteroidota > Bacteroidia > Bacteroidales > Rikenellaceae > Alistipes > Alistipes sp. An116. The sequence continues at coordinate 248,958 of NZ_NFLR01000001.1, forward strand.
CGACGTTGAAATAGTTGGGGTTTTGCAGCTTCGGGATTCGCTTCTCGGCGTCCTTGATGGCGACGTCCGGAGCCGTATACCGGACGGGATGTCCCGTGTCCTTCATGTAGAAGAGGATGCTGTGTCCGAGCAGTTCGCCGTACTCCTTGCGGTCGGGGGCGAAGCCTTCGCCGAACTCTTCGCGCTCCTCGGCACCCATGCGGAACGAGGCGCCGGCCAGATAGCCCAGCGTGCCGTCGCCCGTGCAGTCGGCGAACAGGCGCCCTTCGATCGTGTATTCGGTGCCGTTTTGCGGATTCACGGCCATGAGCCGGCTTACGGTGCGAGGGTCGCTTTTCTCGACGCGATAGACCACCGTATTGAGCAGCAGCGTGATGTTCGGTTCGGCGAGGACCTTGTCCATGAGGACCATGTCGAAGAGGACGGGATTCCCCTCCTTGTTTCGGAACGTGTTTTCGACGAGGATTTCGTCCAGAACACCTCCTTCACGCGACCAGCGATTGTTGTTGCCCATGTGGGAGGTGGCGCCCAGCACCCAGAGGCGCACCTCGCTCGATGCGTTTCCGCCGAGGACCGGACGGTCCTGGACCAGGATGACGCGCACGCCGGCACGCGCCGCTGTGATGGCGCTGCATACGCCGGTCATGCCGCCTCCGGCGATGACATAGTCGGCGCGGAGTGCGACCTGGCGGAAGGTCCGATAATTTTCGAATTTGGAGATGATCATATCGTTGTCAGGATTTCTTTTTGCTGTATGCGTAGGCTGCGATTCCGATGGCGAGCAGCAGTATTCCCATTCCCAGGGGAATCATCTTATGTTCGTCGGCCAGAGCTCCGAGTACGGTAACGAAGAGTCCGGAGAGAGAGGCTCCGATTCCGATGATCATGACGCTGAATCGGTTGTCCGTTTCAGCGGCATTCTGGAGCGTGTTGTCGGGATTTTTCTCGATCATGGGGATTTGGTCACCGGGACGTCGCATGCGGTGATAGATCTCGTAGACGGCGAGCATCAGAGCCGGGACAAGCACTCCGACGAGCATCTCCTGTGCGCGGTCGAGCGAGAATCCGGCCAGCGGCGTGACGAACTTGAAGAGGGCGTTGATGCAGAGGCTCCAGATGGTGACCGTCAGGATGACCTTTCCATTGAGATTGCGGGAGAAGAGCGTCCAGATAAGCGGCAGATAGAGCGGTACGCCCGTGAGTGCGGCGACGCTGATCACGACGTTGACGATTCCGCCCATGAGCGGGATGAGCAGGGCCACGACAATGGCCAGCAGTCCGAATCCGATGGTCGACCAGCGGGCCACGCGCATCAGTCCCTTTTCCGAGGTTGAGGGGTAGATCCGCCTGAAGATGTCGTTGGTGAATACTCCGGCCGAGATGTTGAGCGTGGCGTTGAGCGAACTGGCCGTGGCGAAGATCATGCCTCCGAGCATCAATCCGAGCAGCCCCGACGGCATAGCCTCCCTGCACATGAGCAGATAGGCGTTTTCGGCCTCGAGACCTTCGAGTGAAGGGTTGTAGACGCGATAGATCATCGGCGGCAGCATCCAGAGGATGGGGCTGATCAGATAGAGCGCACCGAACAGATAGCCCACTTTCCGGGCGTTGCGGGGCGAACTTACGCTGGTATATCGCTGTACGTAGGCCCAGTTTCCTCCGAGGAAGAAGAGGTTGTAGAACATGAAGGCGACGATGAATACCCAGGTATATTCACCCGAGACGACCTGAAAGAAACCTTCGGGCAGGCGGTCAAAGAACTGCTCGACACCGCCGATTTTGAGAAAGGAGAGCGGGATGACGATGATGACCGCCGCAAAGAGGATCAGAAACTGCAGGACATCGGTGACTACGACGGCTCTCAAGCCTCCGATTGCGACGTAGAGGATACTGAAGGCTCCCAGAAGGAGAATGCTGGTGTTGAGCGGGATGTCGGCCGTCACCTCGATGATTTTGGCGATGGGGTAGAGAAAGGCCCCGGTCGTAAAGAGTGAGATGAAGAGGAACAGATAGGTGTACATCTTCTGGGTGGTCACACCGAAGCGGCGGGTGATGTATTCGGCGGCGGTCAGGCAGCCGGTACGGTTCCATCGCGGGGCGATGAAATACCCGACGGCCAGTCCGGCTACGGCCATGGTCAGTTGAATGGTTACCGAGACCCATCCGAGCGAATAGGCAATTGATCCCCAGACGACGAACGTGCCGGCCGAGAAGAAGCCCATGAAGAGCGAGAGTCCGCTGATCCACCAGGGGACATTGCCGCCGCCGGCGAAGAAGCTCTTCATGTTTTTGCCGGTTGAAGAAAACGATATGCCGGCCAGCATTACTCCGGCGGCAAAGAGGAGAATGGTTATATAGTCTAAGGTTCCCATAGAAGTTATAGTTTCTGTTTGAGCGGGATTCCGGATCAATCCTTAAACAAATATATTCCATTCGGACGGATTGCAAGTCGTACGTGAGCAATAAAATCGTCGGGAACGTTTTCGGGAACGCTCCCATTTTATGCAACCGCTCCCATGGACTGTTTTCGGGGGGAAAGCCCTGGAGGGAAGGGGTCGGAATTTGATTTTTGGCGTAAAAATGCGTATCTTGCTTAAAATTTTTCATTATGGCGCAAAATACCACGATCAAGGATATAGCCCGGGCTCTGGGAATCTCCAAATCCACCGTATCGAGGGCGTTGGCCGATCGTTTCGATGTCAAACCCGAGACGAAGCGGGCGGTTCTGGAGATGGCCGAGAAGATGCATTACCGCCCCAATCCCTTTGCGCAGAATCTGATCAAACGCCGTACGAAAATCATAGGAGTCGTGGTTCCGGAATTTGTCAATTCCTTTTTTTCGCGGATTATCATTCAGATTCAGAAGGTTTTTGAGCAGGAGGGCTTTCATGTTCTTATCACGCAGTGCAACGAATCGGCCGAGGTCGAGCGTCGGAATCTCCAACTGCTCGAGGAGAGCATGGTCGAAGGCATTCTGATCTCCGTGACGGAAAAGGGGCGGAATACGGCCTATTATCAGGAACTCATTGACAATGGCACCCCGTTGGTCTTTTTCAATCGGGCCAGCGCCGATGTTTCGGCCGGGAAGGTGGTGATCGACGATTACAAGTGGTCGTTCTTTGCGGTGGAACATCTGGTGAATGTCCGGCGGGAGATGGGTCAGCCGATGCCGCGGATCATGCATTTTCAGGGTCCCTCGGAGATTGATCTTTCGGCCCTGCGCTATCGGGGTTATGCGGATGCCCTTCGCAAACACGGATTACCGGTAGATTCTTCGCTGGTGATCCGCTGCGAATCGATTACCCGAGACGAAGGACTTCGGGTGATGAACCGTTGCATCGAGCAGGGTTTGATCCCCGACGCCTTGTTCGGATTCAACGATCCGTTGGCCATCGGAGCCATGAAGGCTCTCAAGCATGGCGGCATTCAGATTCCGCAACAGGTTTCGGTGATGGGCTTTACGGAATCGCAGTCGGCTCTGGTGATCGAACCGATGCTGAGTTCCGTGGCACAGCCGTTGGACAAGATGGGCGAGACGGCGGCGCGGATGCTGCTGGAAAAGATCGAAAATCCTTCGGCCGCAGACCGTACTGTCGTCCTCGAGGGTTTGCTTCATGTGCGGGGATCGAGTGATCCCCGGATGCTCGAGTCTGAGTGACTGGAAGAAGTTCTGATCGAAGGGGACTTTTTTCGGGAACGTTTCCGGACGATAAAACCGTTCCCGAAACCGTTCCCGAAAATTTATTGATCCTGTCCATCGGCAAAAAAGGTTTATTCCGAATATATTTGTTTCAGCAAGATCTTCTCTGCTGTTTCGTGCGGAATCAAACCTAAACCTACTGATATGAAACGAATTCTCTGCTATTTTGCTGCATTGGTGGTGGCATTGGGCCTTTCCTCCTGTATGGAAAAGGAGGATACGCCGCCCTATTTCGTCCACGTGGAGAGCGTAAGTTTCGGAATTGAGAAACTCTCGCTGCCCGAGACCAAAACCTATCGGCTTCAGATTCTCTTTACCCCCGAAGACTGCGGCAACAAGAAGGTGACGTGGTACAATACGGAGCCGGAGGTGGCGACGGTGAGTGCGGAGGGTCTCATCACGGCCAAGGCGGAAGGTGTTACCCGGATCGGTATCGAGACGAGTGACATGCGTCGTACGGCCGAGGTTGAGGTGACCGTTACACCGTTCCTGGCCGACAATCCGATCACGTCGATTGTCCTGAGTGCCACGTCGCACGATTTTCTGGTCACGGACGAACCGTTCGCCGTTACGGCAACGATTACGCCGTCCGATGCGACCATTCCGACGTTGGAATGGGTTTCGTCGGATGAAGCCGTGGCTCGGGTGTCGCAGGAGGGTCTTATTACTCCGGTAAGTCACGGGCGGGCCGTGATTACGGCCAAGGCCAACGACGGCAGCAAGCAGATGGCTGAGTGTCAGGTAACGGTTGCCGGAGTCAAGGACCGCAACTATGACGGCGCGGATGAATATTACAAACTGATCTATTATCCGGTGAATATCGAGGTGACCCTAGAGGACGGGACGAAAGCCACGCAGACCTGGCTGGATCGTAATCTGGGAGCTCGCAAGGTCGCCGAATCCAAGGACGATTATGAGGCCTACGGGTCGTTGTTCCAGTGGTCGCGCAAGGCCGACGGGCACGAAAAGACGGCCTGGACGAGTGCTACGGCGGGTGTCTTGGTGAATGGGATTGCCGGGATGAATGAACGGGTTCCCAACCGTGCCGATGCGGGTCACAACCAATTTATTCCGACCAATGCGGCTCCGAATGACTGGGCCGTGCAGACATCAACCCAGGAGACGGGACTTTGGGGCGGAAAATACATTGACTATGAGTGGCATGCTTCGCTGGCCGATGAGACGCAGTCAAGCAATCCGTGTCCGGAAGGATACCGGATCCCGACGGTGAATGAGTTCCTTGCCATGGGTGGAGCCATATTGAACATGACGATGAAATACAACACCAAATACAATTTGGATGATCCCAATACGATCTTTGCGGAGTCGGTGCTGCATCTGCCGTCGTCAGGTCATGTGGTTTACAATACGGCGACAGCAGACACCAAGGACGGGAATGCCCGGGGTGTTTATTGGGCGAATTCCTCGGCTGCCAAGGCGGGTGACAATTACAATAATTCGAACCGCATGCTCTTTATGAGCGGTCAGGTTATCGTGAATCCCTATCAGCGGAGCAATGCATACAGCGTTCGTTGTATTCGGGATGTGCCTTTGGAAACGACCTCGTTGGAGGATTGATCTGAATTGCTGGAAGAAAAAAGAGATTCCGGGACCATCAGGTTTCGGAATCTCTTTTTTGTGGATCATGTCGGCCGGCTCCGGAAGCGTTATCTCCTGAAGGGGACGGAGGGTATCAGCGCCTGTTCTATTTTCCGGAGGGGCGCGTGTCCGATAATAATTTTCCAATAAAAATAGTTTTTAATGGAAAATAATTTTATCTTTGTGACGAAAAGATCGAAAAGATGGAACCAATTTGCCGTATCAAGGAGATTTACAAGGCGCTGTACCAATTTGAAAAGGCGTTTGCCGAGCGTCATGGCATTACGATCAACGAGGCGATGCTGCTCTGCTGCCTGAAGCAGGGTGGGGCCCGTACGGCCGGAACGTTGTGTGATTTTGTCGGGCTTTCGGGGCCGCGAGTCTCGAAGGTCATCACGACGGTCGAACGGAAGGGGTATCTCCACCGCACGATCAGTCCGCAGGATCGTCGCCAGATGCTTTTCTCGCTCACGGAGCTCGGGGCGGAGAAGATCCGTCAGATGCAGCACGAGACCCTCCTGGGTTTTGACAAACTCTTCGCGCAGTTGAAGGCCTTCGTGGTGACGGAGCAGGATCCCGAATCGGAAAATCAATCACACAACCATACGAACCCATGAAGATTCTTATTGTCGGAGGGGTGGCCGGAGGGGCCACCGTGGCGGCCCGCCTGCGCCGCTTGGACGAGCAGGCCGAGGTGATCCTTTTCGAGCGGGGGAAATATGTCTCGTATGCCAACTGCGGACTGCCGTATTACATCGGCGGGTCGATTGCCCAGCGGTCGAAACTCTTCGTGCAGACGGTCAAGGGTTTCACCGACCGCTTCCGCATCGATATCCGCACCGAACAGGAGGTGACGGCGATCGACCGTGCGCGCAGGGAGGTGACGGTGCGCCGTGTGGCCACGGGCGAAACCTACATGGAGACCTACGACCGGTTGGTCCTCTCGCCCGGAGCCGAGCCGTTGCGACCGCCGATCGAGGGGATCGACAGCCCGCGGATCTTCACGCTGCGCAGCGTTCCCGACACGGATGCCATCAAACAGTATGTCGACACACGGCACCCGCGGCGTGCCGTGGTCGTGGGCGGCGGATTCATCGGTCTGGAGATGGCCGAGAACCTGCACCACCTGGGGCTTCGGGTCGACGTGGTGGAGATGGCCGATCAGGTGATGGCGCCGCTCGACTTCTCGATGGCCGCACTGGTCCACCGCCACCTGACGGACCGCGGGGTCGGTCTCTATCTGAAGGATGGGGTGGTGCGCTTCGAGGAGCGGGGCGATGAACGGGTGACGGTCCATCTGCAGAGCGGGCGGCAGATCACGGCGGATCTGGTGATTCTGAGCATCGGCGTGCGCCCCGAAACCCAACTGGCCCGGGAGGCCGGGCTGGAGATCGGCGAGCGGCGCGGCATTGCGGTCAACGAGTACATGCAGACCTCCGATCCGGCGATCTACGCCCTGGGGGATGCCGTCGAGGTGCGGCATCTGGTGACGGGACGTCCGGCGCTCATCCCGCTGGCCGGACCGGCCAACAAGCAGGGCCGTATCGTGGCCGACAACATCGTGCTGGGCAACACGCACATCTACGGGGGTTCGATCGGTACGTCGGTGGCCAAGGTCTTCGACCTGACGGTGGCTGCGGCCGGCGCCAATGCCAAACTGCTGAAGGCCTGCGGCATCGAGTACATCGAGTCGTTCACCCACGGCGCCTCGCATGCGGGCTACTATCCCGATGCGCTGCCGCTGTCGATCAAGATTCTCTTCGCCCCCGGGACGGGGCGCCTGCTCGGGGCGCAGGTTGTCGGCTGCGACGGCGCCGACAAACGCATCGAGATGTTCGAGCAGATCATCCGCACGGGGGGTACCATCCATGACCTCACGGAACTCGAACATGCCTATGCACCGCCTTACTCCTCGGCCAAGGATCCGGTGAACATGGCCGGCTATGTGGCCGAAAACATCCTCACGGGGCGTGTGCGGGTGATCCAGTGGCGGGATGTCGCCGCGCTGGGCGACGAGACGCTGCGCATCGACGTACGCACGCACGACGAGTTTGCCATGGGTTCGATCCCGGGCTTCGTGAACATCCCGCTCGACGAACTGCGCGAACACCTCGGCGAGTTGCCGCGCGAGCGTCCCGTTGTGGTGAGCTGTGCCGTCGGACTGCGGGGCTACCTGGCCAGCCGCATCCTCACCCAGCACGGATTCCGCGACGTGCGCAACCTTTCGGGCGGCTACACGACGTGGCGTGCGGCGACGGCCCCGGTTCCCGAACCCCGCGACGGGGAGGAGTGTCGTTGCGACTGCGCCCCGGTGCACGATTGCCGGAGTGTGGCGCAGCCGGGCTGTGCGGATGCCTCGGCGGGCTGTGGCGATTCGGCGGCCGTGTCGCCGGAGGGGGAGAGTGCCGTGGTGGAGGTCGATGCCTGCGGGCTGATGTGCCCGGGGCCGGTCCTGCAGCTGAAGAGGAGTTTCGAGGCCCTGAAGCCGGGCGGACAGCTGCGCATTACGGCCACGGACCAGGCCTTCGGACGCGACGTGGCCTCGTGGTGCCGCATGACCGGAGCCGAACTGCTCTCACTCGACACCTGCGGCGGCAAGGTGCGGGCGCAGATCCGCAAGCCGGTGCCGGCTGCAGCGTCGTGCTGCGGTGCACGGCCCGAATCGGTCTCCCGGCAGGCAGCGTCGGCCGACAACAAGACGATCGTCGTCTTCAGCGATGATCTGGACCGGGCGCTGGCCTCGTTCGTCATCGCCAACGGAGCGGCGGCGACGGGAAAGCGGGTGACGATGTTCTTCACCTTCTGGGGGCTCAACGTCATCAAGAAGCGTCGCAAGCCGGCCGTGCGGAAGGATCTGATGGGGCGCATGTTCGGCTGGATGCTCCCGTCGCACAGCGGACGGCTGCACCTTTCGAAACTCAATATGTGGGGGCTTGGTAGCCGGATGATGCGCGGCATCATGCGCCGCAAGAAGATCTCCAGCCTTGAGGAGCTGATGCGTCAGGCGCTGGACAGCGGCGTGGAGATGATCGCCTGCACGATGTCGATGGACGTCATGGGCGTACGGCGTGAAGAGCTGCTGGACGAGGTCACGTTGGGCGGCGTCGCCTCTTACCTCGATCGCACCGGGGAGGCCAACCTGAATCTCTTCATCTGAGTCTGGGCGTCCGAGTCCCGGACCGGAAGGCCGGGGGCGGAATCGTCCACTCCGTTGCGGGTGACGATTCCGCCCCCTGTCGTTTCTGCCTGCGGGGTGTGCCGCTCAGGCCTTCCGGTTCAGCGCTGCCTGGAAACGGGCTATGACCTCGGGTTTTCCCGTGTGCTTGCCGTCGTCCTCGCTCAGCTTGCAGGTGTCGTTGTAGAAGGGCCACGCCTCGGTGATCCTGGCGGCCGTGAGCTTGATGACGATGTTCAACGGCCGGATGCCTTCGAAATCGTTCGTGAAGTGCGTGCCGATGCCGAACGACGGCTGACACCACTCCCGGGCGTAACTCTGTATCTCGATGGCGCGGTCCGTATCGAGCGCATTGCTGAAGATGACCTGTTTGGTGCGCGGGTCGATCCCCAGCGAGCGGTATTTGTCGACGATTTTCTGCAGCTGCTCGCGGTTGTCGCCGCTGTCGATGCGCAGTCCCTTGAAGAGGTTGGCGAAATCCTCCGAGAAGTTGAGGCTGAAGATCTCCCACCCGAACGTATCGTAGAGATAGGTTCCCAGCGCACCGCGGAAGGTCTGCCGCCAGGAGTTCATGGCAATGTGGTTGGCCATCTGGGGGCCGTACATGCCGCCGATGGCCGAGACGAATTCGTGGGCCATCGTTCCGATGGGGGTCAGACCGTATTTCATGGCCAGGTAGACGTTGCTCGTTCCCACGAAGCGTCCCGTATGGCTCTCCGCGGCCGCCTCGTCCTTCAGCGCCCGCACGGCCGTATCCTCGGCCTCGAACGAGGCCCGGCGGCGCGTGCCGAGGTCGCTGAAGATGCATCCCGCCTCGAGCAGCCGCCGGGCCTTGAGACGGCTGCGGCGGTAGAAGTCCCCGTAGTCGAGATGCCCGGTCTGCCCCGTCATCCGGTAGTAGAGCTCCGAGATGATGGCCAGCACCTTGACCTCGAGCAGAATCGTGTCGGCCCAGCTCCCCTCGAAATCCACCGTGAGGTGTCCCTCCTCGTCCTGGCTGGCGGTGACCCAGCGGCGGTTGAACCGATAGCCCTTCAGGTAGTTGTAGAACCAGTGGGGGATATAGGGGCAGCTCCGCTTCATGAAGGCGATCTCCTCGTCGGTGATGACCAGCGTTTCGAGCAGGGCGATCTGTTCGAGCAGCGCTTCGGCGAAGCCTGCGGGATAGCGCGTGCCGTCGCGGTCGGTGAACGAGTAGCGGACGCGTGCCCTGGGGAAGTTGTCGATGACGGCACAGCACATCGTGAACTTGTAGAGGTCGTCGTCCGTAAAGTGAGAAATGATTCGCTCCATGTTGGTTGTCGGGTTTGGTCTTGTTGCGTAGGCAAAAATACATCAGAGAGTGGGATGTTTGCAAGCAAAAGCGTCCGAAATCGGCTTTTCGGAACAATTCGGCGTATCCCGAGGTCCCGGCCGGCTCCGATCCCCTTCTTCCGGCCGCCCGACGTGCCGGCCTTGCCGCAATTCCTAATTTCTCGAGAAGCGGTATTCGTTGGGCGAAAAACCGGTTATCTTCTTGAACAACAGACTGAAATACTGTACGTTGGCGTATCCCAGATGATGCGCGACGGCGGCCGGGGAGTTTTCGGCCCTGAGCAGCAGGCTTTTGGCCGCATCGAGCCGCTTCAACTGGAAATATTCGTCGAGGCTCTTGCCGGTCTCGAATTTCAGCAGATCCTGGAGGTAGGGGACCGAAAGCCCCAGTTTCGAGGCGCAGTATTGCGGGGAGATCCCCTCGGAGCCGCACCGAACGCCGGAAAGGAGGTATCGGTCGATCAGCGCCTCGAGTTGGTCGATCAGGGCCTTGTTCTTCGCTTCGCGCGTGATGAACTGTCGTTCGTAGAAGCGCGTGCAGTAGTCGAGCATCAGTTCGATGAGCCGCGAGAGGATGGTGGCGCTGTGGGTGTCGACGGCGTGCCGCAGCTCCTCGACGACGTGTTCCATGCAATCGGTGACGGTGGCTGCCTCCCGCTGCGAGAGGTGCAGGGCCTCCTGCTTGCGGTAGGAGAAGAAGGTGTAGTTGCGGATGTGATTCTTCAGGGTGGTGCGGTGGAGCAGGTCGGGAGCGAAGGCCAGCAGCCACCCCTTGTCGGGCAGCGCCCCGGCTTCGCTCATGCGGAAGATCTCGCCCGGTTGGAGGAAGACCATCGTGGCGCAGGTGTAGTCGTCCGACCGGCGGCCGCAGCCGCAGCAGCCGTCGTTGCACTTTTCGATGAAGAGGATGGCGTAGAATTCGAATTTCACGGCATCCTCTTGCAGGTCGGGGTGCTGCAGGTTGATCACGCTGATCTGCGGATGCAGCGTTTGGCAGTTGAAACTGCGGTTGCATTCGCATACGGTTTTGATATCCAGCGTCGAGGGCTTCATGGCGCTCAGTCGGTCTTTCGCGTGCGGTACTCGTTGGGCGTGCATCCGACGCGCTTCTTGAAGAGCCGGCAGAGGTGTTGCGGATACTGGAAACCGATCGAGTAGGCGATCTGGCTCACGGTCTGCTGCGTGTTGTCGATGCGCTCCTTGGCCACCTCGATGATCTTCTCCTGGATGTACTCCTGGGGGGTGTGTCCGGTCTCCTTTTTGAGCATGTCTCCGAAGTAGTTGGCCGACAGGCAGAGCTTGTCGGCAAAGAATCGCACCGACGGAAGCCCTTCGCGTTCGGCCGTGTGGCCCTCGAAGTAGTCGTCCAGCAGCCGCTCGAAGCGGATCTGAATGTCGCTGTTGGCCTTCGTGCGCATGGTGAACTGCCGCTCGTAGAAGCGCGTGCAGTAGTTCAGCAGCAGTTCGATGTAGTTGACGAGCAGCCTGCGGCTGTAGCGGTCGACGTCGTGGCGCAGCTCCGTGCCGATGATCTTCAGGCAGTCGAGAATGACGTTGCGCTCCTCTTCGGAGAGGTGCAGCGCCTCGTTGGCCTCGTAGTCGAAGAACGAGTAGCGTTTGATGTTCTTTCCGAGTGCGGTGCCGGCCAGCAGGTCCGGATGGAAGAGGATGCCGTAGGCGTTGATCTGCGTTTTGGGGGATGTGGTGATGATTTCGGTCGACTGTCCCGGCGCAAAGCAGACGACGGTACCCTCCTGATAGTCGTAGGGCTGGCGGCCGTACCAGATGTCGCAGGCCTTCTCCAGTTTGAGGAACAGGGCGTAGATGCCGTAGTTCCAGCGGGTGTATTCGACGCGTCGGGTGGCCTTGTTCAGGTCGACGACGCTGACCAGCGGGTTGAGGGTTTCGAGCCCGTAGAGGCGGTTGTACTGATCGACCGTATCCAGATTGACGGTTCGGGAATCCATCGTTGTTTCCATCCTGCTTGTTGTTTACTGCTGCAAAGATACGCAGGAATGGCTGGATTCCGATAACCTTTCTTACGGAACATGCCGGCGGTTTATAACCCGAGTTACGGATTTGCCCTTTCCGGGGGCCGACTCTCCGGCGAGGCCGGCCGGCGGCCGGTTCTGTAATCGGGGTCATAAAGGGGTGATAAATCCGTAATCCGTCTACACCGGATCCGGCGAAAAATTGCGATCTTTGCCCCGCGCAAACGGACTCCTGCACGGGGAACCGGATCGGCGATGCAATAAAACGTCCGGCGAACCGTTTACCGAGGAGTGCCCGGAGGATGGCAGGGATCTGCCGGTTCCTGCCGGGGTGCCGCAATGATAAGGGATCGAAAATGGAACGAACGATGAGACTGGCCAAACGGACCAATGAACTGCTGATTCTGATTCGCACGGGGCGGGCCATGACCTTAAGGGAGCGCCTGCAGTTGACCGTGCGGCTCAGCATCCCGGCCATCATTGCGCAGCTGTCGTCCATCTTCATGCAGTATATCGACGCCTCGATGGTGGGGCATCTCGGGGCCGAGGCCTCGGCCTCGATCGGACTGGTCTCGACCACGACATGGTTGTTCTGGGGGTTGTGTGCGGCCGTCACGTCGGGATTTTCCGTGCAGGTGGCCCATCGGATCGGGGCCGGCGATCTGGCGGGGGCCCGTGCCGTGGTGCGGCAGTCGATGACGGCCACGCTGCTCTTCAGTCTGCTGCTGGCGGCCGTCGGTGCGGCCATCAGCGGGCCGCTGCCCGCGTGGCTGGGTGGCGACCCCTCGATCCGGCGGGATGCCTCGCTCTATTTCTGCATCTTTTCGCTCTTCCTGCCGGCCCTGCAGATGAACTTTCTGGCGGGCGGCATGCTGCGTTGCAGCGGCAACATGCACATCCCGAGCATCATGGGGGTGGCGATGTGTGCGCTGGACGTCGTCTTCAACTTCTTCCTGATCTTCCCCACGCGCGAATGGGACCTGGCGGGGCTGACGCTGACCGTGCCGGGAGCCGGACTGGGCGTATGCGGCGCCGCATTGGGAACGGCGGCCGCCGAGGTGGTGGCTGCGGCTGCGCTGCTCCGCTATCTGTGGACCCGCTCCGAGACGCTGCGGCTGAGCGGCGAGCGGGGCAGTTTCCGCCCGCGGCCCGAAACGTTGAAGCGGGCCTTCCGCATCGGTTTCCCGATGTGCATGGAGCATGCGGTCATCTGTGGCGCGCAGATCATGACCACGGTCATCGTGGCGCCGCTGGGGGTCTTCTCCATTGCGGCCAACTCGTTTGCCGTGACGGCCGAGAGCCTCTGCTACATGCCCGGTTACGGCATTGCCGAGGCGGCTACCACGCTCGTCGGGCAGAGCATCGGGGCCGGACGGCTGAAACTCACGCGCAGCTTTGCCCGGATCACCGTTCTGACGGGCATGGGGATCATGGGGGTGATGGGTGTGCTGATGTATCTGTTCGCCCCGCAGATCATCGGTCTGATGACGCCCGTGGAGGAGATCCGCCAGCTGGGCGTCATGGCCCTGCGCATCGAGGCCTTTGCCGAACCGATGTTTGCGGCCTCGATCGTCGCCTACGGCGTCTTTGTCGGGGCGGCCGACACGATGGTGCCGTGTCTGATGAACTTCTTCAGCATCTGGGCCGTGCGGCTTTCGCTGGCGGCGTGGCTGGCCCCGACGCTGGGACTCAAGGGCGTGTGGATCGCCATGTGTGTCGAGTTGTGTTTCCGGGGGGTGATCTTCCTGGTCCGGCTGGCGGGCAAACGGTGGCTCAAGCGGCGATGAGCGGCTTCAGTAATCGTGGTTATATTATCCGTAATTCGTCTACAGCGATTCGGCGCAATCTCCCGTAACTTTGCGGGAGCAAGGACGAAAAACCGACAAATTCAAATCAAGAGATATGGAAGTGATTAAAAATCGGGAGTTCGGGGGCGAGCGACCCCTGTTCGGTTCCCATGACCTGCGCTTGGAGCAGGTGATTGTCCGGGCCGGGGAGTCGGCCATCAAGGAGTGCCGCAACATCGAGGCGGTCGATTGCCGTTTCGAGGGCAACTACCCCTTCTGGCACGTGCACGGCTTCCGGATCGACCGTTGCTATTTCGACGTCGGAGGGCGTTCGGCGCTGTGGTATTCCGACCATCTGAAGATGACCGATACGGTGATCGACGCCCCGAAGATGTTCCGCGAAATGCAGGAGATCGACCTTGAGAACGTCACGATGAACGATGCCGACGAGGTCTTCTGGTGCTGCCGGGGCATCCGCGCCCGCAACCTGAAGCTGCACGAGGGGACCTATCCCTTCATGTTCAGCCGGGATATCTACGTCGACGGGCTGGAGAGCGACAGCCGGTATGTCTTCCAGTATGTGAAGGACGCCGAGATCCACCACGCGCGGATCACGACCAAGGATGCCTTCTGGGAGGTGGAGAACGTGACGATCTACGACTCGGAGCTCAACGGCGAGTACCTGGGCTGGCACTCGCGGAACCTGCGGCTGGTGAACTGCCACATCACGGGCGAGCAGCCGCTCTGCTATGCGGAGAATCTGGTGCTGGAGAGCTGCACGTTCGGCGAGGATTGCGACCGGGCCTTCGAGTACAGCACGCTGCAGGCCGATATCCGCGGCGCGATCACCAACATCAAGAACCCGACGTCGGGGCGGATCGTGGCCGACGCGATCGGTTCGGTGACGATCGACCGGAACATCCTGCCTCCGGCCGACTGTGAGATCCGCCTGCGCAACGGCGGTACGTATGAGATCACCGATAAAACCCTCCTTCGATGAAATACGATTTCGATACGCCGGTCTTGCGACGCGGCACCGACTCCTATAAATGGGACAGTGCCGACCGAGACGACGTGCTGCCCATGTGGGTGGCCGATATGGATTTCCGGACGGCTCCGGCGATTGTCGAGGCGCTGCGGCGACGGGTCGAACACGGGATTTTCGGCTATACGCGGGTTCCGGAGAGTTATTACGAGGCCGTTACGGGGTGGTTCGCCCGGCGTCACGGCTGGACGTTCGACCGCCGGTGGATGATCTACACGTCGGGGGTGGTGCCGGCCCTCTCGGCGATCATCAAGGCCGCGACGCGTCCGGGCGACAAGGTGCTGGTGCAGACGCCGGTCTACAACTGCTTCTTCTCGTCGATCCGCAACAACGGCTGCGAGACGGTCACGTCGCCGCTGCGGCCCGTTGGCGATACCTATGAGATGGATTTCGGGGATCTGGAGCGCAGGACGGCCGATCCGCAGGTGAAGGTGATGCTGTTGTGCAATCCGCACAATCCGGTCGGGCGGGTCTGGCGGCGCGACGAACTGCAGCGCCTGGGCGAGATCTGCATCCGTCACGGAGTGCTGGTCGTCGCCGATGAGATCCATTGCGAACTGGTCTATGAGGGGCATCGCTATACGCCTTTTGCCTCGATGTCGGAGGAGTTCCTGCGCCACAGCGTGACGTGTGTCTCTCCGAGCAAGGGGTTCAATATCGCCGGGCTGCAGATTGCGAACATCGTCTGTGCGGATGACCGGCTGCGGGCACGGATCGACCGGGCCATCAACGACAACGAGGTTTGCGACGTCAATCCGTTCGGGGTCATTGCCACGCGTGCGGCCTACAACGAGGGTGGGGAGTGGCTCGACGAACTGGTCGGCTATCTCCATGCGAATTACCGGCACATGCGGGCTTTCTGCCGGGAGCAGCTGTCCGACTTCCCGATTGCGGAGCTCGAAGGGACCTATCTGGTCTGGATGGATTGCCGGGTGCTGGGACTTGCATCGGAGGAGCTCGAACGGCGGTTGGTCGACGAGGCCGGGCTGTGGCTGAATGCCGGAACGATGTACGGAGCCGAAGGGGAGGGTTTCATGCGCTGGAACATCGCCTGCCCGCGGACGCGACTCGACGAGGGTCTGAAGCGTTTCGCGGCGTTTGTCCGTTCGACCGGTCGTAGACGGTGAACCGGGGCGGAAGATATGAAAAAAACGCTGCAAATCACCTGATTTGCAGCGTTTTTTGTCTGGTCGATCCGCGGACCTGGCGGAGAGAACGATAACTGAACCCATATCGTAATCGCCAATATGTCAACGTGTTAAGATTGTAAAAATTTTTAGATACACCGAATAGGCCACAACCTATTTTCGCTGTTTTCCCTTGTATTCACTTGGTTGTTACAAAGTTACGAAAAATTCCCGGATTTTGCAACCGAATTGGAAACGAACCTGCGGATTTTTTTGCCGAATTTTGTAAGTAGTATACTGCGTGTAAATATAAATAAATCAAAGATTTAGTTCGACGAGTAGTCGTTTGTGTCCACCCGGATACCTCTGATTGTGTAATTTGCCTGGAGATTGTTCTGTCGGTTCAGTAGGGGATTCGGAAGTAGTCGAGCGTGGCTTAACGGTTATTTTGTGTTGGCGAGCATTAAAAGATCGTATTACTCATCAAGTTTTGGGTAATGATGTTTGTGTCGTTATCTGTAATAATAATCTTTATAATGCAAGTAATAAATATTGATATATAAATTGTAAACTAGATTATTATCATTATATTTGCATCGTTATTACTTATGTTGATAATGATGCATATTATGGAAAATGATGAGAAATGCTGAAAACAATATCTATTGCAGGTGTTCCTGTCAATCTTGATAAAATTGGTCGGGATAAACTGAAAGGGTTAAGTCTTGATCTAATATTGAGTTTCCGGTTTTATTGTGCGGAATTCAATAAGCATCCGTTGTGCCTTGTTGAAAATGCTGATTTGACCCGTACATACACGCCGATGCGGTATGCTCGCATTGCTAATCAGATTGAGCGGATTCTGGACATTCCAGTTGTATTCATCTTGCAGTCTGCGCCATTTTATATCAGACAGCGACTGATTGAGCAAGGGGTTTATTTTGTCGTATCGGACCGTTATGTGTTTCTCCCCGGTATGCTAATTAATGAACGGATTCGGAAAAAAGAAGATCTGGAGCATCAACTATCCCCCGTAGCTCAATATGTCTTGTTAAATTATTTGCTTCATCCTGATCTGAGCGAATTTACCTTGCAAGAGCTGCAATCTCGTATTCCGTATAACTATTTGGCTGTATCTCGAGCTGTTGGTGAATTGGAAAGAAAGCAATTGCTGCAGGCTCGAAAAGACAGGAAGACAAAATTGATCTATTCCTCCATGTTGCGAAAGGACCTATGGAATAAGGCTATGCCCTATTTTGTGTCGCCAGTTAAAAAGATCGTTTATTCGGACGAGGTAGGAGGTGATTCTTTTTACATCGGAGGTGTCAGCGCCTTGTCACACTACTCATTTCTGAATGCTGACGACCAGACCACATTAGCTATTTGGGAACGGGATTATGTTTCGGGAAATTATTCTTACTCGGAGTGGGAATCGTCGGATTTCAAGTATAAGATTGAAATCTGGAAATATTCCCCTGAAATGAAAATTGGGCAACAGGGATATGTCGACAGATTGTCGTTGTATTTGTCTTTGCGCGAAGACAAGGATCCGCGGGTAGAAAAAGAATTGGAAAATATAATTCGTGAAATATGGCAGTAAGGGGTCTGGATAAGTTTAAGGAGTATTTTGGAGATTTCCAGGAGAACTATGTGATTATAGGAGGTACGGCATGCAGTATTATGCTGCGTCATGCAGATATGAAACCTCGAGCCACGAAAGATATAGACATGATTCTTGTTGTGGAACGGATGACACCTGAATTTGGCCGTCGATTTTGGAGTTTTATCCATGATGGGGATTATGAACAGAGAGAGAAAAAACGAGGTGAGGGGAAAGAGCCCGAGCCTGAATTGTTTCGGTTTTATAGACCTCGGAACGAAGAGTTCCCTTATCAGATAGAACTGCTGTCCAAACAGCCGGAAGTGCTGACTGTTCCCGCTGGTTGTCATCTGACCCCGATTCCTGTCGGTGAAGATGTGTCGAGTCTGTCTGCAATCCTGATGGATGAAGAGTTTTATCAGTTTGCATTGGCCCACAGTACGATGGAAGAGGAACTGCATGTTGTTGATACGGTAGGTCTGATATGTCTGAAGATGAAGGCATACCTGAATCTTTCCGAACAGGAACCACCTGCACATGGCAGTGATATCCGAAAACATATGTCCGATGTTTTCAAGCTAATGGCAAGCGGTTATATTGCAGAGCCGATAGAATTGTCCGAAAAGATGAAGAGAGACGCAGTTGCCTTTGTGACGAAGATGGAATCATTGATGCCTAATCAACCGTTACAGGCCAGCATACAAAGAGATGCTGCCTTCATCGAGCAAGTATTGCTGGAAATGAGACGCATATTCGCTTTATCATGAAAATACAATACGCTTCCGACCTCCATTTGGAATTCAAGGAAAACAGCAATTTCCTCAAGCATCATCCATTGATTGTTTCCGCAGAGATTCTTGTGCTTGCCGGAGACATCGGGTATATTGGGGATGATAATTATTCGAGGCATCCTTTTTGGGACTGGGCATCGGAAAACTACAGACAAGTAATCGTTATCCCAGGGAATCATGAATTTTACAAGCAGTTTGATATTAGCAAACTCTATGATGGATGGTCTTTGCAAATACGAGAGAACATATTGTGTTGTTACAATTCCGTAATCCCGTTAAACGATGAAACGGAGTTAATCGCAACGACGTTGTGGGGGCGTATCGGATTGCAGGATGCCTTCCGAACAGAATCCGTCATTAGCGATTTTCGCCGGATACGTTGGGCTTGTGAGCCTTTGGATTGGGTCAGATTCAATGAAGAGCATGATCGGTGTTTCCGTTTTCTGGAGCAGCAAGTGAATCGAAGTAAGGCAAAGCACATTGTTGTCGCTACCCATCATGTCCCATCGTTCGAATTGGTGGCTCCGGAATTCAAGGGTAGTCCGTTAAATGGTGCATTTGCGGTAGAATTGGGATACTATATTGCCGCAAGCCCAATCGAGTACTGGATTTATGGACACTCTCACCGTAACATAGACAAAGTAATAGGGAATACACGATGTGTCAGCAATCAATTGGGATATGTTTTTGGTAATGAGCATTCGTCGTTCAATACAAGCGCCTATATTGAAATCACTGGTTGAAAACCAGACAGAACAGAGAATGAGTAATGCCTCGGATGCGTTGCGGTTTAGTGTCGCATAATACCGTGTTTAACGAGATGTGGGCGGTGTCACGGGGGAGCGTGTGGCGTAATATCATCCTGCGTTTGAAGGGCTGTGGTCAATAGGGCGTATGGAGATAAAACTTGTTCGTTATCTGCATAAGAGATTATAGGTCCCTTTATTTTGCTTGCGCCATGATCTCCTCGAATAGCTCAAAAATGACTTTGAAGTAGGAGAAAGAGACCTCTTTGAAAGATCCGGTTTTGTGGAAAATATTTTTTGCAAAATTATTTTTGGATAAGGCAATATTTTCATCGGATCCGGTTTTTCTCACATTGCTATCCAGAATCTTTGGGTATTTGCACCTTAACTGAGCTCGCGTGCCTGCATAATATACCTCTTTAAGTTTGAGATGACACCCCGATTCCGGATCAAACTCTCTGGTCGTATATAACCTGCGTCCATCCTTGTCTTCTTTCAACAAATCTTCGTCCGGATAAAAATGTTCTATGCATATTTCGTTGAAATCACGGTGTTCCGGAACAGGAAGGAGCGCTGAATAGACATTTGCTTCCCAATGTTTGTAAGATTTATCTTTTTCAGCTGCTTTCTGAATATATCTAGGAACATCTCTGTCGAACAGATAGATCTCGATTCGATTGTCCCTTTTGGCTTGTGGCCGTGTCTGGCACATCTGCAGCAAGGTGTCATTGTTGATATCCAAATCGGATCTCCATTTAAAGAAATGTAGATCCAGATCGGAAAATTCTCCCTGTTGATGGAACCAGGATAGTGCAGTTTCCAGGTGAAGAGGGTCTGTCTTGCCTTCACAAAACACGACAGTAGTACCTTCCGGGGCGGGAATATATTCAGGAATCGATAGCTTGATATTCGAGTCAAGTCTCTTGATTCGGTAGTAGAGTGCGATATACACCCGATTGCCTATTCCCTTCATTTGCCCGACGTAATTTAACATGCCGGTCAATTCGTTCTTGAATGCTATTTCTGGGTAATCGGGATGTTTGTGCTTGTAGTTGAACTTCTCAAAGTGCTCTTTCGCTGCCGCTTCAAGACCATACTTTTCCCAGGCATGCAACATGGCCCGGATGCGCATGATATATTTTCGAGGAACGTTGATTCCGGCATTGACAATCAGACCGGTAACCTCCTGTCTGTTTGTTCGCAGAGCATATCTTGTCTTTTCCTCGTTGATGGTGAATCCATTGTCCTGAAAGATCTTTTGCAATGTGTTGGACAAGACGATTTTATGCTCTTTGATATGACCTACGGCCGTCGGAAGAAACTGTAGATTGGTTGAGAAGGTAATATCATCCGCATATCGGCTGTAATTTATTTTGTGTTTGCGGGCAAAGGCAATCAGCTCATTATCCAGTCTGCGGCAAATGTAGTTCGAGATGACAGGCGAGGTTGGTGCTCCTTGCGGCAATTTCCCGTCATGACAGCAGATTTGCGCCAAAGTCGTGGCTACCTCGTCATTGAATCCGAACGGAGCACTTTTAAATAGACCTCGGACTCGTCCGAAGTTGATGGAGGGAAAGAAATCTTTTAAATCCAGATTGATGACAATTCGCTTTCTTCGATGGATATAAGCATTGGTTTTGATACTCCTCTCTTTGACATAACCATGCACACAAAATTTGGCAGGCTGATAGTTCTGCAAAATATGCGATAAACGTTTCTGAATTTGTTTAATGCCGGAGATTGGAGCATATATCTCGCGCGTCCCTCCGGCTCGCTTGGGAATGTCGTATTTTTTGTATTGTTGTTCGGGTGGTAGCTTGTATAAATAATAAGCGAGCATCTTGAGGGAACTCCCCAAGCGTTCGGCGAGTTCTCTTTTAGTTGTAACCGCTTGGAATGTGGATTGGATGTCTGGCATTTCTGTTTGCATAAAAACAGCATCTGCTGAATATTCTACTTAAAGTGTCAAACGACATCGAAAGCACACAGTCGAAAACCGGGAACGAACAATGTTCTGACATTGTCATAATCGCCGTAAGAATACAGCGAAAAATCAATCATTCAGCAGATGCATATCAAAAATAGGAAATTTATCTCCATTTTACAAATCTTTCGTTACGTGCAGAGTGTGTGATGTTATAGAATCGGGTCATCTCCTCCTCCTTCTCTATTATTTTGCTCTAGGACGCAGGCTGCGTCCGACTCGCGGTATCGTTCCTAGTCAAGGCCATGTGTGTCAAGTTGGTATCTCAAAGCATTTTGTGACTGTCGATGATGTTGGAAGCAATGCCGATCATCATACTTTCTTTGAATAACATGAGCCTTCAGATGGTGTCCTTGCCGAACTTTGCAGTAAAAACCGAACCTGAAAAGCTATTGTTTTATCGGCAAGTTAAGTGGTGATTTCCAATCCCAGAATGATGATTTTTGCCGATACCGGCATGTTATGGAGGTTTTGCCCCTGCTATCTGATGGTCTGCCGGGAACAAGAAATCTCCGGATTTCGGATCTGAGAAAACATATAATTGATTCAAACACTGATAAACGAGTTCAGGGATTGTCCCATTTTTGCCGTGGAAACCAAACCCGACATAGATGGAAAATCAACACACGGATGACCTGTCCCGCATTCTGCGGACGGTCGAAGAGATCCTCGAGATCGTACACTTCATGAAGGATCACCGGAGTCAGCTCGAAGGTGATCCGATCCTCGATTTTGCGGAGGTCTGCCAGTTGCTCCGCCAGAGCGAACGCCAGGTGCGCCGCTTCCGCGAACAGGGGCTGCTCGTCGGCTTCAACATCGGGGCCCGGCGCATGTACCTGCTCTCCGAAGTGCAGGAGTTCATCCGTAAGATGCGCCGCCGCGGAAAACTCGAATCGTTGAATCAATAAATCTTGTTACCCATGGAAACCAAACAAAGTCCCCGGATCTATCGGCTTGTCCCCTCCGAACAGCTCGAACGTCTCATCAAAACGAATTTTCTTTTGAGCAAAAGTTTGCTGCTGTTTGAATATCTATGCAGCCAAAGCGACGAGCCGTTATTCCTGACGGCCGATGCGGCATGCGAAGTCCTCGACATTCGCCCCGAAACGCTGACCCGTTACCGCCAGAAACGGCTGATCCGCCCCAAGATCTATCGGCGGCAATTCCTGTACAGCGCCTATGATCTGCTGATGCTCGGTTACCGGATCAACCAGCGCAATCTGCAAAATGCGCTGCGGCGTACTCCCCGGATTGTGATCGAAAGGAACGAGCATAACGGATGACGGAGGAACTGAAGAAAAATCCACAAGTGCCGACCTCGGACCAAGATAGCGGCGTGCCTGCACCTTGAAGTCCCTTTTCGCACGATCTCCACCCGTTGGGGTTGTATCGTCCGAAAAGGGCCTCCGGTTGGTCCCGCCGCTGTGTATCGGCCCGTGGCCGGCACCTCCTTTTCTGAATGGAGCCGGTCCATGAACCATATGTTAAACCTTAAAATGGATTTGGTATGATTGACCTTCAGAAACACATCTGGGAAGGCTGGACCGTCGGAGACTTTGTCGAGCGCTTGGCTCCCGAGTTGGATCGTATTATGTCGGGACGCAGCTGGCATCGTCCCTTTACCACAAAGCAGGAACTCGCCACGTGGTGCCGGGAGAATCAGCCCTACTACAAAAAGCACATTCCGGGAGTTGTTGCCTATTTTGCCCGGAGGTATCGTTTACGTTGATAGCAGCAGGAGATGATTTACTACCATCGCTTTTACGTCGAGAGCCTGTATCCTGAGAACCGGCGGAGGATTCTCCGCTGGTTGTTTTGTACTTTTAGTGTCTATTTGTGTGAAGCGACGCCTGCGGGTTACAAGGGTCGATTCTACACGCAGGACATCCGTTTCCCGAAAGCAGCTTTCCGTGATTTGACATTCAGTCTTCGGGGCGATCGCTCATTATGTCTGTGGGTCATCTCGTATGATATTCGGACCCCTTATCTTGAGCGGAATATCTACGTCTATGGGAAGTGGAAAAACCATTTGGTCTAAATAGGTTTTAACCACATCCCCTCTTATAACGGATTTGGTATGTAATTAAATATATCTTTTGTTTCTATCTTGTATTAAATTCTCGAATATTGTTATTTTGAAAGCAGAAGTCCCTGCTCTATTCTCGCTTGATGGGTAATTCGCTATTCAACTTTAATCGATACATGTCTTGTAACTCGTCCAAATATTTGATATTTATTAATCTTATATTGTCTTCTTCTGTATATACTAATATCGCTTTCCCTTGATTAAAAATTAGGTGTGATTTATCATCAATAATATATGAAAATGGTGATGTGGGATTCTTTCTCCATCCCAAACTTTCACAATTAAGTTGATTAACTTCTATCCTTTTAATATTGTTGTAATCAATAGGTTCTGGATAATTGTCAAAGAAGACAAAGGTCCCATAATCATCTACCTTTCCTAATATTAATTTGTCTGAACAGCCCTTAAAAAATCCATAATAATTTCCTATTTTTATATTTTTCATATTATTTATTTTTTATAATATATAAAAATAAGATATATTGTCAATATATCTCTGCTAAATACGGTGTGTGTTTTTTATTAATAATCAGCTAAGACTATAATTCTCATCTATCGCTTACGCCTAATTAAATGTGATAAATGTCTAAAATATTGTAATTGCAATAATGGTATAATTTCATATCTTTGTCTTATACGAAAGAAAAGAACCTTAAGATTATGAAATATCAGAATAATACGTATATTACGACATCTGATTTGCTGTTTGAAGGTGTATTACGGGATATTCGAAAATCCAGAGAAGCATTACAGCCGATATATGAAGCTTTAACGAATGCTTTTGAAGCTATAAAATGTCGAGTTGATAAGGATGGAACATTTCAGTTTGCTAATGGTTTTATCAATATTATCATTGATGCACAGGCAACGATTGATAGTAATTCTCCCGAATTTAGCAGTCTTTCTATTCAAGATAACGGTATTGGATTTAATGATGTGGATTTTAAACGTTTTAATACATACAAAGATTTTACTAAAGGATTCTCCAATTTAGGATCTGGCCGTATTCAATATGTTCATTATTTTGATAAAACCCATATTGTAAGTCGTTATAAAGAAAATGGGGACTTTTATCAGCGTGATTTCTTTGTATCGAAAAGTCCAGAGTATGTGCAAAAGCACAATGCATTGGTTTATCACAAATCATGTACAGTAATATCTCCAGAAGATATAACTGATATTGGAACCTTGTTGACTTTCATCGGTTTATTAGAAAATAGTAATGTCTATAACGTATTAACAGCAAGATCCTTAAAAAACAATATCATAAAAAAATATTTGAGCTATTTGTGTCGACATAGAGATTCTTTCCCTCGTATTCAAATATTGTATAGAATCAATGGACAGGAAAAAGAGAATGAGATTATTACTAAAACAGACATACCTCCAATAGATAAAACAGATACAGCAGTATTGCATTATCAAAGAATATCTCCAGATGGTAAGTCTTTTGAAAGCCTGGATAGAACTGAAACATTTACAATAGAGTCATTTCGCATATCCGGTGCATTTCTATCTCAAAATTCATTAAAACTCACCTCAAAAGGAGAAATAGTTAATGAGTCTCCCATAACCTTGCAGAATTTGGCAAGCAATACTACTCTAAATGGAAGTAAATATTTATTTCTTGTTTCGAGTGAATATATTGACAAACAAGATTCTAATGTTAGAGGAGAGTTAAAAATACCAACGCGTGCTAATGCTGCCAAGAGTGATTTGTTTGAGCCGGAGTTTATCACTGTCGATGATATTCAAGAATCTGTTACAAAAAAAATAGATTCAATGTATCCCGAAATACAAACAAAGAAAAATGAAGCCGAAAGTCAATTAGAGGAGATAAAGCAACTTTTTCATTATACGAATGAAACGATAGAGGCCGCGGGAATAAATATAAATGATAGTGAAGATCGAATTATAGAGAAAATACATGAAGTAGAATCTAGAAAGGGGGCTTTACTTGACATCTCGATAAAGAAATCGTATGATAGTCTAAAAACATTAGACCCCTCAAAATCTAATTATCAAGACATCTTAAAAGAAAAAGCGACAGAACTGGTTAAGATAATTCCATTACGTAATAAGAATGTTCTGACTCAATATATTGCACGTAGAGGGTTGGTCCTAAGTTTATTCGAGAAAATTTTAAGTAAACAGACTGATGTTCAGCAAGCTAATCCTACTAAACATCGAGAAGACTTGTTTCATAATTTATTTATGCCTAGACATTCTGAAGACACAATAGATAGTGATCTATGGATATTAAACGAAGATTTTATTTATTTTGATGGAATATCTGAAGGCGTGCTGTCAAAAGTACAAGTCAATGGTGAAAATTTTTTTGAAGATGATTTCACAAGAAAAGAGGACGAATTTTTGACATCGTTGGGTGAAGATCGAACAGCATTGCGCCCTGATATTTTATTATTCCCATCTGAAGGGAAGTGTATTATCATTGAGTTCAAAGATCCGAGTATCAATGTTTCGAAATATTTAAATCAGATTAATAGATATGCTGGTTTGATTCTGAATTATGCTAAAGAAAAGTTTAATATGTCTATATTTTATGGCTATTTGATTGGTGAAAGTATAGAACCAATGGATGTGCAACTCGCAGATGGACATTTTGAAAATGCATATCAGATGGATTATATGTTTAAGCCAGCAGATATTGTTCGAAGTTTTTCCGGTCGTCCCAATGGCAGTATATATACAGAAGTTATTAAATATTCAACTTTACTTGAGCGGGCACGTCAGAGGAATAGAATTTTTCTCGAAAAACTAAATATGATTAAATAGGTTGAGCCTTAATATTTATCAAGATAGATGATATAAATTGTTAATACGAAATTCATCAATTGAGATAATATACTTCTTTCTTCCCGGTTGCCGTCGGGGAAGATAGTCATGCGGAAGGCTGCGAGCGGCCCGCCGTCCTCGGACGAAAAATCATCCTCGCCGGGGCTGCGGTATTTTTCGCCGCTCCGACGTCGCCGCATGACTGTGTCTCTTCCCGAGGCAACCGACCGCGTCGGGAATAAGTCCTCATAACATAATTATTTCATTGACTATGCAGTCCGTTTGGATAGCATGGTCCCAGAAACGTGAGACACACGGTAAAAACTGTTTGATGTTATGCAGACTTCCAAGGAAGAATCGAAAACGAAGAAGAGCCGGGCCAAAGTATCGAAAGCCGCCACTTCAAAACAGAACCCCGACGTGCAGGAATTGCCGCAGGCTGCCTCCAATTCCGGGACAGCGGAACAGCAACCGACTCCGGCCGTCGAGTTGTTGGATCTGAACAAGATTGTCAGCAGTACCTACAACCCCCGCAAGGATTTCCGGCCGGAGACCTTGCAGGAACTCGCCGACAGCATCCGCCAGGTTGGGGTTCTGCAACCGATCTGCGTCCGGCCCAAAGATGAAGGTTTCGAGATTGTCTATGGCGAACGTCGCTATTGGGCCGCAGCGATGGCGGGGCTGAAATTCATTCCGGCCCTTGTTAGGAAGTTGTCGGATGCCGAAGCCGAGGATGCCGCCATTACGGAGAACCTCCAGCGTGAGGACGTGACACCCCGTGAGGAGGCTGCAGCCTACAAACGGGCGCTGGAATCGGGCCGTCATACGATCGAGAGCCTGGTCGGGAAGTTCGGAAAATCCGAGGCCTACATCCGCTCCCGTTTGAAACTCTGTGATCTGATCGACGCCCTCGCCGAGCAGCTCGACCGGGAGGAGATTTCGGTTGGCGTCGCCACCGAGATTGCGAAATACGATGCGGCGGTCCAGCAGGAGGTCTACGAGGAGCATTTCTCGGACGGCTGCCGCCTGTCGTGGAAGAATGCCCGGATCCGGGAGATTGCCCGGCGGCTCTACGACCGCTACATGACCCGCCTGGATACTTATCGCTTCGACAAGACCGAATGTCACTCCTGTCACCATAATACGGCCAACCAAATCCTTTTCAAGGATGAATGTGCGGACGGATGTGCAGGCTGCCAGAACCGTAGCTGCATGATGCGCAAGAACGACGAATACCTCGTGCAGCAGGCCCTGCAACTGCTGAAGGCGGACCCGCGGACGGTCCTTGCCACGGTGGGCGATACGCCCGATTCAGTGATCGAACATCTCGAAGAGGAGGGCTATCGGATTCAGGAGCTGGATTACTACCTCGATTACTACGATACGGCCCCCGAGATGCCCGAAGCTCCGCAGGCGGAGTGCTACTCGTCGGAAGAAAACTACGCGGAAGCGGTGAAGCGCTACGAAGCAGCGTTGGCCCGATTTACGGAGCAGACCCGGCAACTTGAATTTGACGTTACGGAGGGGCGTGTCCGCAAATATGCCGTCATCGGCATGTTTGATGTGGAGATTCGTTATGAGGATGTCCCGGAGGAGGAGCGTGAAGTTGCGGTCGAGGATGCCGCAGGGGAACGGACGGTTTACGTCACGATGGTTCCTGCCTCTCCGATGGAGAGTCTGCTGCGTCAGGACCACCGAAACCGGCAGCTTTGCTACGAGCATATCACCGCCGACATGAAAGCGCTGTTCCGCGAATCGAAAGTCTCGGGTAGCCCGCTGACCGAAGAGGAGCACCAGATGTTCTACTACGCCGTGATCCGACACATGGCGGACGACCGGCTCCGACAGTGCGGCATCGAGCACAAAAATCAGTGGCGCGTTACCGAGGAGGAGCGCTTTGCGGCTGCCGGACAACTGACACCCGAGCAGCGGGCGGCAATGATCCGCCTCTTCCTGCTCGACTTCTTCCGCACGACGGCCCGGGATTACAACTGTACGGACGAGGAGGTGGACACGCGCCTGATGTGCCGGTTTGCCGATTTGAATTTTGAGGCCCAAAGCCGGATCCTGCAGGAGAAGTACCTGGCCACCTATGAGAGACGCCGGACGAAGCTGCAGGAGCAGATCGACGACCTGAAGGCGCAGGAGGAGGCCCGGGCTTTGGCCGAATCCCGGGAATTGGATGCAGAATCCATTCCCGAAGAACTCCCCGAGGAGCCGGAGGCGACGCCCGACACGGAGATTCCGGCACCGCCTGCCGAGCCGCTGATTATACCGGCCGATCCGGAGCTCGGCCCGAACGAGACGGCAGAATCGCTGGCCGCCTGATCCAAGTTAAACCGACGGAGCAATCATACGATTGCTCCGTCTTTCATATCTGCAACTATGAACAGAATACTCAAAAAATTGCGGAAACGATACCGCAGCATTTTACAGCAGAATCCTGTAATGATACAGCCTGTCACTTCAGGAAACAGTTCTGATCCATGGCGATGTGAGTTGTGCGGATCACGTCATGTTTATTATCGAGCATGGGTCGATGGCAATACCGATCAGGTTTGCTCGATTGATGACGACCGGGACGACCTGTGGTGTGATGGCTGTGAGGATCATACCTATCAGATTCGAGAAAGCGAACTGATGAAAGAGACAATCAATCCCTGGTGGGATAATGAAACCACGATAGAAGATCGGGAGAAAATGACCGGTCTTGCTCAAAAGGATTTCGATCCCAAAGAGGACTACCGTGCATTCCGGGAAGCCTGCGGCCGTTGGTGGAATGCCAAGACAAACGAAGAAAAGATCGAAGTATGGCGGCTCGCTACCCGATCCGAATCATAACCCTTTCAAAACTTTCAGCCATGAAAAACCATAATCTGATAGATGCCATAGCACCCCGACTGACGGAGCTGATGATCCGGCGTATCGAACACCTCGAAACCGACTGGCAGAAACCGTGGATCACGGACCTCGCGCACGGTCTTCCCCGCAACTTGCGCGGCACGCCCTACCGGGCCGGGAATATCCTGATGCTGCTCTTCCTCTCGGGGATAGCCGGCTACCAAACACCGATCTTCATGACCTTCCGGCAGGCCAAGGAGGAGGGGCTGAATATCCTCAAGGGCTCCCTGTCGTTCCCGGTCTACTTCTGGAAAATCTGTATCCGCCACAAGGAGATCCGCCGCAAGATCGACCTCGAGGAGTATCGCCAGCTTTCGAAGGAGGCCCGCAAACAGTATGAGGTCATTCCCATCATCCGCTACTATTCGGTCTTCAACCTCGACCAGACAGATATGCAAGAGAAGCAACCGGACCGCTATGCGGCGCTGACGGCCCGCGCCGAGCGGAAGGATTACTCCGACGGAATGGTCTGCGAGCCGATTGACCGGATGGTCGAGCAGCAGTCGTGGCTCTGCCCGATCGAACTCCGTTACGGCGACCGTGCCTACTACACGCGCCTGCACGATCGGGTTGTCTGCCCGCTCAAGGAGCAGTTCCCGAAGGGCGAGGCCTTCTACGGGACCCTGTTGCACGAGATTGCTCACAGCACGGGCCATGCCGAGCGTCTGAACCGCACGATGGGAACCTGCTTTGGCGACGAACAGTATGCCCGCGAAGAGCTGGTTGCGGAGCTGACCTCGGCGCTGTGCGGCGCCATGGCTGGCTTTGCCACGACGCCCCGCGAGGAGAATGCCGCCTATCTCAAAGGGTGGCTTACGCAATTGCGCCGGGAACCTGCCTATCTGTTCGATATCCTGGTCGATGTCAATCGGGCCGCCCGGATGATCTTCGACCATTTGGAGGCCGGGACTGATGAAATCGCGGATGAGGAGACCGAAGCTCCGGCTGCATAGATCTTTATTGCCGATTGTTGAACCATGCCGCAGTCTTCGGGCTGCGGCTTAACTTTTTCAAACCATGAAAACCATCCATCCAATCTATGATGTCTACTTCCGCATCGAGGCGGGCTATAACGACGGCCGTATGTCGCACGAACAGCATGACCGGTTCTACACGGAGATCCGCGCGCTCTTCTCGCGTGCCGGCTTTACGATCCGGGAGAATCCGCCGGGATGTCCCTCCTTCCAATTGGGAACGACCTGCCTCTACTGCCACCCGACGGAACTCTCCGGCCCGGTCGAGGAGCCGCATATCGCCCTTGTCGAAAGAGTTCTGCGACAGGGAGCCTCGTTTCAATATCAGACGACGGACCGTTACGACCGACTCTATGACTTTACCGTCGAGGAGGAGTTGGCCTACTACCGGCAGCACTATTCCGAGCGGCTATTTCTTGAGGCTTTCCGTACCTCGGATCCTTCGAAATACCACCTTCGGGATGAGGTTCTCGAGGAGCTGGTGCGGCAACTGATGGTGCACACTGTTCGCGCACCGCTGGGCTGTTCGTTCGATTCGCCGTGTGTGCACTTCGTTCGGGAGATCTACGCCTCGCTGGTCCAACGAGGTCTGCTGGTCGAGATCCAGCGACGGAAACCTTATGGAACCATGACTTATTGTCGAACCAGATAACAGATCACGCTATGAAAATCATGTGTCAGGAGTATTTTGATGCGGTCGTCCGGTATGCCGAGAGTATTGGCGATTGCACCTTGCAGGAGTGCCTCGACAGGCTTGAGCGGTGGGGCCAAAACGCTCGGCAGGCGAGTGAAATAGAGCTCTATCGGGATTTTGCTCCCTACTCGTTCTTGTTCAAGCAGCGCTATGCAGATGGCTCACTCGGAGTTGTCGGCGGACTGGTCTATCATGGCTCGCCGGATCGTTCCTGCTGCTATACGCTGGAAAAGATAAACGGGTGGTCCATTCACACTTGAAAACCATGAAAACAAAAGTATGGAATTATGCTCCGGATCGGGACGATTGTGTCGTCCAGACCGAAGAGAGTGTAGTGTTTGAAAACGAACATGTCGGTTGGTTCGTAGCGAATCCGGATCCAAACGGACGCCGGAGACTGGACAATATGGGAGTTGTAGAACGGGTCGGAGATGTTGTCTTTCTGGCTTGTTTCAGCAGCCGAAATGCTCTTACACCCGAATTTCTCGGTGCTGTGAAAGATGAAGCCACACACCTGCGTCAGCGCGTGCGGGAGCGTCTGGAACGCCGGGAGAAGCTGCCTCTGACCTATGTCGCAGCGTTCAAGGCGCTGGGCTGGAAGCCGGATTGAGTTTCGCATCGGCGGATAAAATTTGTAATATTACCAAATATTGGTAACTTTGCAGAAAAGAACCCTATTATGAAGACAACATCGGTAGCATTGGGTGGATATTTCGAAGAGTTTATCCGGGCCAAGATTGCGGAAGGAAGGTATAACAATGCCAGTGAAGTCATTCGGGCGGGGCTCCGTTTATTGGAAGAGAACGAAAGCCGCCTGGTAGAGCTTAAAGCCGCCATTCGTGCCGGAGAAAAAAGCGGGGAGGCCGTGGACTTTGATCCGGAGCAACACTTGAAAACCCTGAAATCCAAACGTCGCAATGGGTAAAGTGCGCTTTTCCAATATGGCAGTCGAGGATTTGACCGCTATATGGAACTATACAGAGGAAAAGTGGTCCGAACAGCAGGCCGACAGCTACTATGAGCAACTGATTGCCGCGAGCCGCCGCATTGCTAACGAGCCGTTTCTGCCCGGAAGTAAAAAGTACGATCATATTGAGGCCGGTTTATGCGGATTCAAAATCCATAAACATATCCTCTTTTATCGCGTGATTGACGAACAATCCATTTTCATTGTCCGAATCCTTCACGAACGAATGGATATAAACAATCGACTGATTGAACCCGCTGTCGAATAATTGAGAAAAGCCACTTCCGAAAGAAGTGGCTTTTTCCTGTCTATGGCATAATTCATTCCTTACAATGCCTTTGCTCCGAGCAGCTCTTTGCTCGAAATTTCGAGATATTGGTGGCGGGCCCCGTCCTTCTCGGCGATCTCCAGCAGGAGAATCTTGTCCTCCTCGAGTGTCAGTTTCGGAAGGGCGAAGACGATGCGCTGGCGCTGGTGCCCACGCACGATCGAAGGGTCGTTGCAGACCCGCAGCGGTTCGATGATGCGCTGCTGTTGAGCCGTGCGTTTGGCCGTCTTGCGGTCCGCGATGACAAAGCGGCGATAGTCCACCTCGAAGGAGATGTTCGTGTTGTTGGCGATCTGCACATGGAGGTAGATCACGTCGTTATGGACGTAGATACCCCGCACCTCGACCTCCACGCCGTATTTCCGGGTGTGGATTCCCTTTACGTCCGCGCGGTTCTGGCGGTATATGTCGCTCAACACGCGCTTCACCGTGGCAGGACGTTCCCGCCCCACCTTATGGAGCAACACGCGCCCCTCGTCCGCACGGGCCGGCTCCGAGGCTGATGCAGGCTGTGCCGCCGGACTCTCCGCGGCCACAATCTCGATGGTCGACGTGGAGGGGTTCTCGGCATACCGGGCATCGAAGGTGTAGAATCCGCCGTCCTCGGTAATTACCGTGAGGTTGGTCTCCTCCGCAAAGTCGCGCACGGCGGCCTTCACCCGCACGACATTCTCCGCGCCGTCGGCCTTCCCGGCGATGATGGCCATCGAGCCGATGTCGATGTAGGTTACGGGCGCCGGGAAGAGGATATGCACGGTCTTCGTGAATCCCACTTCGATGGTGCGGGGTGTGAGCCCCTGCCGGGACGGGGTCCCGTCGCTTTGGGCCATAACTTTGGCTGCGGCAAAAAGAGCCGCCAGAAGGGTCAGATAAATGAGGTCTCGTTTCATGGTGCTGTCGTTTAGTTTTCTTTGGAGATTAACAGAATCTGGTGGTTGGCCTTGAGAGTGATACGCACCTCACGGAGCTTCTCGGAGAGGTAACGGGAAGATGCCTGAATCCCGCCCCGAGCCAACTCGGCGAGGGCCTGCTGCCCTGCCGAGTGGGTAATGTTCACGCTCGTCCCGGCCGTCTGCCCCACGGATGCCAGCGCCTCCTTCAGGGCTGTCCGTTCGCGGGAGTTGGGAACATTGATTCCCGGCTGTCCGTCGAGATCATACGCCTCGGCCTGCACCTGGAAGATGCGTCCCCGGTATTCGATGGAGGTTACCGTCACCCGCAGCCGGTCGGTCGTTACGGAGACGGCGCCGTAGAGTGGCGTATTGCGGGGGATCACCTCGCCGTTGATGCGTACCGGTTCGAGCAGCCGGAGAGCGATTGTCGAGCCCACACGCACAACCTGTGTCTGCGCGACGCAGGCTCGGATAGTCGGAGCTGTATCTACCGGCAGAACGCCCGCAGCCGTCAGAAACCCGATGTTGCGCTCCCGCGCGGAGTCAATCCGCGGATTGAGGGTCGAAGCCCGGACGTCGCCCTCGCGGGTGGGACGCATGACGCTGAAACGTCCCGAGGACTTCATGCCGTCGGCCTCGCTTGAAACCCCTGCCCCGCCTCCGAGGTAGCGCTGTGCGAGGCGGTACTGCTCCTCGGCCACCTCCATCGGGTCAGGCTGCTGCCGCTCGATGTCGAGTTGCTGCTGCAGGGAGGCCACCTGCTCGCGGAGCTCTTCGACCTCGGCATTGCGCGGCGGCACGGCGTAGAATTGCCGGGCCTGCTGCTGCATGGCGCGGTTTGCCTCGGCTGCCCGGCGCACGGGATCCTCGGCCGGAGACCGCGGCTCCGTGTTGCGAAGCTCTTCATCGAGCAATGAGAAGGAGTTGTCCCCGAGGGTCATCATCCGGTTGCGGAACTGCTCCTCGCTGGCCACGCGCTCCGCGGCCTTGCGCTTGTCGCCCTCGATCTTCGGGGCCTTGTCGTCGGGCAGCGTGGTGTTGATCCCTGCCTGCCCTTCGCCGATCGTGGGCGCGGGTTTGAAGAGGAACCAGATGAACGCGATGACCAGACAACTCCCGACTGCGGCCACCAGGATGACTTTTCTTTTTCGCTGACGCTCGAATGCCGCGGTGGAGTCGGGCGTCGGTGTGTTTTTTTGTCTCTCTTCCATGGTTATCGAAATTTCAGATTTTCCAAAGAGGGAGGTGCCATCCTCCCGAAGTCAAATCGCGGTGTAGGGCCGAAGAGCAGCAGCCCGTAGAGCCCGACCAGCAGCAGAAACATCCCCAGGAGGATGCACCGCCGGGTTCGGGGCGAGAGTCGGTCGTGCCAGCGCCGGATGCGCCGACGCAGCCAGCGCACATGGCTTTGGATAAGTGCTTTAACGGTCATAGGTCTGCAGGTCCTTATTTTCAACGATCATCAGATCCTCGACCAGAAACCCCTGCGGATTGTTGTCCGAGCGGGAGACGTTGACCAGCCGACAGGTCGTGATGAGCGACCGCTCGGTGATCGTGTTCTCGCGCATGATGCGCTGCCGGGCGTAGGTCGTGGCTTCGTAGGGATAGCGGTCGAAGTTGCAGCGGATGCTGTCCACATGGACCATCTGCGAGACGTTGGCGGCAATCAGCCGGTTGAAGAAACCTTTCTCCTGCAGGAGCTTGTAGTAGGAGAGCGCACTCTTGTCGGCCATCTGCAGGGCCCGCTCCATGTTCGACTCGATGGCTGCCTTGTCGGGCGAGAGCGAGAAGAAGAGTTCGTGGAAGCGCCGCACATGCTCGCGGGCCTCGACGGGACGGTTCTGGGCAAGGTCCTGTGAGAGGGCGACCATGAGCGAGCGCCCGTTGTCGAGGACGTAGATCTTTTCGCGCTGCCGCTCGGCAAAGGCATACGAGAGGCTGACGGCCGTGATGGTCACCACGGCGCAAATTCCGGCGAAGACGAGCGCGTAGAGGCGCAGCTGCCGGAAGGAGGTTTCGATGTTCAGCAATGATTTGAATTCCATGATACGATTTTCCAGTTACAATCCAAATAAATTTGGATCAAAGTTTTTGGTTAGATTTGTTTTTATTTCATTAACAACATATTGCGTTTCTTGAAGATCTTCCCGGCCAAAGGTCAAGGCACAAGTGACTCCGCCGGCCTCTGATCGAGCCGGTGCGGAGACACTTCGTGCTTAACACCTTTGGCCCTTTCGAAAGCCGAGATTTCAGAACCCGTAAAAAACCTTCGGTAAACAGACTTTCCACAGCGGTCAGCACGCTGCCGCATGTTCCTGTATTAGTTTACAAAGGCCAGAGGAGCAAACTATTTTAAGCGGACGTTAACGCCGCAAACATCATGTAGTATTCTCTCTGGGAAAATCCGTTTACCGGAAGGGTTTCTCTATGACATGACACTATTGACATAATCAGTCTGGTGCTTGAGTACGAAGTATAATCTGTTGACCAGTTTGCGGGCGACCTTTACGATGGCCTTGCTCTTTGGCATTCGCTTGCACTGTTCAGTAAAAAACAGGTTCATCGCAGGGTCTTGACGTACCGCCACCCATGCGGCCTCTATCAGGTTACAGCGCATGACGGCGTTTCTTCGCACGGTAATGTCTCCTGTCCCATCTTTCTCTCCACTGGAATGGCACATCGGGATCATCCCGATATAGGCGGCCAGTTGTTCGGCATTGCGGAAACGGGCAATGTCGCATATCTCCGAAAGAAATGCCATTCCCGTAGCCTGTCCGAACCCCGGAACGGTCATAATCAACCGCAGCGGTTCGCGAAACCGGTCCGTCTTGGCCAATGTCCGCAAAGCCCGTGTCATCTCCAACTTCTGGCGGCGTAGCTCCTCCAGATGCCGGATTTGAATGTCGAGGGCCTGACGCCCGCTCGGTGTGAGGGTTTCAACCTCCTTCAACCAGGCAATAAAACGTTTTGACCAGTTGGAGAACGGTTCGAGGAACTCTTGTGGAATCCCAATGCCCAGATACCGCAATTGGGACTTGATCCGGTTCTTCTGACGCGTCGTGTCTTTTGTTATCGAGTTCTTCAATCTTATCAAGGAACGCATCTCCAACGATGCGCTGTCCGGCGTGTAAATGCCTTTCAGTTCGTTGGCTCGTAAACTCCGCGCCAGCTTGCTGCTATCCACGGCGTCACTCTTACGAAGCTTTTCACTGCTCTTGGTCGGAACATCCCCCGGATTGACCACGATGTTGTCAATCCCTAATGCCGTCAGCCGTTCGTGTATCCAGAACCCGCAGAAGCCGGCTTCGTATACCGAATGATATTCGGCTCCCGGATAACTCCGCGCCAGAAATCCGTGCAATGCTTCCGGACTCGGATGCTGACTAAACTTCTTCAGCACGGAGGTCTCCGACAAGACCGTAACCGACCAACTCTTCAAATGGACATCGATCCCTATATAAATCTTTTGTCCTCTGAAACTAATTTCGTTTCTTTGTCCTCTCATGGCTATCGCTATTTTAGTTAGTTAAGGTTTGGCTGCTTTAATCTAACCAAAATCTCGATAGCTTTTTTCTTCTATCCGCTATCGGTGCGGTCTACTCGGATCGTAAACATAGGAACTATTTTTTGAGGATCAGGCGAGCTGCGGTTGCCAGCCCCTTTCCAACGCTACCTACCGTGCTTTTGGTCCCGGCCCAGACCTTCCCGGTAATCCAGCCGGCACCGCCGCTCACGAGCGACGTGGCGCGCGAGATGGTCCGGTTGTAGGAGGAGAAGCCGTTGGCCTGCACGACCCACGAGGCGATCGAGGGGATACAGAGATAGCCGCAGATGGCCACGAGGATGAAGATCAGGTTGACGCTGTTCGACATGTCGAAATACCAGTTGTAGTCCTGCGCCATCATCTCGGCATCGTGCTGCAGTGAGAGGGTTTGCAGCCGGGCGATGATGGCTGAGAAGAGGTCCGAGATAGGGAGCCACAGGTAGATGGAGATGTACTTGGAAAACCATTGCACCAGGGTGTTTTGAAATCCGTCGAAGATCGAGATGGCAAAGGCGATGGGCCCGAGCAGCGAGAGGACAATCAGGTAGAAGGTCCGCAGCACGTCGAGGATCACGCCCGCGGCGGCGAAGAAGAGTTCCATGATCGCGGTGAGGGCCTTCAGAATCATCCCCTTGAAGCTCCACGACTTCCGCTCGCTCTGCATCCGGTCGAGGGCCTGCTGCGACTGCTCGTCGATGCCCAGAGCCTGTAGCTCGCGCTCCTTCTCCTCATCCTCGGTGTAGTAGCTCTCTGCCGGAAGCCGTTCGCGGCTCTCCTGTTCGAGGCGTGCGCACTCCTGCCGCCACTCCTGCATATCGAAGGTCTGGCCGACCATCAGCGAGTGGGTGGCCTGCACCAGCGGGGAGAGGATACCGTTGAGCGACCCGAGCACAAGGGTCGGAAAAAACATGATACAGATGCCGATCGCCATAGGTCGCAACAGCGGAAAGAGGTCAATGGGCTCGGCCCGGGCCATCGCCTGCCAGATGCGGTAGGCAATGTAGATCAGGGCCCCGATTCCGGCTATGGCCGTGGCGACTTTGGCCATCGGATAGCAGAGAACCATCATGTCGTCGTAGAGAACGCGGAGAATCGTGTGGATGTTCTCCGAAATGGAGAGTGCCTGTACCATCGCTACCAGTATCGTTGTTCGTCGGTTCCGTAAAGAGCCATCACGCGGTCGAGGTCGTTGCGTCGGGCGCCGCGCAGCAGCGAGATGGAGATGTTCTTGCGCGTGTAGTAGCGGGCCAGATCCCGATGGTGGCGCAGCACGCCATAGACCCGTTCTACCACGTCGATGCGGTCCTTGTCCGTCAGCGACATGTCCGTGGGGTTGACAATATCCTGCAGCTCCTTGAGCTCCCCGGCCGACTCCTCGATGATCCGGGCATATCCCGTGGCGATGGCCGCCAGTTCCGCGGTCGAGAAGTTGTCATCGACCACCATGCGCTGATAGCCGTTGACGTAGATGTCGGAGATCTCCCCGACGAGCAGCATGCACTGCTGGACCTTGCGGGCCGAGCGGACGAGGTTGTTGACCGCCTTCAGTGCGTCGTAATATCGCTTCCCTTGCTCGTAAATCTTTACGGTCTCTTGAAAACTTTGCAGGAGGGTCGATCCGTTGCGGGCTGCTTCAACGATCTGTTTGGTGGAGTTGATGATTCCCTGTGCGAGATTCGTAGGGTCCGTGACGACCCATTGTGCCTGCGCGGCCCGGGCTGTCAGGAGCAGCCCGAGGCAGAGCAGGATGATGCGTGGTTTCATGGTTCGGTCGTTTTGAGGGTGGTTCAATGTCTCAATTTGCGGGATGCCGCTTCGGCGGGCTGCATTACTGCGGGGTACTCCCGGCGAAAGGAGGTGCGCCCCGGCTCCCGCTCCGGTTGTGCGACGCGGAGGTCGAGTTCGTGCGTCCGGGCTTCGCGGCCCGTCAGTCGGACAAGCCGTGCGTCGAGCTCCCGGAATGCCGCCTCCGCCTCGGCACGCTGTGCCTCCGGGGGCAGACCCGGATGGATCTCGTATTTGTCGAGAAACTGCCGGTTCGTATGCAGATCGTCGATGCGCTCCGGAGCGCGGGCCAGCCAGCCCAGCGTATTCAGTTCGCTTTCGAGGCGCTCGACATAACTCCGCGGAACGGACATCTCAGTCATCCCCTCGATGGTGCGCTCGGCACCGCGGACCAAGTGGTTCTCCGTGCGGAAGATCTCCTCCCGGAGCTGCTGCATCCGCCGCGGATCGGCTCCGGGCGTCGCCGTATCCCGCTCGTGCCGCATGGCCTGCAGAATCTCGCAGTCGACATCCCAGCCGTAGAGCCGGGCCACATAAAAGGGCGGCTGCATCTGGGTCGGGGCCTCCGTCATGCGGCATAGTTCGTGGAAAATCCCCGTGCGGAAGAGGCGGTCGACAAGACGCATGGCCGCCTGCACCTCCCCGGTTGTCGGCTGCCGCATCCGGCTCTCGGGGTGCCGTTCGGGATAGGCATCCATGAGAAGCGTGTGCAGGGCCAGCACGCCGTGAATCGGATGGGAACTGTTCCCGGGCAGGTTGGCCAGCTTCCGCCCCGTGTGCCTCATGGCGGGTGTCTTGCGCAGGGTATCCATCAGTTGCAGCACCTCGTGGCGGGCCGCCTCGTCGGGCGAGGTGAGAATTTGCGGAAGATGCGCCATCATCTCCAGCCCGATCCCCCGCGTCAGCAGCTCCGAGTGACGATGTTCCTGGACCATATCGGTCAGTGTCCGGAAGTCCTGGGCCTCCAATAATTGCCTTGTTCGTTGAAGGGTCGGCTCCCATTGTTGGAACTCCTCCCCGGCTGCGGGGCGAAAGAGCCCCTCGAATACTTCACGCCACTTCATGCCTCGGGTTCATGATCCGTGAAACACTCCTCGGAAATGCTCTCCTGCTCCGCACGCCGGCAGGCCCGCTCCTCCGCGACAAAGCGTCCGTAGCAGCCCAGCAGCAGCGTGTCGCTCTCGGGGTCGAGTTCGATGGGGTGCATGTCGCGGGGATCGTCGCGGCTGCCGAAGAGCAGCGTGCGTCGCTCGGCCGTGATGACGGTATCCTGCACCAGCCGCCGGTAGCAGAGCGTGTTGTCAAAGATCAGCATCCGGTAGGTCCGGGTGCAGATGCGGCGGATCGAGGCCGAGAGGTTGTTCTCCGTCGAGAGCCACGATCCGCAGATGCGGTCGTAGGCAATCTCCTCCTGCAATGAGGTAATGAGCCGCACAAGCTGGGTGCGCTGTCGGATTTCGGCCCGCAGCGTCGCGAGCGCCTCCGCGGGGGTGATGTTTGGGGTACTACTCATGGTAAGTCGTTTTGAAGGTTAGACAAATCGCGTTTGAAAATATCTCCCGGAATGACCAGCAACAGGTCGGAGCCAGGGGTGTGGAAGAGATCGACACGCGCACCGCCATAGGTTGTGTAATGGATGCACGAGGCATACTTCATCGGGTGCATCTCAAAGGATTCACGCCCGGTCCGCGGGTCGTAGTGATGGATGCGAATCCAGAAGCCATCGTCCCGATGGTCAATCTCGAGCCGGGTGTCATTCCGTGTCGAACGCCATTCGCCGCACAGAGGACGGATCTTGTGGTATTCGAAATCGTAGAAGAGCCGGAATCCGCCGAGCAGGGCCAGCAACGCCAGCAGCAGCCCGACGCAGCTCCAAAGGATCTGTTTCATGGCTGGGAATTTTTAATGAGATTTTGGCCTTCCCGCTCGCGGGCCAGTGCGCGGATGGCTGCCTGGATGTCGCCGCCGAGTTTCTCGGCCCGGGCCATCACCTCCATCTTCTCCCGCTCCTCGGTGGTGTAGCAGTAGGCTAAGTACCCAGCGCCTTGTCATATTTCTATGATAGGGTTCCGGGCACTCGCCCCCGAACCGGACTTACAAGTTTCCCTGTATCCGGCTCTCCACTAATTAATTCAGTCTGATTCTTCGGTCAGGGTCTATCTTTGCATGACACTTTGAGCAGACCGCCAGCGTCTTCCGGCGCCGGGCGATCATTCTCTTCTCCCAATCGGACTTACCTGTCAGATCTTTAAGTTTGCGGACGTGGTGCATTTCGAGTTTATCCGTAGCACCGCATAATTCGCAGACTTGGAGTTTCAGCCTTTCCATCAGGCTGTTACGACCACCAGTTATTGTAACTGTCCGCGGGATAGTGTCGCATGAGGTAGCCCCTGCATTTTTTTTGCGTTGGAAGCCTTCGTGATAGAATGTTTGGTAGAGCATTTTACCCTTCTTGTTCTCATATGCCACTTTGAACGTCCCTCCCTTTTTATACTTGGTCAGGATTTGCTTAACAGACGACTTGTACTTTCTTGCGAAAGTCTTGTACATACTGTATGACATGATGTGATAGAAAGAGTTGATGGCCGGGCTGTTATTGGCTATCGAGTAGTAGTTGTAGAATCCCCGGATTTCGGCGTTGAACTGACTGACTATTTCCAGGTCGTCCAAATCGATCATGTACGTTCTGACGATGGATTTCCATACCTCTTTGCCGTTCACGACCGCTATTCTTGCGGCCTTGTAGTCAAAGAGTTTCTTTCGCATCGTTTCAAAATTCAGATACAAGACCGGAACGTGTCCGAACGCCCTGACCGTTCTGCCGTTTTTATCCTTGCGTAAATCATTGCTCCTACGGATAAAAATGTCGAATCCGAGGAACTTGGCGGGTTTCTGTGCGTTGGTTATCAGTGTCTTTTCATCTGACAGTTCCAGTTTAAGAGCCTCTTTCAAATAGTTTTTAATGTCCTCTTTTACCGTTTTGCAGTCTTCCAGACTACCGATTATTCCAATCAGAAAGTCATCTGCGTACCGAACGTATTTTATGCGTTTGATACTGCTGTCCATTTCATTACGCGCGGGAAACTTGTTCCTTTCTTCCCGTAGCCGCTTGATTTCAGCGGTCATCTGTTCTCTTACCTTTTCATCTTTCTCATTTTTCAGCTTCTTAGCCAGCCGGTATCTCCGCTGCTCGTAGAGCTTGTACTGAGCGTTGCCTTTCCGTATCTCCCCCTTGTTGAACCGGTTGATATACTCACGGATGTACTTGTCGAGTTTGTCGAGGTAGATATTCGCCAGTATTGGACTGACAATACCGCCCTGCGGCATGCCGCTGTACGTTCTGTGAAATACCCAATCTTCGACGTAACCGGCGTTCAGGAATTTGCGGATAAGCCGTAGAAATCTCTCGTCGGCGATGCGTTCCCGCAGGATGCCTATCAACACATCATGGTCGATGTTGTCGTAGAACCCTTTGATGTCGCCCTCAATGAACCATTTCACGGCCGTGAATGACTTCTGTATGCTGATAAGTGCGGTATGGCAACTACGCCCGGGCCGAAACCCGTGCGAGGTATGCTCAAAACTGCCCTCGTAGATAGCTTCCAGTATCATTCTAACCACTTCCTGCACCAATTTGTCGTTGAATGAGGGGATGCCAAGCGGACGTTTTTTCCCGTTTTTCTTCGGAATGTACGCCCTTTTGGACGGAGCTGGCTGATAAGTCTCATTTTTAAGGCTATCAACCAGTTGCTTAATGCGGTCGATGCTCATTCCTTCGATGGTTTGCCCATCGGCTCCTGCCGTCATGTTGCCCGCCTTGCTGTAAATACGCTGGTAGGCAGCATAGAACATTTCTTTATTAAACAGCACTCTGTACAGCCGCTCAAACTTGTAGCTTGAGTCCTTGCTGTGTTTAGACAGACTGTTTAACACATTCTCTGGATTTCTCATGTCTCACACATTTTCCGTTAAATTGTTAAACTTAATTAGCTGCTTCCCTTTGCCATGTACAGGGCGTTACCCTGCTCAGACTACTATGGAAGCTCCGTTGCCATGCCGGATATTCATAGGTCTACACCTAATAGCCTTGCGGCGTTCCGGTTTAGGCAATCCCCGTTTAGGAACTTGACAACTGTTTGGCGCGATAGATTGTCGGATACGACTTTCGTCCTTTACTGCTTATGGCAGTTGCCCTGCGGTCAGTTTATGCTACATCCGCTATCTGTCATCGGTGTAGTACCGCAGTGTGACGTATATAACTATCTTCCGTCACCGCCCAAGGATACGACTGCTCGGACTATCGTTCAACCAATGCAGGCTTTATCCTTATATCTATCTTTTTAACTTGCCATTCAGTCGCAGCCTGATAGTTGGCTGACTTATGGCTTTACCGACATGCTCAACTCCCTGTCCGGTTTCCCGTTCAGATAAGTCGGTTGTTAATGGGCTTATAAACTCACTCCCAGCCACTTGCCACAGTGACATTTGTCAAATCCCCTTACGGGCGCACGAGATACTCCTCGGTCGAGACCTCCGTGGCGTAGACCGCCGACTGCACGCCTCCGAGTCCGATCCAAACCTCCTTGTAGGTGCGGCGGGGATCGTTCGCCTGGTTGATCGAGAGGATCTGCGCCCGCTCCTTCTCCGAAAGGCCGAGCAGCGTCTGGATCTGGTCGAACTTGTTCATGTACTTGCGCTGATCGAGGAGGATCTTGCAGTCGGCATTGTTGATGATCGACTCCTTGACGATCGGCGAGGAGATGATGTCGTCGACCTCCTGCGTAACGACGACCGCCTCGCCGAAATACTTGCGCACCGTCTTGTAGAGGTAGCGGATGTAGGTCGACATGTTGGCCGAGGTGAGGGCCTTCCAGCACTCTTCGATAAGGATCATCTTGCGGATGCCCTTCAGCCGCCGCATCTTGTTGATGAAGACCTCCATGATGATGATTGTCACCACGGGAAGCAGCGTGCGGTTCGAGGAGATGTTGTCCAACTCGAAGACGATGAAGCGCTTCGAGAGCAGGTCCAGCTGCCGGTCGGAGTTGAGCAGGTAGTCGTACTCGCCGCCCCGGTAGTAAGGTTCCAGCACGTTGAGCAGATTCGCCAGGTCGAAATCCTTCTCGCGGACGTGCTTCTGCTCCAGCAGCCGACGGTAGTCTGAGGTGAGAAACTCGTAGAAGGTGTTGAACGAGGGCTGGATCGAATCGTCCGTCTTGAGCTTCGAGAGGTAGAGGTTCACGGCGTTCGACAGGGCCACCTCCTCCGCGCGTGTCGGCTCCTCGGATTCGCGCTTCCAGAGCGTCAGCAGCAGGGTCTTGATCGACTCGCGCTTCTCGATGTCGTAGACCCCGTCCTCGACGTAGAAGGGGTTGAAGGCGATGGGCTCCTGTTCAGTGTAGGTGAAGTAGATGCCGTCGCCTCCCCGCGTCGTGCGGTGGATCAGCGAGCAGAGCCCCTCGTAGGAGTTTCCCGTATCGACGAGCAGGATATGCGCCCCCTGTTCGTAATACTGGCGGACCATGTGGTTCGTGAAGAAGGACTTCCCACTTCCCGAGGGCCCCAGGATGAACTTGTTGCGGTTGGTGGTGATGCCGCGCTTCATCGGAAGATCCGAGATGTCCAGATGGAGCGGCATCCCCGTGAGCCGGTCGGCCATCTTGATGCCGAAGGGCGAGAGCGACGAGCGGTAGTTCGTTTCGCCGTTGAAGAGGCAGGCCCCCTGTTCGAGAAAGGTCAGAAAACTCTCCTCGGCGGGGAAGTCGGCCTCGTTGCCGGGGATGGCGGCCCAGAAGAGCACCGGCACGTCCACCGTATTGTGGTGGGGCGTGCAGCCCATCGTGGCGAGCTGCGATCCTACGTCGTTGCGTAGCCGCTTGAGCTCCGCCTCGCTCTCGGCCCAGACCACGACGTTGCAGTGGCACCTTACGGAGCGTAGCCCCTGCGAATGGGCTTCGTTCAGGTAGAGGTCGATCCACTCCTTGTTCAGGGCATTGCCGCGCGAATAGTTCGCCAGCGAGTTCATGTTGCGGGCCCGGGCTTCGAGCCGTTTGAGGGTCTCGTCGTGGTTGTCCAGAAAGAGATACTGGTTGTAGATGTGCGAGCATCCGAGCAGCAGCCCCGCGGGGGCCGCGAACGAGAGCCGGCACTCCGAGCGGTCGGTCGAGAGACGCTCGTAGCGGAAGTCCGTCGCGACGCTCTGCGGCAGGAGATCCAGATCGGAGAGCGTATGCATCGAGAGCAACTTGTCGCCGATGCGCATCATGCCCGGATCGAGGCGGATGTCCTCGTTGACCGCGGGCTGCCGCTCGTCCGAGAGTGCAAAGTAACGGGCCAGCAGCCCCGTATCGGAATCCGTGCCGACGATCTCTGCCTCCGTGAGGCGGTCGACCCGCAGCAGCCCCGAATCGTTCAGGATGCGCTCCATCTGGGCGACACTCTCCAGAAAACGGGTCAC
This sequence comes from Alistipes sp. An116, assembly GCF_002161005.1. Lineage (NCBI taxonomy): Bacteria > Pseudomonadati > Bacteroidota > Bacteroidia > Bacteroidales > Rikenellaceae > Alistipes > Alistipes sp. An116. The sequence continues at coordinate 293,242 of NZ_NFLR01000001.1, forward strand.
GGCCTCCCCGTCGCGGATCTCCTGCGGGATGATAAAGCCCCGGCACAGAACGGAGGCGGCACTCGTCTGCCGCAGCCGTTCGGGGGTGCTTTTCGTGATGAAGAGGTGGCAGGTGTGGCGCAGAAAGGGACGTTCGTTGAAGTGGCGTTCATAGGCCCGGGAGAGAAACGTGCGCTCGGCCTCGGGATCGGGTGTTTCGTAACGCTCCTCGATGAAGAGGTCCTGCTTGTGGACGACGGTGTGGTCCGGGAGGACCTTCAGCGCCTTGACCCAGGTGGCGTGCAGCGCCTCGTATTCCTCGGCCGTCAGGGTGAAGAGCTCCGGGAGCATCACGCGGAAGGCGGCCGTTACGTCGGCAAACTTCGAGAGAATGCAGTTGCCCTCGACGGCCAGCAGTGGGAATTTCGACTCGAGGGTCGAAGTTTTCAGGGTTCCTCGCATGGCATCAGCGTTTGGGTAAGGTTCGACGTTCGAGCAGGCGGCGCACACTCCGGCGGTGGATGATGCGGCGCGGATGCTGCCGCAGGGCGAGGAGTTTCATCAGACCGTGGGGTCCGAAGCGGCGGTTCAGATAGAAGGTCGCCCAGGTGAGGCCACTGCCGCCCGCGACGGCGAAGAGGATGCAGATGCCCTGCGGAACCCCTCCGGCGTAGAGGATGACAAAGAGCAGGAAGATGCCCAGCAGCCCGGCAACAAAGAGGATCAGATAGTGCGAGGTCAGCCCCTGGAACTCGACCTGACGATCGACGCCCTTGTGGATGGTGTACTGTGCCATATCAGAGGAAGAAGGAGCGTAAGACGGTGCCGACGATAACCAGAAAGACGCACGAGAGGAAGAGCGCCGTGGCGGACTTCGAGGCGTCGGGATCGCCGCTGTTGAACTTCGAGTAGACGCGGACGCCGCCCACCAGCCCCAGCACGGCAGCCACGGCGAAGATCAGTTTGGTGAGCGGGTCGAAATAGGAGGTGACCATGTTGGTCGCCTCGCTGATTCCGGCCATGCCGTTGCCCTGTGCGAAGGAGGCAAGCGATGCGGGGAGCATCAGAATCAAGAAGATTGCGCTTTTTTTCATCGGTTTTGCAGTTTGGTAATAGGTGTGAAAAAGGCCGCAGCCCGCCTTTTGAGGCAGTCTGCGACCGGGACGGAAGCAAATAGTTGCTTCCCGCAGCCAATCATCCGGGTGTTAGCCGTAATTTCGATTCCAATTCATTGTGCATCTGTTTTTTTGAGGGTCAGACATAGTTTCGCAGGTCAAAATTCTCAATCTCGCGGCGTTCCTTCTCTGTAACATCCGGCGCAAGGATGCGCTCGCCCGCTTCGGCGCTCCGGAGCAGCGCCTGAACTTCCGGATCGTGCAGTTCGCCGTTGTTCTGTAGGGACGGGAGCCGCAGCGGCGGCCGCGGCTCCCGCGGCTCTTCCGTCTCGCCGTTCTCGCGGATCGGACCCTGGAGAACCAGCTCGCCCCAGCCCTGCATCGAAGCCGGCTTTTCGGCCGGGGGCGGAACAAATGTAGCAGCATCTTCGGGCTTTGATTCCGCAGGTGCCGGGATGGCCTTCCGAGGCCGCAGATGGCCGGTAACCGCATAGTGTTTCGGGATTATCAGCAACGGTGTTTCTCCACGGCGGGGCTCGGCGGTCAGCTCCGAATTGGCTTTGCTGCCCGGCCCGTCGGCCCGGGATTCTGCGGACTTTCGCCACCGCTGCGGAAGCCACGGCCAATGCCATCGTGCAATTCGCTCGAAAAGGGAACTCGGGAAGCCCATCCTTACACCAGATCCTTGAAATTCCGGGTCCGATTGATGCGGTTGATTTCGTCCCGATAGAGATCAAGATGATGTCTCATGATGTTCTCGACATAATCCGTAACGGTCAGATTCCCTTCGCCAATCCGTTGGACGACACTGTGAATCCGTCGCTTGGTCTCCATACTGAGATAGACACTGCCTCGTCGTTGGAAGGGTGTAGGATGCAGAAAGGTTTTCCGGAAATCGGGTTTGACAGCGCCTCGTTTTATGGAGACAGGAGGCAAAGGTATTATCTCCTCCACTTGGGCGACCTTCTCGGTGAGAATGTTTTGAGCAGGTTTCTCGTCCGGAATCTTCTCGCTCTGTTCGATGGGATCCTGGTCTTCTTCCTGATCCCTAACGACTGATTCCGACGCGGGATTTTCCTTCGGCTGGGTCTTCTCCCGTTTTCGTCTAACGAAGAAGAGAATGAAACACAGGATAAGAAGAAGGATACTTGCAAGGATGAGCAGAGATGCTGCCCAATCGGTTGAAAAATGAAATGTGTTCATGGCTATAAAAGATCTTTTGTACTTCGTTCCTTGTAGATGCGGTTGATCTCCTCCTTGTAGAGGTCGAGATGCTGCCGCAGAATTTGTTCAACATAGGAGGTGGCGGTCATACGCTCGCCTCCGATCTTTTTGACGACCTCGAGAATCTTGCGCTTCGTCTCGAGACTGACATAGAGGGCTCCCCGAATATGTATATCCAACAGCGACATGAAGGTCGGCTCGAATTCGGGAACGACCGCGGTCCTCCGTCGGCGCGATTCGGTTGAATGCCCCGTAGTGCGCTCTTCGGAGGTGGGTGGCGAGGTTTCCGCAGGCGGTTCATCCGGGGGTTGCTCCGGTTGCACTACATCCACGGTTTGCGGAACCAACCCCGCGATCATTCGGCGCATGGCCTCTTCGTCGACTTCCACTTTGTTCTTGCGGGCCATATTCATGAAATTTGAAGAATCGAAAGAATCTCGACCGCAAGGTTCTCGATCTGCGCTTCGCGGGCAAAGGTCCGTTCCGGAGCTAGCAGCGTCGAACGTCCGATTCCCGTGCCGTCAGCCAAAAGTTCCTTGTTGAATTTTGACCGGTAGGGAATCTGTGTCTTCAGAACAGGCAGATGAAGCTGACGGATGATCGCCTCATAGCGTTCATAGAGCGGGGTTCGCTCGCGGCGATCGACCATCGTCCAAAAGAGGTGAAGGCTGCGCAGACGGAGATGGTCATTACAAACCATGCCGTTATAAAGACTACGGGCAAAGGAGAGCGAACTCTCCAGCACGACCTTGTCTGCCTTGATCGGGATGAAAAGGGCTTCCAGCGAGGAGAGGATCTGCAGCACCCCTTCGGTATTGACTGTTCCGGGCAAATCGTAGAGGATAATCTGCGGATGATAATCGCTTTGCAGTTGTCGCGCCGTCTTCTCAAGGGCATCGGAAGGCGTGCTGCTGACGATAGGCCAGAATTTCCGATCGGTTCCCTTGAACTGACGGGCGACCATCAGTTTGTAATAATCGCTCAAATTGAGGATCTCCAACTCGCGGGAGCGTTGATTGTAGATCGACCATTGGGGATAGTCGCAGTCGACCACCAGCACGTCCCGCTGCAAGGTATAGTGGAGATGACTGGCAAGCAGAACGGTGAAGGTTGATTTTCCGACTCCGCCTTTTTGATTGCATACGGCAATGCTTACAGGTGTGTTTTCCATAGTTTGTTTCTTCAGGAAGGCGCGATTTAACAAGTTTGTTCAAGAGTGCGTTCACGCACGAACTCCCGAGTTCGTGAATTCAGGAATAAGGTCCGGCACGAACAAAGGGAAGCATCTCATCGCGAAGGAACAGATGACGGAAGCTGTTCCCGCAATCCTGAAAAACAGGATCAATGAACAAATACAATAGCAGTTTCATGGATGGATTGTTGGACGTTTGCCTGCAAGGTAATGCAGTTTTCGGGGGTTGATTCCCGATGTCCTCCGGAGGCCTCTCATGGCCGACAACCGCACTTTTTAATCCCTGAAGATCCTCGTAATATTGCAGCGGAGAATCCACCCGTGATTTTTCGTTTCGGAGATGCTTTTTCAGAAGAGGAATTGTCCGTAGGGGAAATGAACATTCGCCCACACCGGAAAGATTATCAGCAGGATACGCGATTGCAAAACGTTGTCCACCGATTAGGCGTCTTCACAATCGCATCGAATTACATCTTGCTTGCCTTGTGCTCTTTTACGACCTAAAAGTAATCGTTTTTTCAGAAAAAAGCAACTGCCGCTATTGGGGTGCGCAGGTGTAAGAAATGCAGCCCACTGACCTTACGGTAGCGGGCTGCGGTGTCTGTATGATGTTACCGGGCACAATACTCCCGCCCGGAATGGGAGTTCTTTTCTTTTGGGGTTATACTTCAGTTATCTTCCGTTACGGGCGGAACTTTTCCCGCCCGACAGTTTACTGTTTCTTCAATGTTGGCAATGCTCCGGTGAGTTCGTACTGCCACTCTGAGCCTGCACTTTGCAGGGCGGCGTTCATCTGTGTAACGGCATTCTGCCAGTCGCCGTCCGTAACCATCGTGGTTTCGCCGGTACCTGCCTGATTGTAACCGATGCCTTGTTCCTGGCCGTTGTCTCCCCAGTAGCAGGCGGTGACGATAGTGGTAAAACCGATGTTCTGGAGATTTCGCCCCACCACGCCGCCTGTGCTTCCTGATGCTCCGGAGACCTTGCCCGTAGCGTGATAGCAGGCGGTGAGGGTGCCATTCTCATTGCTTCCCACCACGCCGCCTACAAAGTCGCCTCCTCCGGAGACAGAGCCTGTAGCATAGCAGGCGATAAGGACAGCTCCGTTATTGTATCCCACCACGCCTCCGGCAAAGGAATAACCCGTAGTATTGTTCTTTGTCGCGGTGACGCTGCCCGTGGAGTAGCAGGCGGTGATAGTGGCATCGCTTTGTCCTGCTATACCGCCGACATAGGCCTTGCCTTCCACCGTGGCGGAAGAGTGGCAGTCAGTGATGGTTCCTCTGTAATTCCATCCTGTTATGCCGCCTACATAGCTATTATTTGACGAACTTGTCACGCTGCCCGATACCGAGCAATTCTCAATGGTACCCCTATTCTCTCCCGCTATGGCACCTGCATTGGAATCGGCTGTTATATTCACATCCTTCAGCGTCAGGTTCTTCACCGTGCCGCCTTCGGCGATGGAGGCGAACAGCCCTACGTTACTCGTTGCCGACTGATTGATGGTCAGCCCCGTGATGGTATGGTTGCCGCCGTCGAAGGTGCCGGTGTAAGATTGGCTTTCAGTGCCTATCGGCGTCCACTCTTTGCCTGTGAGGTCAATGTTTTTGTCGAGGGTAATGTTAATGTCGGTCTTACCTCCGTTCACTAATTCGGCGATGTTCTTCAGACCCTCGGCGGAGGTCACGGTGTAGTTGCCGTTGCCGTCGTCTGTATAGCCGGGGTATGCCGCGGCGAGGGAGACGGTGTAGGTATATTCCTTGCCCGCCTGCCAGTCGGTATCGTTCTTCATCTTATAGACGAAGACCTTGCCATTGGTGAATTTGCAGGTGATGAAGGCTGTGCCCGTTGCCACCGTCTGCGGGGCGACGAGGGCGGTGTAGGTGTCACCGCCCTTGTCATACGGGGCGATTACAGCCGGGTTTCCATTCTCGGTGGAGAGGCCTGTCAGCCGCACGAACATCTGCTCCTCGGTATAGTCCGTCAGAACGACGGTGACCCGTGCCGTGCCGTGGGTGAAGCGGAGTGTGGGGTTGCCGTAGCTCACCGTCTGTTCCTCGGCTACGATGAGGTCGCTGCCCTCGAAGTCTTTCCGGGCACTTTGGTCGGCAGCTACCTTCACGGCAGGCGGGGTTGTCTCGCCAGCGGTGTAGGGCCACCACGCCGTGACGGTGATGTTATCGTGGTTGGTCCAGTAGTGCGGGTCGGTGGAGGTCAGCGTGGCGCCGGTGTTGTCGGAGGTGGAGGGCGTCACGTCGTACGCCTTCACCGTGCCGTCCATCAGGACTGCCACGCTCTGCACGCCCTCCCAGTTCCCGTCCACCGGGGCACGGGTACCGGCGGTGGCTGTCGCGGCGGGGTTCAGCCCCGTGGCGGTGAAGACGACGGGTGTGCCTTCCGCCCCTTCCGGCAGGAAGCCCGCTTCGTCCTGCGTGCAGGCGGCAAAGCCGAGCAGCAGGGCGAGGGCTGCGGATATATGAATGGTTGTTCGTTTCATGATGCGTGTTGTTTAGGGGTTGTTATTGTTTCTTTTGCAGTACGGGCAGACCGTCGGTACCGAGTGCCCAGTCGTTGCCGGTGAGGGCGGCGTTCATGCCATCGACGGCTGGCTGCCAGGAGTCGCCGGAGTCTATTCGATGCGTATCATCGGTGCCATCGTTAATTGCTACTCCGGGATACCCATTCTGACCATAATAGCAGGCGGTGATGGTGCTATAGTTGAGAGCAGCGATTCCGCCATTACCAATGCCTGACGTTAAATTTCCATCGAACCAACAGCCAATAATGCTACCGAAGTTGGAAGACGCAATGCCGCCGACATATCCTCCTGTTGCAGAAATATCTCCCGTTACGGAGCAGGCGGTGAGGGTGCCGAAGTTGCTCCACGCTATGCCACCGGCCACACCGTTTTGCCGCACATCGTAGTCCACATCCACCAGTTGCAGGTTCTTCACCTCGCCGTTGCCGCCGATACCGCCGAACAACGCAGCACTCTCACCCTGCGGATTGTCCGTAGTGATGGCCAGCCCCGTGATGCGGTGTCCCTGTCCGTCGAAGGTGCCTTGGTAACCGGATTCAGAAGTGGTGCCTTTACCTATCGGTGTCCACTTCTTGCCCGTCAGGTCGATGTCGGCAGTCAGGGTGCAGTTGAAGCTGAGATCACTCTTTGCGGCTTCCGCCCATGCCAGCAGGCCGTCTGCGTTATAGACCGTGTAGGTCTTGGTGGTGGTGTCGTAGTTGTAGCCCAAATCCTCGGCTGCGCCGCTCTCGCCGCCGCCGTCGTCCCATTTGCCGATTTCACAGCCTGCCAGCGTCAGGCCGGTGGCGTTCACCTTGACGGTGTAGGTATAGCGGCTGCCCGCCTCCAGCACGACGTCGTTCTGCGGGCGGAAGTAGAAGTTGCCGCCGCCAAGTTCCACGCGGATGAACGGCTCGCCTTTCGCAACGGTCTGCGGGGCGGTCAGTGCCTCGTAGCTGTTGCCGCTTGCGTGGTAGGTCTGGATGGCGGTCGGGTTGCCGTTATCGGCGGACAGGCTCACGAGGCTCACCGTGGCACCGTCCACGCTCGTGAATCCCGTACCGGGTTTCAGTTCGATTGCCACGCGTGCCGTGCGGTGGGTAAATTCAAGAGTCGGGTCGTCAAATTTTACCGTCTGGTTTTCAGCAGAGATAAAGTCGCTGTTCTGGAAGTCTGCCAACTTGCTTTGGTCAGCCGCCACCTTCACGGCAGGCATCTGTGTGATGTCTGCCTTGTCGAGGGGCCACCATGCCGATACGGTAATCGGGTCGCGGCTGGTCCAGTAGTGCGGGTCGTTCTCGCGTGAGAGCGTGGCACTCTTGTATCCGTCGGCATCCGTGGCCGTCACGGTGTATTCCTTTACCGCGTCGCCCATCTTGAGTGCCACGGTCTGTACGCCCTGCCAGTCGCCGTCCACGGTGGCACGGGTTGATGGGGTTGCCAGCGGCGTTGCCTCTACGGACAGTCCGGTGGCACGGATGACTACGGGATATTCACCTTCGGGCAGCGTGCCTTCCGCCAGTTCGTCCTGTGTGCAGGCGGTGAGGGCTATCAGCAGCGCGGTGGCTGCGGGGATAAATAATCTATGTCTCATAATTCTTCATTCTTAATTCTTCATTGTCTTACAGGTCAGCGCCCACTTCTCCGCCGTCTATATCGTTCCACTTTGCAATGGTGGCTTCGCTGACTTCAAGGTTTTTGTTGCGTACCTTGACGGTATAGGTATAGTTGTTGCCCGCCTGCAGTGCGCCTTCGGGCACGGTGAGCGTGGCACGATAATTCTGACTTCTGTAATTCACAGTCAATGGCAGAGATGCAGCTGTCTGCGGGAAGAGGATGACCGATGACGTGAGGTTGCCGTCTGCCAGCTCCATGGCCAGCGTTTCGGCCTGTGCCCCGTCGTCTGCGGTGGCAATACCGTCGGCCGTGTTGAACGTACCGGTGAGTATCAATCCGTCCAGCGTGTAACGTTCAGGCTTGATCATACTGAAATCCACGCCGTCGCCCGCCTCGAAGGTAAGGGTTATCTGGCTCATGCGGTGGTGGAAGGAGTTGTCTGCACCGCCTTTGTCGGTTTTGTCGGTGAAGCTCACCACCGGGCTGTTTTTGTCTCCCGTGGCTCCTGAAGCAAAGAGGAAGTCGATGGCAGGCTGGTTCTGCTGCGCCGTGGCATCGGTCGTGGCTGCGAGGGTGCCTCCCGCTGCGTTGTACGGATAGTAGGCGCGGAAAGTATGGGTCTTTACATCTTCGATATAGATGACCTTTTCTTCTGCCTCAAATGTTCCGTTCTTCAGGATGAAAGGCACGTTGCCGTACCGGGTATCGTTGCCGATGTCGGTGACGCCGATGCGGTCTCCGCCAGTCCATGTGGTTCCGCTGGCACGGGTGGCAGGGGCGATGTCGGCGATAAACCGGGCGGCCACGGGACCGTCATTGTTCAGAATCTCGTTGTCGTTATTGCAGGCTGCCAGTGCGAGGGCGAGCGCCGCAAGTGCAAAAAATCTTGTCTTCATTATATCTGTCATTTTATTAGTTACAAATCGGCATTTACATCATCACCTTTCACTTCTTCCCAGCCGGTAATTCCGGCTCCGTCCACTTCCATGCCTTCGGGAGTCTCAACCAGCGTTCCGCCGAGGGTCAGCGATTCGCCCTTTCCGGTGTTGAACTCCTTGAGAGCTTCCGTAAGGTCGCTTTTCAACGTGGTGGGGGTCGGGTTGCCGTCAGCATAGCGGATTTCGCCCGTCAGCAACTGTTCCGTGCCGGTCACACCCAGCAGCCGCACCGTGGCTTTCCACTTGCCGGCATCATCACCTTCGGTTATCTTGGTGAAGGGCAGTACGACGCTCGAAGCGGCTCCGTAGGTATCGGTTGCGAAGTCGAGTGTTCCGGCTGCACCCGTCAGATGGGCAATAATCTCCGTGATGCGTCCGGCGGCATCACCCGTCGGTTCGACGACAAGCGTCAGCTCGCGTACCTGCTGCTTCATTGCGGCGGTCAGCGGATAGTCCTTGTCTTTCTCGATGCTCAACTGTTCCGTATAGGTGAAGAACCATCCCGGAGTATTGTTTACAAAGGCATCCGTGCCTGCCCGGTTTCCCGTGGCTGCGGCAACGGTGGCGGTGGTGCCGCTTACCGTGATTCCTTCAGCTGGGTTCCACACCGCAAGGGTGTAGTTGCCCGGAGCAAACAGATGGTCGGGTGTATGGGTGGCGGAAGTCTCCGTACCCGTATAGTCGCCCATGGTGACCGTCCATGTGGCAGGTATGTCGATGCCCTCACCGCGGGCCGACCAGTCGGCTGTCACCGCAATCTTCCCGTAGTCGGGATGCGGCGTGTCATAAAGCGTGTCCTTCACGCAGGAAGAGAGCAGCACGGCGGCTGCCATTCCCATCATATTTATATATTGTCTTGCTTTCATATTCGATTCCTCCGAGTTAGAATAACTTCCATACCAATGTCACACCGGCATTGATGGGGCCCCACCAGTCCTTTGTCTCGTTGCCACGGCGCACGCGCACACCGTCGATGACTTCATATTTCTCATAGTCGGCATTCAGGTAGCCCAAGCCGAGGTTGAAATCAAGATCTAATGCCTTGTTCAGCCGCAGCTGGTAGCCGGCAGTGATGCCGCCACCCATCAGGTCGCCCTGCTTGCCTGTTTCGGAGAGCTTGTAGTTGAACTGTCCGGCCTTGAACATAGCACCCAGATACCAGGCTTTCTTCTCGCCCATATAGTAACGCACTTCCGGAGCCACTTCCCAGAGTGCATAGCGGCGGTCCTTGTCGCTCCACGTCCAAGAAGTCCATGAGCCGTTTACGGCAATGCCCCACGACGGGCAGATGCGCCATTCAAGTCCTAAATCGGGTGTCAGGGTGGCCCAGCGCAGCAGGTTGGCACGCAGGGAGAGGCCCATGGCGCAGCACTCGGTCTTCTCGGGCTCTTCGGCTCGGGCCTCCTCCAACACGGGCGGGACCGTCTCGGTTTGGTTGGCGGCCCGGTGTGCCTCTTCGGCGGCTCGTTCGGCAGCAAGGCGCTCTTCTTCGGCGCGCTTCGCAGCCTCCAGACGCTCTGCTTCGGCCTGCTCGGCAGCCCGGCGCTGCGCCTCCAACTCGGCCTCCGACGGAGTGGCGGGGATGACGAGGCGCACGGTGACGAAGTTGCCTTTGTCGGCATGGTTCTGCGTCCGGAAGCAGGCCTCGGTGAGCCCGCCACGCAGGATCATCTCCGTCTTCACGCGGTTCGAACGCGTCTTGGCCAAGGCGAGGTTTTCGGCCTCCGAGGGCTGCGAGGTGCAGTAGCCGTCGACCAGAACGGGAACCGAGCCCTCCGTGATGGCGGCCTTGTTCTGCGCGATGCAGGCCAACAGGCGGTCGAGCTCTTCGCCGTTGCCGCTCCACGGGATGTAGAACATGTCGTCGCCCGCCACGAAGCGGAAGGTATACTCGGCCGGGGCAGGGTCGGAGGGGTTGTCTGCCGTCTGGCCGAAGGTCGGACCCGCGAGGAGGCCCAACGCAAACAATAGGGTCAGCAATCTATTCATGGTTTTCAAAAGATTTGTTCGGGTTGCTGCAGGGACAAAACACCCCCGGCCCGGATCGAGGGGATTCGGGCATGGCGGAGTTGACGCGGAGGCGTCAGTTATGATTTTTTTGTGGGGGGGGGAGATTCGGATCCGGACGCACGTCACCCTTTCGCTTCCGAAGGGCGAACGTACAGCAAGGGGATTTTGCTTGAAGGGAAACATGGCTTCGGACCGAAGAGTTCGAGAACAAAATTAACAGAAAAAACGAAACTGGAAAATCTCGGCCGCGGATTTTGTTGTTTAGGCAAGAAAAATTGTTGTTTAGGCAAAAATTCGAGGCCGTCAGAGGCCGGTCGGAGTTACGAAAGGGAGCTCTCTCCGCCCTGCGTCTTGCGCCAGTTGGAGGGTGAAACGCCCTCCCGAGCCTTGAAGATCCGTGTGAAATGGCTGGGCGAGACGAAGCCCGCGGCCTCAGCGATTTCGGAGATGTTCTGCCCGGGGTGCCGGAGCATCACAGTAGAAGATTCCCGAAAAAGATCATACAAACGAAGGATTCCTCCCAAACGGTGAGAATATGCAAGGTATTGATATGATTTTCAAAACATAATGTTCTTTCCGACGCCGCCTTTTTGATTGCATACGGCAATGCTTACAGGTGTGTTTTCCATAGTTTGTTTCTTCAGGAAGGCGCGATTTAACAAGTATGTTCAAGAGTGCGTTCACGCACGAACTCCCGAGTTCGTGAATTCAGGAATAAGGTCCGGCACGAACAAAGGGAAGCATTTCATCGTGAAGGAACAAATGACGGAAGCTGTTCCCGAAATCCTGAAAAGCAGGATCAATGAACAAATACAATAGCAGTTTCATGGATGGATTGTTGGACGTTTGCCCGCAAGGTAATGCAGTTTTTGGAGGTTGGTTCCTGGTGTCCTTCGGAGGCCTCGCATGGCCGGCAAGAGCGTTTTTTAATCCCTGAAGATCCTCGTAATATTGCAGCGGAGAATCCGCCCGTGTTTTTTTGTTTCGGAGATGCCTTTTCGAGAGAGGAATTGTCCTCTGCGAATGCCGGAACTGTACCCGTCGCCTGACGGGAGCGAGCTGTGTTTTTGTCCGACAACCGGCGGTTTGTCCGACAAAAACGCTCGCTCTGCGAGGCGGGTGAGGTTCTCCCAAGTCGAACCCCAAATCTTCCATCGAATGACCCGTCAGCGAAAACACAACCCCGAATCTCGAACTCCGAGTTACAAATACTCGTTCCGTCTCAACGAGGAGCAGGAGATCCGCTTCCGGCAGATGCTTGCAGCCGCCGGATTGGAGCACAACCGCAGCCAGTTCATCGTCAAACGACTCTTTGCGGAGCGTTTCGAAGTCCTCCGTCGCGATCCTTCAAAGGTGGAGTTTCTGACACGCCTCAATGACCTATACTTCCAGTTTCAGCGCGTCGGAAATAACTATAATCAGGTGGTTCGGGCCATCAACAGCCACTTCTCCAATGTCTCGATTCCCCGCCAGATCACTGCGTTGGAACAGCATACCCGCGAACTGAAGGCGTTGAGTATAGAGATTTTGAATCTTACCAAACAAGCCGAAGGATGGTTGCGAATATAAGAACGGGAGCAACCGTCGGCGGAGCCATTCGCTACAATGAGGAGAAGGTTAACCGCGGGCAGGCCGAGGTGCTCTTCTGGAATCGGATGCTTGATCCGTTCGATAGCGCAGGCCGCATGAGCCACGAGCGGTGTATGGCCAGCTTCGAACCCTTTCTGCAGGCCAACCGGCGAACGACCAACACGGTTTTCCATGTCTCGTTGAACCCCTCGCCCGAGGACCGTCTGACCGATGAGCAACTGGGCGAGATCGCCCGTGAATACATGGAGCGGATGGGCTACGGCGAGCAGCCCTACATCGTATTCAAACATCGGGATATTGCACGCGAACACCTGCACATTGTCTCATTACGAGTTGATTCGACGGGCCGGAAGATTTCCGACTCACACGAGTATGATCGTTCGATGTCGATCCTGCGGGACCTTGAGCGAAAATACGGGCTACACCCGAGCATCAAAGGCCAGGAACTGCAAGACCGGGAGGAATTGCGCAAGGTGGATTATCAGAAGGGCGATGTCAAGCAGCAGGTCTCCTCCACCGTAAGGTCGTGCCTGCGGCATTACCGCTGCGCCTCTTTTGGCGAGTGGCGGACGCTGCTCGAAGCCTTCAATGTCTCGGCCGAGGAGCGAACCGGGACCATCGAAGGACGTGATTACGCCGGGATGATTTACGGGGCGCTGACCGACGACGGCTATGGCATCGGGACGCCGTTCAAGTCGAGCCGGATTGGGAAAGATGTCGGATATGAGGCTCTGCAACGCTACTACGAGCGGTCGAAAACGGCCTTGAAGGAGCCCGGAACACTTGATGAGTTGCGGGGTAAGATTGCGGATAGCATGGCGCGGAGTTCCAGCCGGGCGGAGTTCTGCGAGCGGCTGCACGACACGGGAGTTGATGCGGTGTTCCGCCTCAATGCTGCGGGACGAATCTACGGCGTGACCTTTATCGACCATGAGCAGGGAATCGTAGCCAACGGCTCCCTGCTGGGGCGGAATTTCTCGGCCAACGTCTTTGAACAGTTGTTCCATGCTGAAGCAAAGGGTAGGGGAGTCTCCCAGGAATCCTCGGAGCAGGAGAGGCCATCCTCAAAAGAATCTTTCCGGCCGGGGCCGTCTATCCATCCGTTGGACGCGATTCTGGAATTGGCGGATGTGCAAGCCTACGAAGAACAGCAGCAGCAACTTAACAGAAGAAAAAAGAAAAGAGCGTTACGAAAGTAACGCTCTTTTTAATGCTTTATGTTTAGAAATAAAATGGCAAGAATCGTCAGGTAATCTTTCAAAGAGAGCCGTAAAGTATTTAATGCCTTGCGCAATTCATTGTCGACGCGTGTTGTCGTGATTCCGTTCCTATCCGCTATTTCCTTGTAACTCATTCCCTCGAACTTGTTTGCCGTAAGGATTTGACGCCGAAGCTCAGGCATACGGGCAATTTGTTTGCGGCATATCTCCATGATTTCCTCACAAAACAATTCGTTCGGGTTGCAACATTCGATGGTGCGCGTATAGTAGTCCATCACGCAACGCTCCTTGGTCAGAATCTTATCGTAAACTGCCTTTTTAAGTTCCTTGTTCCGTCGATATTTCAAGCACTCGTTTTTTACCGACTGGTATAAATATGCTTCGAATGTTTTGATTTCGATATACTCCCGATGGCGCCACGCTGCTGTAAAAATTTCGTTCACAGCGTCTCGTGCTGCATCTTGATCGCGCAGGTAAGAGTATGCGATTCGACACAATTTCTTTTCATACCGATGAAAAGATTGTTCGAATGATTCTTGCGTCAATTTTTCCGATACAACATCCTGCATACTCCACCTTCTGCTTGTAAAGCAAAGATAGGAAAAAAATATTAAAAAACGACCATGTGAAAATTTTGTATATTTATATAATAATCAGTGTATTATAAAATTAAGAAAAATCTATAATTTAATAAAAATATTTATTTGCGCGATAGGGTACGAATTTACCCTGCTCGTGGATATTTAATAATAGAGGGGGGGGATAAATTTGAGCCTCAAAAATAGTATACAAAAGAATCGGTATTATGAATAAAATTGAAATATCAGACACTTTGTTGTTCAAGTTTTTTCTCGGTGAGACCACGAACGACGAGACCGACCGGATTGCAGCCTGGCTGGATGCCAATCCCGAGGAACACCAAAAATACATGGATGAGGTCCATGAAAAGTTCATCATCAGTATTATGACTGAACCGGACTCCGTTCCCGAAGCAGATACCAATCTTTGGTACCGAATCACCCACTCAAGAACGATTCGCCAAACCGTGGGAATTGCGGCTTCTCTGCTGCTTGTTATTGGAGGATGTTATCTATTCTTTACGTCCCAATTGACACAAATGGTCGGGAATCCAACCACAATTGAATCTCCGGCCGGACAACATGTCCGTTTGACGTTGCATGATGGCACTACCGTTGAACTTAACTCAAAAAGTAAAATTTCCTATCCTGCGCTTTTCATCGGGAAAGAGCGTCGCGTCCGCCTGGAGGGTGAAGCTATGTTTGAGGTCGCGCACGACGCATCGCAACCTTTCATTGTTGAAACCTATGCCTGCGATGTCGAGGTACTCGGTACGCACTTCAACGTGATTGCAGACAAGAATACGCAGGAATTTTCGACTGCATTGTTTGAAGGCAGTGTCGCTGTTCGGAACAAAATAAACGATGAGGAAATTCTGATGGAGCCCAATACGATTGTAAATCTGAAAAACGGACATCTTCATTTGAGCGAATTGGAGAGTCGCGACAATTATCTCTGGACCGACGGCATCATCTCGTTCAGCGGCGACAATTTTGAGCAGATCGTTGACAAATTAAGGAGGTATTTCGACGTTGATATCGAAATTCAAAGAACCAGATTGCCTGATGTTAGATACAAACGGCTGAAAATCCGCACATCGGAAGGTTTAGACCACATCCTTCGCATCCTGCAGCGCTCGTCGGATTTTACCTATGAATACAACGATCTCGAAAATAAGATCATTATTAAATAAGACAGCGTAATTTATTCATTTATGTCAAATGCCAAAACCGAACTGCCTATGAAATTTATATAGAACCTGATCTGCCTTTTTTGATTGACATAAAAAAGCCTGCAGGTGTTGCACCACCCGCAGGCCGCAGTTCAATCAAAATACTAACCGATTTTTATTTGAACCTTAACTCACAAATGTATGAATAAAAAGATTATTCAGCAAATCCGTCTGTCTATTCTTTTGTTCGTTCCGGCCTTGCTATTCCCTCTATCCGCTGTTCATGCACAGAATGCGCGGGTGACAATTCGGGGAAACAAGGTGAAGATGGAACAGGTGATCAGCGCCATCGAACGACAGACTCGTTATCTTTTCGGCATTGACGATGATGTGAATACCGGCCTTCTGGTTACGGTGCATGCCGAAAACGAACCCCTGAAAAAAGTCCTTGACGAGATGTTCCGCGGGACGGACATCGTCTACACGGTCGAAGGGACCAATATCCTGCTGACACGCCGTCCGGCCGCTCCGCAGAGCCGTGCGGTGTCGGTCACGGGACGTGTGACCGACGCCTCGGGGCAGCCTATCGTCGGCGCCTCGGTCATCGTGCGGGGCACGACCGTGGGTGTCTCGACCGATACGGAAGGGCGCTTTGCGCTGGAGGTGCCCTCCCCGGCCGCCTCGCAGACACTCGAGGTGAGCTACCTGGGCTATGAGACGGCCGCCGTGCCGGTCGGCTCGCGCACGTCGTTCGAGGTGACCCTGCAGGAGTCCTCGTCCGAAATCGAGCAGGTGGTTGTGACGGCCCTCGGAATCAAGCGCCAGGAGAAGGCCCTTTCGTACAACGTGCAGCAGGTTGCGGCCTCGGACATCACGCTGGTCAAGGATGCCAACTTCATGAATTCGCTCTCGGGCAAGGTGGCTGGCGTGACGATCAATGCCTCGTCGTCGGGCGTGGGCGGCGCCACGAAGGTCGTCCTGCGCGGTAACAAGTCCATCTCGCAGTCGTCGAACGCGCTGTACGTCATTGACGGTATCCCGATGTACAATTTCGGCGGCGGAGGCGGCACGGAGTTCGATTCGCGCGGCGCGACGGAGGCCATTGCCGACATCAACCCTGAGGACATCGAGTCGATCTCGGTGCTGACGGGTGCTGCGGCCGCGGCCCTCTACGGTTCGGAGGCGGCGAACGGCGCCGTGATGATCACGACGAAGAAGGGCGAGGCCGGAGCGCTGAAGGTGACCCTTACGAGCAACACGGAGTTCCTGAATCCCTTTGTGCTGCCGGAATTCCAGAACCGCTACGGCACGGGGCTGAACGGCGTGCGCAGCGGGTCGAACATCTACAGCTGGGGCGAGCGACTCGCCCCGTCGGCCCGCTACGGCTACACGCCCAATGACTTTTTCGAGACGGGACACGTCTACACGAACGCCTTCACCCTCTCGGGCGGCACGGACCGCAACCAGACCTACTTTTCGGCCGCGGCGGTCAATTCCGACGGGATCATTCCCAACAACGAATACGACCGCTACAACTTCACCTTCCGCAACACCAGCTTTTTTCTGAAGGACAAGCTGCGGATCGACGCCTCGGCGAGCTACATCTACCAGCAGGACCAGAACATGACCAACCAGGGTGTCTACTCGAACCCGCTGGTCTCGGCCTACCTCTTCCCGCGGGGCGAGAACTTCGACCTCTACCGCCGCTTCGAGCGCTACAACGAGGGTACGAAGCTCATGGAGCAGTTCTGGTCGTCGGACATGGAGGGTGGTGATCTGCGCATGCAGAACCCTTACTGGATCGCCTACCGCAACCTGCGCAATACGGACAAGAAGCGCTACATGCTCTCGCTCTCGGCCTCGTATGACATCCTGCCGTGGCTGAATGTCACGGGGCGCGTAAGGATCGACAACATGAACTCGCTCTACACGCAGAAGCTCTATGCCTCGTCGAACACGACCATTACGGACGGCGGCCGGAACGGCCACTACACCGAGGCGCGGACCTACGATTCGCAGACCTATGCCGACGTGATGGCCAACATCAACAAGACGTTCGGCGACGACTGGTCGCTGCAGGCCAACATCGGCGCCTCGATCAACAACGTCAAGAGCGACGAGCTCTCGTACCGCGGTCCGATCCAGGAGAACGGCCTTCCGAACGTCTTCAACGTCTTCGATCTGGACGACACGAAGAAGCGGGCCGAGAAGACCGGCTGGCACGACCAGACGCAGTCCCTGTTCGCCTCGGTGGAGGTGGGGTGGAAGCAGATGCTCTATTTGACCGTCACGGGGCGCAACGACTGGGCCTCGCAGATCGCCGGCTCCTCCTCCTCGTCGTTCTTCTACCCGTCGATCGGATTGTCGTGGGTGCCCACCTCGCTCTGGGACCTGGGCGGAGCGTTGAGCTACCTGAAGCTCCGCGGCTCGATCGCCTCGGTGGGTATGCCCTTTCCTCGCTACCTGACGATCCCGACCTACGAGTACGACGCCACGAACCGGGTCTGGAAGGACAAGACGCACTATCCGATCGGGGATCTGAAGCCCGAGCGCACGACCACCTACGAGGTGGGCGTGGACGCGCGGCTGTGGCGCCACCTGAGCCTCTCGGCATCGTGGTACCGGGCCGATACGAAGAACCAGACCTTCGACCCCTCGCTGCCGCCTTCGTCCTCCTATACGACGATTTACCTGCAGACGGGCCACGTCCGCAATACGGGTGTCGAGCTCTCGGCGGGGTATGACAACACGTGGCGGGATTTCCGCTGGGCGACGAACTTCACCTATTCGTGGAACCGCAACGAGATTATCGAACTGGCGGCCAATGCCGTGAACCCCATCACGGGGGAACCGCTGAATCTTGAGAAGCTCGACATCAAGGGGCTTGGCAAGGCGAAGTACATCCTCAAGGAGGGCGGCACGCTGGGCGACCTCTATACGACGTCGAACCTGCGCTTCAACGACAACGGCTACATCGAGGTGGACAAGAGCGGCAACCTGCTGCTGACGGACGAGGGGGACGACATCTACCTGGGTTCGGTCTTCCCGGACCATACGCTGGCGTGGCGCAACGACTTTTCGTGGAAGGGCGTGAATCTCGGCCTGCTCTTCACGGCCCGCATCGGCGGCATCTGCTACTCGGCCACACAGGCCAACCTCGACCTGTACGGCGTTTCGGAGGCTTCGGCCGCGGCGCGCGACGCCGGAGGCGTTCTGATCAACGGCCGCGAGCTGGTCGACGCGCAAAAGTGGTACCAGGCCATCGGTTCGCAGTCGGGCCTGCCGCAGTACTACACCTATTCGGCGACGAACTTCCGGCTGCAGGAGCTCTCGCTGGGCTACACGCTGCCGTCGAAGTGGTTCCGCGACCGGATGCGGATGACCGTCTCGTTCGTGGGGCGCAACCTCTGGATGATCTACTGCAAGGCGCCGTTCGACCCCGAGGCCGTGGCCTCGACGGGGCTGAACTACCAGGGCATCGACTACTTCATGATGCCGTCGCTCAGGAGCCTCGGCTTCAGTGTCAAATTCCAATTCTAAACGACTACGGGCATGAAAAAGATAACGACAACAACGGGCCGGCTGCTTCTGGCGGCCGCACTGCTGGCACTGGCCTCCTGTACGGGTGATTTCGAGGATATCAACCGCAACCCGAACCAGGTGACCGAGGAGCAGATGGAGGCCCTGAACTACAAGACGGGTACGAAGGTCCGCACGCTGCAGGGCCTGGTGATTCCCGTCGAGGAGCACATGTACCAGTTCAACGAGTCGCTGACGGGCGGGCCGTTCGCGGGCTATATCGGCGCCACGGTCGATACGTGGCAGACGAAGTTCGAGACCTACAACCCCTCGGCCGACTGGCGCAAGTGGCCCTTCGCCAATGTCATCACCGAAACCTACACCCCCTACAAGGGGATTGTCGGCGGTACGGACGATGAGGTGGCCATCGCCTTTGCGCGGCTGCTGCGCGTGGCAATCATGCAGCGGGTGACGGACTCCTACGGTCCGATTCCCTACTCGAAGCTCGAAAGCAACGAATCGGTCTACGTGGAGTATGACTCGCAGGAGGCGGTCTATACGAAGATGTTCGAGGAGCTGGACGAGGCCATCGCGACGCTGGGCCGCAACACAACCCTCTCGTCCGATGCGTGGAGCCGCTACGACGGGGTCTACTCCGGCAACATCGCGCAATGGTTGAAGTATGCCAACTCGCTGAAGCTTCGCATGGCGATGCGCCTGACGGAGGTGAAGCCCGAGCTGGCAAAGACGAAGGCCGCCGAAGCGATTGCCGGGGGCGTCATCACGTCGAATGCCGACAACGCGGCGATGCATGCCGCGGAGAACCGCACGACGCTCATCTACAACGACTGGGGCGACCACCGCGTGGGTGCCGACATCCTCTGCTACATGACGGGCTACAACGACCCGCGTGTGGAGAAGATGTTCCTGCCGAACGACGCGGGCAACTACGTCGGCATCCGCATCGGCATCGACGTGGCGGGCAAGTCGACGGCCATGACGAAGTATTCGAACCTGATTGTCGAGTCGACGACCCCCTACCTGTGGTTCAACGCCGCGGAGGCGACGTTCCTGCGCGCCGAATACGAACTGCGCTGGGGCTCGGAGGAGACGGCCCGCGAGCTCTACGAGCAGGCCATCCGCCTTTCGTTCGAGGAGCGGGGCGCGAGCGGTGCCGACGCCTATGTGGCCGATGCCACGAGCCGCCCGGCGGCCTACACCGACCCGCTGGGCTCGTACAGCACCGCGGCGCAGAGCACCGTGACAATTGCCTGGACCCCGGGAGCTGACAACTTCGAGGCGAACCTCGAGCGCATCATCACGCAGAAGTGGATCGCCATCTTCCCGCTGGGCGTCGAGGCGTGGTCCGAACACCGCCGCACGGGCTATCCGCGGCTGCTGCCTGTGGTGGCCGACAAGTCGGGTGGCGGGGTCGACGTGGCGCAGGGTGCGCGGCGGCTTCCCTACCCGGTGGAGGAGTACCAGCAGAACAACACGAACCTGCAGGCGGCGATCCAGACGCTCAATGCCGAACAGAAGAACGGCAACCGCACGGGCGACCAGATGGGTACGCGCGTATGGTGGGACTGCAAACCCTATAACAACTGACCGATATGAAACAGACAAGCATATACCGACTGATCCTTCCGGTCGTTGTGTTGCTGCTCGGGGCCTCGTGCAGCGACTGGACCGAGACGGAGAACATCGACAACACGGTTCTCAAACCGTGGGAGCAGGACCCGGCGTTGTGGGCCGACTACATGGCGGCGCTGCGGGCCTACAAGGCATCGGAACACTACCTTTCGTATGCCCGGCTCCACAATTCGCCCTCGCCGGCCGCGAGCGAGCAGGACTTCATGCGCTGCCTGCCCGATTCGCTCGACATCGTGACGCTCACCAACGCCGACAACTTCTCGGCCTATGACGCCGAAGACATGGCCGTGATGCGCGAAAAGGGGACGCGGGTCCTCTACCAGGTGGACTACGCCGCGCGCAAGGCGGAATTTTCCACCGAGGCGGCCCTCAAAGCCTACCTCGACGGCGTGATTGCCTCCGTCGCGGCGAACGGTCTGGACGGCTATTCGTTCACCGCGGATCCGCTCGACGCTGCAGCCACGGCCACGCTCGTCGCGACGCTCTCGGCCGCGAAGACGGAGGGCCAGCTGCTCGTCTTCGAGGGCAACCCCCTGTCGGTGGCTGCCGCCGACCGCGCGAAGCTCGACTATGTGGTCCTCGATACCGAAAAGGCCGAAAACACCACCGACGTACGGCTGCAGGTGCTCAATGCCACGGGCTATGCGGGCATTGCGGCCGATAGGCTGCTGCTGGCCGCCGAGATTGACGCGCCGCTGCAGGACGCCGACCGCACGGAGTATGCCGCCGTGGCGCTGATGGCACGCTGCGTGGTGGAGTACGGCCCGCTGGCGGGCTTTGCGGCCTACAACATCGCCGGAGACTACTACCACGCCGACCGGAACTACAGCACGATCCGCGAGGCCATCCAGACGTTGAACCCTTCCAAATAAGAGAGCCATGAAACGATCTATCATAACGCTTTTTGTGCTGCTCGGGGCGCTGACGGCCTGCGAGCGGTACGATGCCGACGACCACAAGTTCGACAATGTGGTCTACCTCAATGTCTCGCAGACGAGCCCCGTGCAGCTTGCGACGTTCAGCAACAATCGCGCGACCTACGACTGTACGCTGCAGGCGGCGCTGGCCTATCCGGCCGATGGCGACGTGCAGGTCTCGCTCGCGGTCGACCCGTCGCTTGTGGCGGACTACAACGCCCGCTACGGCACGCAGTGGCCGATGCTCGACGCAAAATACTACACGCTTTCGACCGAAACCGCGACCATCCCCGCGGGGCGCACGACCTCCGAAGCCATCACCCTGCAACTCCACGAGCTCATGGGCGAGGGCGAGGAGCAGACCGGGGCCCTTCCGATCGACGCGACGTATTTGGTTCCGGTGCGCATCAGCGGCGCCTCGATTGACGTATTGGGCGGCTCGGACGTGGCCTGGTACGTGGTAAAACGCTCCTCGGCCATCACCGTGGCGGCACAGCTCGGCGAGGGCAACTGGATCAACTTCCCGACCTTGGACAAGTACGGCGCCAACAGCAGCGCGTGGAACGGCCTCACGGCCATGACCTACGAGGCGCTGATCTATATCGACGAGTTTGCCACGAAGGATTCGGAGGATCTGCCGGTAAACATCTCCTCGGTGATGGGCGTCGAGCAGTACCTGCTACTGCGCATCGGCGACACGAACTTCGAGCGGCAGCAGCTGCAGTTCGACGGCTCGGGCAGCGGCTCGCAGTTCGGCAAGTTCCCGGGCAAGGACGCCACGAAGAACCTCGAAGCCGGTCGTTGGTATCATGTAGCCTGCACCTACGACCAGACGACCCGGACCGTGCGCGTCTATGTCGACGGCCAAATCCAGAGCGAGGAGACCGGTGTCGGTATCTCGTCACCGAGCAAGAAGAATCAGATCAATCTGGCAATGCGTGCCTTGTATGACTTGTGGAACTCTGCTTCGGAGACTGAAAAACCGCAATATGAGACTGAAGACACAGGTTATAACAAATTGGGTGACGCCTACCAGTTCTTTATCGGTAAGTCCTACGACGAGAAACGTCCGCTGAACGGCAAGATTGCCGAGGCGCGCGTCTGGTCCGTGGCACGGACGCCCGAGCAGATCTGGGAGAACATGTACAATGTCGAGAACCCGGCCGACAACCCGACACTGCTGGGCTACTGGAAGTTCAACGAGGGGGCAGGCAACACCGTCAAGGACTACTCGATGTATGGCAACGACGGCGTGGCCGAAACCGATATTGTATGGCCTTCGGGCATCGAAATTCCGAAAATCAACGAAACGGAGGAGTAAACCATGAAAACGAATTACAAGCTATTCAGAACGATAGGAGCGATGCTCCTTGCGGCGACCGTTCTTGCAGGCTTCACGGCCTGCGAGACGGATACCGTAGAGCAAAATGGCGGTAAACTGCCCGATAAGGAGGCTATCGAATCGACCTACGGCATGTTGCGGAGCAATGCCTCTGCCGATAATACAGTGGACATTCTGCTGACCCAAGGCGGTGGATTCGTTACGCGGGATTTCTATTTCCAGCAGACACAGCCGACATCCACAGGATTTTCGCTCGATGTTTGGATTGATCCCTCTTTGCTTAACGATTACAATGCTGCCGAAGAGGTTGAACGCACCCTGCTTCCGGAAACGAATTACGATTTTCCCGATGGCAAAACTCTCGATTTGACGGCCGAAGGC
This sequence comes from Alistipes sp. An116, assembly GCF_002161005.1. Classification (NCBI taxonomy): domain Bacteria; kingdom Pseudomonadati; phylum Bacteroidota; class Bacteroidia; order Bacteroidales; family Rikenellaceae; genus Alistipes; species Alistipes sp. An116. The sequence goes on from NZ_NFLR01000001.1 coordinate 316,210, forward strand.
CAACGCTCGGCCGTCAAACGGGTCCGTATCTCGTCCGATGGACTGGAGGCCGGCAAATATCTTTTGCCTCTTACGGTTGCAGCGCAGGATACCCCGGATGAAAACAAGACCCTATACTATGACATTACGATCCGCCAGCCCCAGCCCGGCGACAACGAACTGCACGACGGCAGCGACTTTTTCTTCGTGTTCTATGTCAATACGAGCGAATACCAGCCGCTGATCGCTCAGGACTATTTGCTTTCCAAGACGGATATGATGATGAATCCCATTTGGTACAAAACCATCGGCAATATCATCAATCTGCGAATTGTGACGGTAACGTATGACGCTGTGACAGGCCGTGCGAAACTCGATCTGGGCTCGGACATGACCTACGTACTCGATCATGCCGTGAAATACATCCGTCCGTTGCAGGAGGTCGGCCGCAAGGTCTGCATCTCGATCGAAGGCGGTGGGACGGGGCTCGGATTCTGCAATATGTCCGACGGGCAAATCGCCGACTTCACGGCACAGGTGAAAACCGTTATCGAACAGTTTGAACTGGATGGCGTGAATCTTTGGGACCGCAATGCCGGTTACGGCAAGGAGGGAATGCCGGCCGTGAACACGACTTCTTACCCGAAACTCATCAAGGCCCTGCGCGAAGCGCTCGGCTCGGACAAGTTGTTGACGCTGACCGTTTACGAGGAGCCGACCGAAACATTCTGGGATACGGAAGCGACGGGTGGTATCGCCGTCGGTGACTATATCGACTATGCTTGGTCGGGCTACAATAGCAATGGCGCTGACCCACAATTGCTTGATCCGTGGCATCCGGACGAGAGTTATGTATCGGACTATACACAAAAGCCGATTGCCGGACTCGATCCGTCCCAATTCGGCTGCCTTAATCTGGCTTGGGTTTTAGCAGAAGACGGCATGGCGTATGGTGACGCACTAATGAACTTCATGCCTTGGATTATGAATTCATATCGGCCGAACAATATTATGGTTTTCGAGGATTTGAGAACCAACCTCCAAGACGGCTATGAAACGTCTTGGGATATAAATTTGGCAGCGGCACTTTTGGCGCTTGACCCGACAAGCATGTTATATGATATGATGAACGGGTGTATGTATACGTTCGACAAAACCCAATTGTCTAACTTGGGAGGAGGCGTTTTTAATTATGGAAAATGGAAAAAGGATTGGTAATAAACGAATTTCCGGACAACAGATAAGACTTCCGTCACTCTCTTTCGGCTCTTTAACCGGAGCCACAATCAATCCTATTTTTTAACAAACTAACCGTAATTACATTATGAAAAAGACTTTGAAACTGATGGCAGCCCTCGTGGTGGGTGCCGGTATGATGTTCTCCTGCCAACAGGCGGATGAACCGGCAATGGATGACGCGCAGCAAGCCGCGGCCAAAACCCGTGCCTATGGCGACAAAACCCCGAAGGTCGCTATTTATGTCGAAACCAACGATGTGAACCCGCTTAATGCCGGGGATTATGTACTTTCCGACGGTTCGGCTTATGCCGATATTGTGGAATTTTTCGCTTCGAACATTCACAAACGGACGGTGAATGGTGTAGAAGAGCCTACGCTCTACCTGAACGACAAGATGACCAACCTGCTCGAAAACGGAGGCGCCGCAACGTATGTTCAGGGGTTGCAGGCCAAAGGCATCAAGGTGGTGCTGACCGTGCTGGGCGACTGGCAGGGCATCGGTGTCGCCAACATGAACGATACCCAGACCACGCAGTTCGCCAAGATTCTGGCCCATGCCGTGGAGAAATACGGTCTGGACGGTATCGGGTTCGATGACGAATATGCCAACTACTCGACGCCGCTCATCAGCGGTTCGTTCGGCGACATCATCACCAAACTGCGCGCTTTGATCCCCGGGAAGCTCATCACCGTATTCCAGTATGGCAATGTAGGCTCTTCGCAGATCGATGCGACGGACGGTGCCCAAATCGACTATGCCTATACCGATTTCGGCTACAACACTTCGATCGGTATTTCCGGCGTAACCAAGGAGCGTTATGCACCGCTGTCGATCAATTTGGGTAATATGATTAATTCTCTTCTGATTCTTTCTTATAAGTCACAAACCACGAATCTGACCAATGCCGGTTACGGTGCGATCATGCACTTCAATCTGCGTACGCTTTCCGAGAGGAATCAATTACCGTTATTCAATGCGATTGCCGATGCAGCCTGGGGTGAGACCGTTACTTGCGAGAACGGTAACCGTCCGCAGGATTGGACTTTCGTGTCGACCGGATACGAGATCACCATGGATGAAGTGAATGCCCAATAATTTCTTTTGAGGGAATCTGTTCCTGTTGTCCGAAATCGGGAAATCAAGTAATTCGGCGCGGGTATTCTTCCTTGTGGAGAGTACCCGTTTTTGTATCAAAAAGAAAAGTTGTCAGCTTCTGTTGTCCGAAATCGGGAAATTGTATCGGCTAATGGGTTTTGCTGACAACTTTTCTTATGGTGAAAGAACGTTGTAAAAATAAAAAATATTTTATCACACCATGGCCTATTCTTATTTAGACCCATATTGTGTTCTAAAATGGCGACACCTTCAGATCATTGCGCAATGTAAGCGTAATTTATTCATTGTTAACTATAACCTGTAGGTGCCGCCAACGACCTGTTGCTGTCAAACAGGTCGTTTTTCTTTGCGCTATTTTTTATGATAAGGTATCTATAAAAAAGAGGCGCGGTGTCAACTCCTTAATACAGGCCTTGGGAACCTTAATCTGGAAGTCGTCCTACGCCCCAGCCAGCCCTGCTCATAACGAGCAGGACATAACCGAGACTGACAACTATTATACCCAGATTAAACAACCTCTTGCGAGGCTCCCAAAGTTTGTATTAAGGTATAGAGTTGTTTACTCTATTATGCCATTATCTAATCGGACAAGCCGACTTTCTTTTATGCAAAGATAACATTTATTTTCATATTCCTTTTTGCAAAGATATAAAATCCTTGGATTTCCCCTTTATAGGGGAACTAAAAAGATTGAAAAAATTTTTCTTTTGCAAAAAAATAGAGGTCTGAAACGCACAAATCCCATACTGGTAGAGGCCATTGCTCGTCGGATGCGCGAAATTCGTGAGCAAAATGGACATACCCAGGAATTTCTGGCTCACAATACGCATCTGAAAATTTGGGATTATGAAAGTATGCAGAAATCTCCGTCTCTGGAATCCATTGCACGTTTCTGTACCTTCTATGCCCTGTCTCTCAGTGATTTCTTTGCTCCAATAACTTTCCCGCAAGATTCCAAGTGACAGTCTATTCAAAAAAGTTTCGCGGCGATTTGGCTGTAAGTAAATAATCGCTACCTTTGTCGCATTCGGTTAGTATAAATTTCCAGCAAGTATTCTGACTCGGCAGGCGTAATCTGTCGTAAACTCTTTGTGTACATGTGCTCATTAGGAAAAAATGAGCAGGTGTAGTTTGTGTTATTGCCATATGTACATGCTGTCAAGAAACATATATGGATATTTTAATCAAAACCCCATTTATTCAGACATTATTGAAAACAACCCGGCACAACGTTCCCGAACGGGATCAACTGGAAAACATATTTCAGGATTTTGCGCTTGTTGTTGCGTCGGTATGCGATAGGGCAGATAAAAAAAATGCACTTCGCATATTGAATTATACACAAATAGAGGTGCAAGCTATCTGTAAACAGATGAAAGCAACAGGTATGCCCGAATATATGATGACCTATGCTATTAAAGCAGAACAGTTAATTAAGGCAGAAAACAAGATTTTATACTGGAATTTCAAATATCCCGAACAATTTGTCTCCTGTGACGACGTCATTTCTTCACCTCTCTATTGGTCGAAAAAGTATCCGGCAATCTGTCTTGCCGAGTTATTATGCGGAATCAATCTTTTGGGCCCCAATCCCATTGTGTTAGCGGACGGCTCGGAGGCATCGTTTAATCAAATCGTTATTGTTTTTGAGAAGATGTTAAATGTTAAATTGGGTGATCCGCAAGATATTAAGCGAAGGGTTTTGAACCGAAAAATTCACATAACCCGATTTACAGACGCCCTTCGATTTGCCTTGCGGAATTATGAAGAAAATAATCGTTCATAATCAGCAAGATAGAAATAAAAAGAATACATATGTCTGTCCATATGTATTCTTTTTTATTTTGGAAATACTGAATTTTGCCTCAGAACTAAACCAAAGTAGTTATGCCGGTACAAGAGGTAAAAGACCGTGGGCCCGAGTTGATTATGCTGATTGAGGAGATGTGCCATTCCCGTCAAAATATTCAGCACACGTACAATTGTTTTGCAGAACGCATCCAACAAATATCCAAACAGGATGGGTGTTCAAGGCTGGACTCGTTGCAGCTGTTGGCCCGGATTCGCGAGACTTTGGTTCAACTGCTGGAAAACTACAACGATTCGGCCTCTCTGCAATACATGTTAATCCGTTCATCACTCACTTTGGTGGACTTCGAGAAGCAGATGATATACCTCCAACTGAAATACCCGGGAATCCGGGAGATTGCCACGCAACGGCGTCACTCGCCGCTGAAAATCTCGAAACGCTTCACCAATTCCGACTTGATGGAGGTGATTGCCGCCTTGTCGGCCGTAGGCTTCTTCTGCCAGCAGGACGACTCTCCGGCCACCTTCATGCAGATTACGCGCGAGTTTGAGGCGCTTTGCAATACGAGTTTCAAGAATCCGGACAACTGCCGCTGGGCCGTCCTGAATCGCAAGAACCGCTTGACCCACTTCCTTGATACGCTGCGGGGCACGCTGGTTGAGTTAAGCCAAAAGTAAACCTTTTCTTCCCGGGTGGTCGTTCGACCGTCCGGGATTTTTGTAGGAGAGGGTAGTAAGCACCCTCCTAGTCGGCCATCCGCGGCCCCAGGCGGTCCGCATGAACAGTATGTCTTTCCCTCCGTTATCTTGTCGCCCTTAAACCGACAAGTATGCAGCAGGAGGATGATTTGCGGGCATTGGAGAAGATCGTCCAGTTTGCCCGGGCCCTTGGAATCGTGTTTCTGGGTCTGAACAGTTACTGGTTCTGTTACGACTGGTTCGCACACCACGCGCTGACCGCTCCCGTCGTGGACCGAATCTTCTGGAACCTTCAACAGTCGACCGGGATCTTCACCTGGTCATCCATCACGAAATTCTGCGCCCTTTTCTTTCTGGTGCTGGGGTGCTACGGCACACGCAGCGTGCGGGACGGGAAACCCTCGAAGCGGCAAATCCTTCTCCTGGCGCTGACCGGTTTCTTCCTGCTCTTCGGCAACGATCCGCTGCGGAGCCTTCCCGCGGGGCTGGAGGTCCGCTTCTGGAGTTATGTGCTGACCCTGCTGGGCGGCTACCTTGCGTTGCTGACCGCCGGGGTGTGGGTCCGCCGCCTGCTGCATACAACCCTCGCCCGCGACCCCTTCAACGACGACAACGAGAGCTTCGAGCAGGAGGCGCGTCTGCTCGAAAACGAATACTCGGTCAACCTTCCGACCCGCTACTACTACCGGGGCGAGTGGCGGCCGGGGATGATTAACGTCATCAACCCCTTCCGGGCGACGATGGTGCTGGGAACCCCCGGCTCGGGCAAGTCCTATGCCGTGGTGAACAGCTACATCCGCCAGCAGATCGAGAAGGGGTTCGCGATGTATATCTACGACTTCAAGTTCGACGACCTGTCGCTGCTGGCCTACAACCACCTGCTGCGCCATCTGGATGCCTACCCGACGCGGCCGCACTTCTGCGTCATCAACTTCGACGACCCCCGCCGTTCGAATCGCTGTAATCCGATCGCCCCGGAGTTCATGACCGACATCTCGGACGCCTACGAGTCGGCCTATACCATCATGCTGAACCTGAACAAGACATGGATCCAGAAGCAGGGCGACTTCTTCGTCGATTCGCCAATCATCCTGCTGGCGGCAATCATCTGGTACCTGAAGATCTACGACGGAGGCCGCTGCTGCACCTTCCCACACGCCGTGGAGTTTCTGAACCAGCCCTATGAGAAGATCTTCCCGGTGCTGACCTCCTATCCCGAACTCGAAAACTACCTCTCGCCCTTCATGGACGCCTGGCGGGGCAATGCGCAGGACCAGTTGCAGGGGCAGATTGCCTCGGCAAAGATTCCCCTCTCGCGGATGATCTCGCCGCAGCTCTACTGGGTGATGACGGGCAACGACTTCTCGCTGGACATCAACAATCCGGCTTCGCCCAAGATCCTCTGCGTGGGGAACAATCCCGACCGGCAGAATATCTATTCGGCGGCCCTGGGGCTCTACAATTCGCGCATCGTGCGGTTAATCAACAAGAAGGGGCGGCTGAAATCCTCAATCATCATCGACGAGCTCCCGACGATCTACTTCCGGGGGCTGGACAACCTCATCGCCACGGCCCGCTCGAACCGCGTGGCCGTTTGCCTGGGCTTTCAGGACTTCTCGCAGTTGGAGCGGGACTATGGCGACAAGGAGGCGAAGGTGATCTTCAACACCGTGGGCAACATCTTCTCGGGACAGGTGGTGGGCGACACGGCCCGCACGCTCTCCGACCGCTTCGGCAAGATCGTCCAGCTGCGCGAGTCGCAGTCCGTCTCGAACGAGAACATCACCCATTCGACCAACACGCAGCTCGACGCGCTGATTCCGCCGTCGAAGATTTCGAACCTCACGCAGGGGATGTTCGTCGGTTCGGTGGCAGACAACGTCGACCAGCCCCTGCCTCAGAAGATTTTCCATGCCCGCATCGAGCTGGACAGTGCGGCAATCCAGGCCGAGGAGCGGCGCTTCGTTCCCATCCCGCAGATCTCCTCGTTCCTCGACGAGGAGGGCACGGACCGCATGGAAGAGATCATCCGCGAGAACTACTACCGCATCAAGGAGGAGGTGGTTCAAATCGTCGAGCGGGAGATCCGCCGCATCGAGAATGACCCCGACCTTGCGGGGCTCCTGCCGAAGAAAAAGAAGTAAACCGCCGTGCGGAAAACCCACGGCTGACGGCCATGCACGGCCTGTGCAGGACGATTGGAAGCGACGGACATTCAGCTCTTTATATTCGCGGCATCAACCTTTTGTTTCACTTAAAACAGTTGCATTATGCCCGAAGAGAATCTGAATCAACCGATCAACCAGGCCCCGGAGCAGGCCGATCCTACCTACAAGGAGACGCTGCTGCTCTACAACGAACAGAACGGCGCCGTGGAGGCCGTCTCGGAGCTCAAGCAGGAGGGCCGCCAGTACAAGGCCATCACCACCTCGCCACTGACGGCCAACAAGCCGGCCTTCTTCGACCTGCGGAACAGCTCGGCCGTGGGCGCCTTCATCAAGGGGTTCCTCTCGCAGGAGAATGCCAAGCCGTTCCATTTCCTGAAAGTCGCGGCTGACAAGGCCAGCGAGGTAGCACAGTCGCTGCTGCGGTTGGCCGACAACCCGAAGGACCCGGAGGGATTGAAGGCCTTGAACGACCACCGCGTCACCTCGTACCAGCTCGAACGGGTCAAGTTCGACACGCAGGATCTGCACCTGCAGGAGCTGAAGGAGATGGGCGTCGTCGTTACGCCGAAGGAGCTGGAGGCGATGAAGCTGGGCCTTCCCACGACGGAGCTCCACAACATCAGTCTGAAGGTCGGCGACTTGTCCGTTGCCGGAGAGTTTGCCTTGCGTCCCTTCCGCGACCAGAACGGTGACGTGCAGGTCGGGCTCGAAAGCGCCCTGGCCCGCCCGGAGTTTGAACGCGAGGAGTTCCGGATGATGTTCACGGCCAGCGACAAGGAGCAGATGCTGTCGGGGAAGACTCCGGACCGCCTCTACGAGATGCCCAACCCGCATACGGGCGAAAAGGAGTGGTGCTACGTGACGCTGAACCCGGCGACCAACCGCTTCGTGACGGTTCCCCGGCGCGAAGTCCCCGAATTGCGCTTCTTCAACGGAGTGAGGCTGACCGATGCCCAGCAGGAGAACCTCGCCTCGGGAAGCCGTGTGCAGGTCGAGGGGTGCACGATGCGCAACGGCGACATCACCTATTCGGGGAAGGTCGGCTTCGATGCCCTGACGCGCGAATACCGGATGACGGACTACCGTTACAGCAAACCCTACATTCCCGAATCGCTTTCAAAGCAGCTTGACGAGCGACAGCTCGCCGCCGTGAAGAGTCCCGAAGGTCTCGACTGCTCGAAGGAGAAGGCCCGCCCGATTCTCGGGCGCAACGGCAAGCCGCTCTCATGTATTATCCGACTCAATCCCCGGACCAACGGTGTGGACTACGACTTCACGAACCTGCGCCGCCAGGAGCAGCAGGCCTCCCAGTCAAAACAGCAGGGACAGGAACAAAAGCAACCCCAAAAACAGGAACCGACGCCCGAAGCGCCGAGCCGGGGCCGGAAACGCTAATGTCGCACGACGATGGAACGACCCGATCAAACGTGGTTCAGCGAGCGCCTCCGGCAGTTTCTCGAGGAGCGGCACCCTTCGCAGCCCCGTTACCGACGGATGATCGAGCGGCGCAGCCGATTGGCATTCGAGGGTTACAGCCAAAGCCTTGAAGCCGGTGTTCCGGTCGACCAGGCGATCCGTGTTGCCGATCGGATCCTGTTCCGCGGGCTACTCTTCTCGCCCTACGATACGGTCCATCTGATCCTCGAAACCGACTACCCGGCTATTCCCCAAAGCCAGCGTCAGGCGGTGGCGCTGAAACTGACCAGGATCTGTTCTCCGATCTTCGAGCGCACGCCGCTGGGGGATGACTTTGCCCAGCGTCCCGAATTCCGGCTGCTCAAGGAGCGGCTTCGACGGGACATCCGCCGGTGGATCGACGAAAACGGTGTGCCGGGCTACCAGAGCCCTGAACGCCCGGCACCTCTTGCGAAACACTTCAAATAACCATCTTTCAATCACCTTCCAAATCTTACAACCATGAAAATCCGAATTTTTGCGATGGCGGCTCTCGCCGCTGCGCTGTTTGCTTCGTGCAACAAGGAAACCGAGATAATTAACCCCGCTCCGGAGGCTCGCCCCGATGGCGCCTCGGTAACGATCACTCTCTCTTCGGGGGATGATGCACAGACCCGCGCCTTCTTCGATGCCACGGCCACGGCCGAGGCGTGGGAGAAGACTCTCTCGTCGCTCTCGGTCTTTACGTTCAACACCTCGGGCGATCTGATCCTGCGCCGCGATTTCACGGTCTCGGAACTCGCCTCGAAATCGGCGACCTTCTCGCTCCCGAAGTCGGCTGCCGGAACCGAATGCTCGTTCTATGCCGTTGCGAACTACGACGCTTCGTCGGCCAAGACTCGGTCGGCACTCACGGCCCTCGTGGAGAAGTCGGCCGGAGACTATAACGGCACCTTCGCGGATGTCTCGACCAAGGCGCTGCGCTCGGGTGGCTTCGTGATGTCGGGCTCGACGACCAAAACCGTCGGTGCGGTGAACACCTCGACGCAAGTGGGCATCTCGCTGAAACGCACGGTGGCAAAGATTGCACTGCAGACCACGATCGCCCCGGAGTTTTCGGAGAAGTATCCCGGCTCGATCACGATCAATTCGGTGAAGCTCTCGCGTGCCGCTTCGCAGTCGCTTGTCGTGGCCGGCGAGCCCTCGACGGGAGCCATGACCTACACGCATACCCAGACCCCGGGGACAGCCTCGTCGAAGTACAACAACCTCTTCTACCTCTATGAAACGGGAACGCTCGATGCCGGAAGCCGCGTGCTGCTGGAGATCAACGCGACCTACGATGGCGACGGCAGCAGCTCGACGAGCGATGACCGTTCGGAGGTGACCTATTCGGTCGAGCTGACGGGCAAGGCCGCGGGTCAGATCCTCCGCAACGGCTACTACCGGGTTGCCGCCAATATAACGGGCCTTGTGGGGCAGGATTGCCAGGTGTCGGTAACGGTTGCCGACTGGGAGACTCCCGTCACGCAGTCGGTTGATCTGGGCGCCTAATCCAAGTGTTGCGGGTCCCGCCTTGCCCCGAGGGGTCGGACGGGACCCTTTTTCTAACTTTTCAAACACAGACTGTTATGAAACGAATCCAGCAGCTGCTGTTCTTTTTGACAGCAACCCTTGTGACTTTAACCAGTTGCCACAAGGATTCGACGGAAGAGTACTTTGCGCCTCGCAGCGTTACGGTAGAAATAGCCGTACGCCCCGATGCGATGATCGGTTTAACCCGTTCGACGGACGAGATGGCAATCCGCGATGTCAATCTCTATCTGTATGCCAAGAAGGGCGCTATGGTTTTGCATCGCTATTTTGTCTCCCGGCAGTTTAGCTTCGAATGTCCGCCCGGAGATTATATGCTATATCTTATTGCGAATGCCCGTGAAGATCTGGGCGAGCTGGATGAAACGCAGCTTGAAGATTATGCGATTCACTGGCAAGGCTCATACGAAGAGCTTCCGATGACGACATGCCAGGAACTTTCCATCACGACAGGTTCCGGTACAACGCAGAGCTTGTCGATTGAAGTAACACGCCAGGTGGCCAAGGTTGCCTGCAATATAGCCGTGGCGTCTGCCGTCCGGGATATTCACCTTGAATCGGTCCAATTTTGCAACCTCCCGCAGCAGGCCCATCCCTTTAGTGACGGCTCTCCATCGGATCGAGCGGAGAATTATGCCAAAGGACCGTTGACGGAACTCTCCGAAGCGGAGGCTGCGACCTGCACGCTGACCGGTTACATGCTTGAAAATCGGCAGGGCGAGGTCCCCTCTATTTCCGATCAACGGGAGAAAAATCCGGATCATGCGCCGCGATACGCCACGTTCCTGATGATTCGCGCAACGCGCAACGGCAAGGTATTGGCCTATCGCGTCTATCTGGGCGAGAACAATACGACGAATTTCGATGTTCGCCCCAATACATTCCATACGTTGCATATTACGATACTCGGGGACAATGAGGTGGATACCAGGGTGAACAGCTATACGGTATCGGTTCACGACGATATCGAAGAGGAGGGTTTTGGCGGATATTGCTGTCAGGACTCCCAGAGAGAGTTGATTGTGACGGTGGACGGAGCAAATAACGATCTGCTTCTCGAATGCGAAGTTGCGGTAGAGGAGGGTGATGCCGATGCACTTTACGTCGACCGGGAGCAGGTTGGGGATTCTCAAACGCTGCAATTGTATCGTCCCAATGGCAGCAATAACTATGGAATCGACTATGCTCCGCAAGTTTACGATGCTTCGAACAATCGGCTGACCTATACCGTTACGGTGCGTGACGAGTATGATTTTCAGCAGATATTTCGCTTTACGCACCGTTATGCCAACATGCTTGGAGTCTATACCAGTACGACGACTATGCCCGATGGCAACGGCAAAGGATTGGTCACGGCCGACGGGGAGTTGTATTCACAACCTTTTACGGGTGCTTCGGAAAACCTGTTGGTCCTTTGCGACGGAGATGGGTGTATGCTTCGGGCTACGGCTGTGGCAGGATACAAATTCGCTGGCTGGTATTCCGATCCGGCTTTTACGAAACGCCTCTCGTCAGCTGCCGAGTACCATTATGTTCCGACGACCCATAGGGGTTCTATTTTTGCCCGATTCCAAATAGATGGCCACACACCTTTGGATGGTAATGGGACTGCCAACTGCTACATTGCGCGAGCACTCAATACGGGATATTCATTCAATGCCCGTGTAAAGGGCAATGGCAAATCTACAACGGGAATTACCGCCTCTGCGCTTAACGGTACGACCGCCCGGGTGATTTGGGAGAGCGGCACAGGATTCGGGAGCGTTGTCCGCTATGCGATATATGATCATGGGTGGATCTATTTTTCGACCGGTACGACTCATGGCAATGCCGTCATCGGCCTCTTTGACGACCGGGATCGGTGCATCTGGTCGTGGCATATCTGGGCTGTGGATTATGAACCGTTCCATACGGCCCAGACCTACTCGACGGGAGCCGTCTTCATGGACCGCAACCTCGGTGCGGAGTCTACCGCGACATCCGATGTCGTAAGCAAGGGCCTCTATTTCCAGTGGGGACGCAAAGACCCTTTCATCTACCCCAAAGAAAACCGGAAGTCCGATAATAAAACACCCGCCACGACATGGAATCTTCAGGGATATGAATTTGAGGTCCACAGTCACTATACGGGGAATTATCCGCTGAGCGACTATTCGATTGCCTGGAGTCTGGAACATCCGACATCGTTTATCGGTTCTGCTCCGAACCCTGCCGGCAGCAATCCGGTTTATTTCTCTACCTGGCTGGTTGATTACAGCCCCTATCTGTGGGGTTATCCTTCCGGAAAAAAGACCATTTACGATCCCTGTCCTCCGGGGTGGAAAGTCCCTGCGTCCAGTGCATGGGACAAGACCGTGTTCAAGAAGGCGTCGGGTATTACCTCCTGGGGATGGTATATGTATTATAACGGTACGGCAACCTCATTCTATCCCTTCAATGGCTATTTGGAGGACTCGTCGGGAACTCTCCAGTATTATGTGCCGGCTTCATGGACCCGGATGTGGACCAGTGACCCGAGCTCATCGGGAGCGCAAACAGCCAAGTCTGTAGATGTTCTTGACAGCGGTGTCGTACAGATAGCCACCGGAAACTCTCAAACACACGGTCATGGAGTCCGCTGTGTCAAGGAGTAAACGGATAAAATGGACGAATTCATGAAAACCAAACGTATCATACCGATTCTAATGGTGCTGCTTATGGCCTTGTGGGGTTCGCCCCACAAGGCTGCGGCACAGATCTTCGCCGTGCGTGCCAATGCGCTGGCGGCCTGTACGGCAACGCTGAACCTCGGCGCCGAGGTGGCCCTGACGGACCGCTGGTCGCTGGAGGGAGCGTTGTTCTGGAACCCCCTGCGCACGGAGAATCTTGCTACCTCGTTTCGTGCGGCACAGCTCGGCGCCCGCTACTGGTTCTACGAGACGCAGGTCGGCCCCTTTGTGGGTGCGCAGCTCTCGCATGTCAATTACCTCGTCGGCCGCCGCACGCGGCGCTACGACGGACGTGCGTGGGGCGCGGGTCTCTCCTGCGGCTATTCGTGGATGCTCTCCAAACGGTGGAGTGTGGCCGTAGAAGGTGGCCTCGGGCTCTTTCATACGAAGGACACCCGACGTGACCCTACGGTCTCGGACTGGGACGACGAATATATCTACCACTCGCGACGCTGGACGCTGGCCCCTTCCCGCCTGGAGGTGTCGTTCGCCTATCTGTTTTAGCCATGAAAGCACAACGAATGATTCTGGGCGGCATGCTTGCCGCCGCGATGTGTGCCGCGACGGGCTGCTCGGTGGCCACACGCCTGGAGCGTCAGCGTGCCGCGGCGCACCTCTCGCAACTGACCCGCGCGGAGCGTCAGGCACAGCAGCAAGACTACCGGCCGCAGGTCGTGCGGCTCCAGCGCGACAGTAACCCCTTCTTTCTGGCTCCGGTCGATACGCTGCCCGACGGTGAACGGGTCATGTCGCTGCATATCGAGCAGGTGACGGTCGTGGCGAAGGTCCGCGCGGTTCCCGAACGCAACGGGCGTGTGCACCTCGACTTTGTGGTTACGCTTCCGAAGCAGCTGCTGGGCAGCAGCCGCAGCGTGGTCATCACGCCCCTGCTGCACAAACCCGACGGAACCGTTCCGTTGGAGGATCTCGTGATCCGCGGGGGCCGCTTCTCGCTGTTGCAGGAGCGCGACTATTGGCAGTATGAGACCTATGTGCGGCGCTTCCGGCCGGATACGCTGGGGCGGGAGGCGGCCTTCCAGCGCTTCGTGAAGTTTCCCTACCCGGAGGATGCGCGGCTCGATTCGCTGGTCGAGAACCGCAGCACGATCATTTGCTACTACTCGCAGGAGGTCCCGACGGACGAGACCTCGAAGAAGATGCTCATCACGCTCACGGGGAAGGTGCAGGCCGTGGATGACAGCGCCTACCGGCTACCGTCCTCGGATACGCTGACCTATCTGGTCTCGTCGATGCTCTCCTTTGTCGATACGATGCCGCGCTACCGCATCCGCGTGATCGACAAGTATGTCACGGTCCGCGACCGCAACTACATCCGCTTCTTTGTGGGCGACACCCGGGTGGTGGATACGCTGGGCGACAACGGCCGCGAGCTGGAGAAGATCTCTGGCCTGATGCGCCGGATCATCGAGCAGGAGGAGTTCTACGTCGATACGATCACCCTCACGGCCTCCTCCTCTCCGGAGGG